>JAYTXC010000135.1:0-9963 GCA_043743145.1 Rhodospirillales bacterium
CTATTATCCCGCGCACTCGTCGCTCTTCGACATTCGCGGGACGCAGCGCATCGGTCATCGATTCGATCTCGCAGCCGAAGCGCGCTTTCTCTCCGCACACGGGATCGCGGGCGCGTCGACGACGGGCTTCGCAATCGAAGCGGGCTACCGTCTCGGTGCCGAGATGCGCCTTGCTGCCGGCTATAACTTTAGCGGATCGCCCGATCCCTCGCTCGCTGTTGCGCCGACACGCCGTGGTGTGTATGTGACGGCAACGAGCGTCATCGATCGCATTTTCGGCTGGGGTAAAGATACACCGTGACGACGCGCCGCGGTGCGATGATGTTCGCGCGCGTGTTCGGTTTCCTCATCATGTGCGTCGCCGTGGTGTCGTCCATTGCGGGCGCGGCAATCTGCCGCAACGATAACCTCATCTTTTCGACGTCTTCGGCAAATACAAACATCTATTCGTTCGATCCGACGAACGCGCTCGCCCCACTATTGCGGGGGGCGTCGTCGTTCATCTCTGCAGCCGCAGCGCGGAGCCCGATCGATGGGAAAATCTACTATATTTCGGAAGAGGCGGCTCCACGGCTTTCGAGCTTCGACCCGGCGACGAACACGGCTGGCACGCCGGTGACACTCAGCGGTCTCAATGCGGGTTTCGGCACGTTCGTTCGTGCCGGCTTTAATAGCGCGGGTGCCCTCTATGCCGGCGACAACTCACTCGCGAACGTGTATACGATCGACGTGGTAAGCGGTGTGGCGACGCCGGTGGCGGTAGCGAATATGCCGGTCGGTCCCGGCGACCTCGCCTTCGATCCGGTCAACCCAAATCAGTATTATTCGGTCGTGCTGAACGGCACATCGTTTGACCTCTACAAGGTAACGATTCTTTCGGCGACGACAGCCGCGGCAACACTCGTGGGATCGACGGGAGTCGCAAGCACCGTGCGGCTCTTCGGTATCGCCTACGGGAACGATGGCCTGCTCTATGCGGGCGATCAGGCGACAAATCCCACCGTGCTCTATCGGCTCAACACAGCAACCGGTGCCGCGACGGCGACGGGTATCACGAAAAACATTGTTGGCGGCATTAACGATTTTGCGTCACTACCGACACTGCAAAACGTCGACCTGGGGATCGTCAAGACGCACACGAATGCAAATCCGATCTATCCGAACACGACGCTCACGTATCAGCTGAAGGTGACGAATAATTCCCTTGCTGCGACGGGATGCACGCTCGCGTCGTTGAGCGTCACGGACCCCTTGCCGGCGACGTTGAACGCCGCAAGCGCGACGTACACGCCGTCGACAGGCACGTACGCGAGCGGCACGGGCGTGTGGACGGGACTCGCGCTCGCGCCCGGAAACAGCATCACCCTGACGATCGCGGCAACGATTAACGCGGGCACGACGGGTGCCGTAAATAATACCGCGACCGTCGCACCACCGGCCGGTGGGACGCCCGGTATCCCCGATCCGGTGCCGGGAAATAACACGTCGACAGATACCGCAACCGTGATACCGCTTGCCCATCTTACGGTGACGAAGACCGCTCCCGCGACGGCCGCACTGAATGGCCTCATCGCGTATTCGGTGCTCGTGAGCAACCCGGGCCCGTCGGCCGCAAACGGAACGACGTTTGGCGATACATTGCCGGCCGGCACGACGATCGTCGGCGCACCGACGTGCGCCGTGACCTCGGGCGCAGCCGCTTGTGGCTCGGTAGCGGTCGTCAATTCGACCGTGTCGAGTACGATTGCGACGCTCCCCTCGGGCAGTTCGGTGACCTTTTCGATTAATGCCAGGGCAACCGCAATCGGAAGTCCCGTGAATACGGCGACGATCGCCCCTCCGAATGGCACCGCCGATCAAAAGCCGAATAGTTCGTCGGTGACGACCGCCGTTACGGCCAACGCTGGATTTACGAAGACGGTCCGCAATGTGACGAGCGGCGAAACGACGGGCGTCAGCGCCGATACGGGGAAGCCCGGCGATACGCTCGAGTATGGGATTTCGTTCAACAACAGGACAGGATCGCCCATCTCGTCCTTCTCGATCAGCGACGTGATCCCGACCAACACGACCTACGTAAGCGCGTCGTGCGGTGTGCTGCCGACGGGCGTGACGGCATGCACCGTCACTCCGCCATCGACATCGCCGCTTACGGTGAGGTATACGTATACGGGAGCGCTCGCCTCCGGTTCGACCGGGACGTTTCTCTTACGGACAAAAATTAACTAGATACGATCGCGTCGTTTCACATGCATCATCGCTCGCCCAAGCCGTCGATTTCGTTCAAACCGCTTTCGCGCAATCTTCATCGAAAGATCAAAAACATCGTGTATCCCCCGCCCTTCGACTCGCTGCGAATCGCATCGCTGACGATAGCAAATGCCGTCGACCGTGTGTTCGGCTCGGGTAACGACGACCAGTGATCTCCATCGTACGCGTGCGACTCGGGGCATCGTTGCTCGCGGCAATGGTCGCGTGCTCGACCCCGGCATCGGCAGCACAGCTCTGTCCGCTCGTTTCGCCCCCGGCGGGAACGACGACGGTCACAGCGTCGCCGAATAGTTATTACCCGGGAACCGGAACGGCGGCAGCCGGCTCGACGACGGTTCCGATCGGCGTGCTCAACGGCACGACGGCGATAGCGGTGAACGATGAAGTCCTCATCATCCAGATGCAAGACTCGTCGATCAACGCCTCCGACACCACCGCGTATGGTGCGAACAACGGAACGGGCCGTGGTGTCACCTCGGATAATACTTCGGGGCTTTACGAATATGCGATCGTCACCGCTGCCGCCGCGAATACGTTTACGATTCGCGGCAACGGCGCGGGTGGCGGGCTCGTCAACACGTACCACACGGCCGCGCAGACGGCGACCAAGGGCGGCCAGACGTATCAAGTCGTGCGCGTCCCGCGCTACAACAACGTCACGCTGAACATCGCCGGGTCTGCCGTCAGCCCTTGGAATGGGACGAGCGGCGGTATTTTTGCAATCGACGCGAGCGGCACGGTCACCGTCACCGGAACGGTCAACGCTGATTTCGCCGGCTTCCGTGGCGGAGGTCGACTCTCGCAAGTCGGATCACCAAATGCCCCGGCGCTTGGGGTGAATTTCGATTACGCCGTCGGCGGCGCGATCGGTTACGATGGCGACAAGGGCGAAGGGACCGTCGGCACTCCGCAGCTCGTGTACACGGGTACCGTGATTCTGACCGCGGCAACCGACACGATGCCCGGTGGAAGCGCCGCGCGCGGAGCGCCGGGCATTGCGGGCGGGGGCGGTACGGATGCGGACCCGCAGGCCAACGATTATAATACCGGCGGGGGCGGTGGTGCCAACGGCGGCGACGGCGGGCTCGGTGGCAATAATTGGTCGCCACTCGAGCAGGGCACCACGGCCGAAGCTGCGGGCGTCGTCGATCCTGGCAATGATATCTATCAGGTCGGTGGGCTCGGCGGGATTGCGTTCGCACCCGTGGGCGCCGGTCGTGTCGTCCTCGGTGGTGGCGGTGGGGCGGGCACGATTAACAACAATACGAATCCGCCGTTCGGGTCAAGCGGCGGTGCTGGCGGCGGTATGATTCTCATCCGCGCTGCGACGGTGAGCGGCGGTAGCCTTAGCGCGAATGGCGCGCGCGGCGTCGATGCGGATATCGACGGCGGTGGTGCGGGTGGTGCAGGAGGGTCGATCGTTGTGACGGCCACCAATGCGATCACCGGAACGAGCGCCATAGCTAGCGGTGGTAAAGGGGCAAGTACGGTTGCCGGGACGGCGACGGCGACGGAAAAACACGGCCCTGGCGGCGGCGGTGGCGGCGGTGTCATCATCACATCGTCGGCGATGACCTCGACGGTCAACGGCGGTGCAAACGGCGATACGCTTTTAGCCGCCGTGCCGTACGGCGCATTGCCCGGTCAGCCCGGGCGGTCGTTCACGGCGGCGCCTGCGACGATTCCCGGCGTAAGTTCGGCTGCCGAATGTTTGATCAATGCCTTAACCATCGTGAAATCCGGAACGACGCAGGCGTCTCCGGGCGGCCTCGTCGCATACTCGATTGTCGTGACGAATGCGGGTCCCGGGCGCGCCGATGGAACGACCGTCTCCGATCCCGTTCCGGCCGGTATCACGATCAAAGGGACGCCAACCTGCGTTGGAACGAATGGCGCCGTCTGCGGGACGACGACCGTGACCGGACAGACGCTCGTCGGCATCGTTGCGACCTTGCCCGTTGGCGGAACGGTCACGTATAGCATCAGCGCGCAAGCCCCAACGACGCCGACCAATCCGTATGTCAACACGGCGACGGTCGCGCCGCCGGCCACGAATTTCGATCCCAACTCGAATGTCTCAACGATCTCGACGACCGTCACCCAAACCAACGGTCTCAGTAAAACCGTCCGCAACATCACCAAGGGCGAGACGACGGGCGTCACCGCAAACCTCGGCATCCCGGGCGACACGCTCGAATACGCACTCTCGTTCACGAACACGACGGGCGCTCCGCTGACGACGTTCGCCATCAACGACCCCGTGCCGTCGCAAACGACGTTCGTGAGTGCGACATGCGGGCCGCTCCCGGTCGGCGTTACCACATGCACGATCGCGAATCCGGCAGTGGGTACGACGGGAACCGTGACGTATGCGTACGGTCAAGCCTTCCCAACCGGCGCGACCGCAACGTTCATCTTGCGGGTGAAGATCAAGTAGGCATGGCGCTACGACAGCGCGGCGACGACCTCGATCTCGACGCGCGAACCCTTGGGTAGCGCGGCGACGGCGACGGTCGATCGCGCCGGTGCGTCGACTGGGAACGATTCGCCGTAGATCGCGTTGACCGCGGCGAAGTCGTTCATGTCGACGAGAAAGATCGTCGTCTTCACCACGTGTGCGAACGTGGCGTTTGCGGCGGCGAGTACGGCACCGATGTTTTTCATGACTTGGCGAGTTTGCGCCGAGATATCGCCCGAAACGAGTTCGCCCGTCGCGACGTCGAGCGGAATTTGGCCGCTGCAGAAGAGGAAGCCGCCCGCGCGGATCGCCTGATTGTACGGACCGATCGGCGCGGGCGCGTCGCGTGTGAGAATCGACTCGGATGCCACGGACGTTACGCGCTCGCCATGGCCGCTGCGGGCTCGGCGGGTTCGAGTGACATCGTGCCCTTGTATTTCATCGCAGGCTCTTCCACGCCGAAATTCGTCTTCGCGAGTTCGGCGATGCGCGCGAGTTCGTCCGCGGTGAGCGGCGCGCAATCCGATGCATCCGCGAATTCGCGAAGTTGTTCGCGGTCGTAGATATTCGGCAACACCGACATCGCGCGCGGCTCGGCGAGGAGCCATTGAATCGAGGCTTGGCCGAGCGTCCGCGTCGCTGTTTCGAGGAACCGAATCGTCTCGACTTTTTGCACGCCCGCGATCAGCCACGACTTGGGACGATGGATGCGGTGGTTGCCGGGTGGAAACGTCGTGTCGAGCGTGTAGCGGCCCTCGAGCATGCCGCTGGAATGCGGCACGCGGATCTGGTACCCCGAGTCCGCATGCGCGTCGTACGCGGCGCGAAGCATCGCGTTGCCAGGGAACTGTTCGAACATATTCCAGATCATCTGGATGTTCGTCACGTTGCGTTTGGTCGCGGCCTCACACCCCTCCATGAGCCAACCGATCGCGGGCCCCAGCGCCACGCCGTAACTGCGGATCTTCCCTTCGGCTTTGAAGGCTTCGAGCAACGCGAAGAGTTCGTCGTTGGCGATTTCGGTGAGGTGCGCGTTATGAATCGAGTAGATATCGATCACGTCGGTTTGGAGCCGGCGCAGCGACTGTTCGAGCGCATAGCGGACGAAGGCGGGCGAAAAATCGTGCGGGATCTCTTGCTGCCCTTTGCGTTCGCCCGCGTACGTGTAGAAGTCGTACCCGAATTTCGTCGAGTAGACGAGACCTTCGCGTGAATTGCCAAAGGCTTTGGCGAGTTGCTCTTCGCTGCGGCCGTTGCCGTAGGTATCGGCGGCATCGAAAAGCGTGATCCCGAGATCGCGTGCTTCGCGCAAGAGCGCGACGGCTTCGTCGTCGGTCATCTTGCCCCACCAATCCGTCGACGTCGTCCAAAGGCCGAAGCCGATCTCGCTAACGGTGATGTCGGTTTTCGGGTACGTCCGGTACTTCATTGGCAATCCCTCGTGCGCGGCGTGCGTTCTAGCGCGTAGTCCATGTGGGAATTCGCGCCTCCGCCCGTGACTTCCGTGCGGCGGCTCCTCCGAGCAGACTCGGAACCCTGCGGAGTACGCTGTCGTCCCACGGACATGCGCTTAGCCGAATTACGTTTATACGCCGATCGGCCAGTCCGCATCCGTATGAACGACGCCTCCGAGCACGTGGGCACGTTGCGGACCGAGTTGCTCTCCGAGAAATCGATCTCCGTCTTCCTGGGGCGTGAGGGTCAACAAGGAACCACCATCTATATCGACGAGATCGTTGGCATTTGGCCGATCTCTTAAACGCCTTCGATCGCGCGGCTCGTTGGATCGACGACTACTACCGCGATCCGAGCGCCTACCCCGTTCTTTCTCGGTCGCAACCGGGTGATTTGACGCGCGCACTTCCCACGCACGCGCCGCTCGAGGGCGAATCGTTCGAACGGATCTTCGACGATTTCGAATCGCTCGTGATGCCGGGCATCACGCACTGGAACCACCCGCGGTTTTTCGCGTATTTTTCGATTAGCGCGACGCCGATCACCGTCATCGCTGAAGCCCTCGCGGCCGCACTCGACGTCAATGCGATGCTCTGGCGCACGTCGCCCGCCGCGACGGAACTCGAAGAAGTCGTCGTCGGCTGGTTACGCGAGTTGCTCGGTCTCGACGCGGGTTTGCACGGTATCGTGTACGATACCGCATCGACGAGTGGGTTCACCGCGCTCGCTGCGGCACGCGAATCGCTCGGGCTCGATATCCGCGAGCGCGGTCTCGCGGGGCGCAACGATCTCCCGACGTTGCGCGTGTACATCACGGAACACACGCACTCCCATGTCGAGAAAGCGGCGATCGCTCTCGGGGTCGGGCGCGCGAACGTCGTCCGCGTGCCAGTCGATGCCACGTATGCGATGCGGCCGGACGCGTTGGAAGCTGCGCTACACGAGGACGTGGCGCGCGGCATGCGGCCGATGTGCGTTGCCGCGACGATCGGCACCACGTCGACGACGTCGTCGGATCCGGTCCCGGAGATCGCGGCGATCTGCAAGCGCTACGCGACGTGGCTGCATGTCGATGCCGCGTATGCGGGGCCAGCGGCGATCTTGCCGGAGTTCGGGTATCTCCTCGCGGGCTGCGAGCACGCCGATAGCGTCGTCGTCAACCCGCACAAGTGGCTCTTCGTGCCGATCGATCTCTCCGTGCTCTACGTCCGGGACATGCCGCTCTTGCGGCGGACGTTTAGTTTGGTCGCTGACTATCTCGTGACGCCGGAAATCGGCGTGCGCAATTACATGGACTACGGACTCCAACTCGGTCGTCGCTTCCGCGCGCTCAAGCTGTGGTTCGCGATGCGGCACCTCGGTGTTCGTGGCATGCGCGATCGCCTTCGGTCACACATCGATCTCGCGCAGACGTTCGCGGCGTTCGTTCGTGGCGAGCCCGGGTGGAGCGTCGTCGCGCCGCACCCGCTCTCGGTCGTCTGTTTTCGGTACGGCGACGACGACGACGTCAACTCGGCGATCGTCGACGCCGTCAACGCGACGGGCGACGTCTTTCTTTCAACGACGAAGCTCGATGGCAACGTCGTCATTCGTCTTGCGATTGGAAACGAACGCACGACGGAAGCAGACGTCGCGCGCGCGTGGGAACTCTTACGCGAGGCGGCAGCTCAGACGGCGCGGAGTCCGCTCTCGCGCGGCGTGGGAACGTTGTAAATCGCGATGCGATTTCGGCCGAGATCTTTCGCGCGGTAGAGTGCGCGATCGGCGCGACGATAGGCTTCCACGCCATCGATCCCCGACGCGGGATCGACGATGGCATAGCCGAGGCTCACCGTGAGCACCGCATGCGAAGCATCGGGTGCATGTGCGATGTCTAACCGCATGACGGCTTCGCGGACGCGCTCGGCGAGCATCTGCGCCCCCGCGACATTGGTCGGCGCGAGCACGATCGCGAACTCTTCGCCACCGACGCGGCAACATGAATCGGTCTGCCGATTCACGATCTTGCTGAGCGCCTTCCCCACGGCGCGCAAGGCTTCGTCGCCCGCAAGATGACCGAAGTAATCGTTATACAATTTGAAGTGATCGAGATCGAGAACCAGCACCGCAAGCGGCGCGCGCGCGACCTGGCAATCGGCGATCGCTTCTTTGAGTCGCGCGTCGAATCCACGCCGATTGTAGACGCCGGTCAGTGCGTCGTGCAGCGTCGCTTCGACGAGCGAGCGTTTGTCGTTCGCATACGCGGCGAGTTGTTCGTTCGAATGGCGTAACTGCACGGTGAGGAAGATCGTTTGCCACGCGAGCCCCTCGAACAAGCCCAGATACCAGGGCGCCGAGAAATGGCGGACGGCAACCTGACCGCTCGTGTAGGTCTCGACCGCAAACGCTACGAGCACCACGCCGAGCCACAGGTGCGTCGTATGGCGCAAGAGCGTCCGAGCGACCAGCGTTACGAAAACGATCGCACACGAAGCGAGTAAGAGCGCTTCGACAAATGAATGGAAGATCGGCGTCGTTCCGCGCTCGGTAATGAGGATGGGAAGCGCGTTCCCGTTCGTGAAAATCGCGAGCGTGATGAGCGTCCAAACGACGACGACGACCGAGACGTACGTCCGGACGACATGCGAGGCTCGTGTTTGGTCGAGCGTTCGACGTGCGAAGAAGCTCTCCGACCACACGTAGGCGCCGATCCCGAGGACGAAGGCCGCGTGCCAATCGACCCAAAGCCACATCTGCACCTGCGGCCCGAGCCCGAACGCATTTGGCGAAAACGCGCGCGGAAATGCGAGCGTGTAGGGAACCAGGAGCGCGGCCGTGAGTGCGAAGCTCGCGCTCAAAAATGCGAATGGCGCGAAGTGTGACGTCCGAAATTGATTGCGCGCGATGGTCGCCGAGACCAGGAGCGCGACGAATGCCGCTGCATTGGTCGCGGGGATGACCGAATCGCCAACCACGAGCACGTGCGAACCCAGGGGACTCGCGATCGCCGCGAAGGCAATGAGGGCGAAGGCCGTCAGCGCTGCAGCGCGGCGTTCCGACGCCGACGCGATCGCGTAGGCGAGGGGTTCCGGGACGGGCAGGCGACCGTTCATCGCGGTAGCATCACGCGAAGATACGAGAAAGGAAAGCCACCGCACGGGGCCTCCATCCTAATACACACGCAGGTATGCTTCACGTTCCCACGGGTGCACGGCGCGGCGGTACCGCTCGTACTCGGCTTTCTTCGCATCGCGAAATGCGTGATAGATATGATCCCCGAGCGCACCACGCACGATGAGATCGGCGTCGAGCTCGATGAGCGCCTGGCGCATCGATTTCGGGAGCGTGCGAATACGTCGCCGTTCACGTTCGCGGTCGTTGAGATCGTAGGTCGACCCGACGAGCGGATCGCCAGGCAGGGCATGCGATCGGATGCCGTCGGCTGCACTCGTGAGCAAGACCGTCATCGCGAGATAGGGATTGCACGACGGATCGGCGCTACGCACCTCGAGGCGCACGCGACCATCTTCGGTCGTCGGAACGCGCACGAGCGCGTTGGCACTTCGATGCGACCAAACGGTATAGATCGGCGCGTCCCACGCGGCGACTAAGCGTTTGTAGGAATTAACGGTCGGATTGCAGATTGCCGTAAACGCCGGCGCGTGCTGCAGAAGGCCGCCAATCGCGAAGAGCGCGTCGGAAGTGAGTTCGCCATCCTCGAGCGGCGCATCACCCGAGGCCGGGAGCGCGAAATACACGTGAACGCCGCTGCCCGCGAGCGATTCGGTCGGCTTCGGCAT
>JAYTXC010000136.1:0-1928 GCA_043743145.1 Rhodospirillales bacterium
CGAATCCATCGGGATGAGCCCGATCATGTGCTCGACGTTCTTCTGCTTATCGGCCGTTACGTAGCCGCGCGATTTCTCGACGCCGATTTCCATCGAAAGCTTTGCCGACTTCGCGGTCATCGTCGCGATGTGGTAGCCCGGCTGTAAGATCTCCACATCGCCGTCGGGTGTGATATCCGATGCCGTCACTTCTTTTGAGCCGCTGACCGTGAGCGTCAAGACTTTCGGTTCGTCGGAGTTGAGCTTGATCGGCAACCCCTTGAGGTTGAGCAAGAGATTCGTCGTGTCTTCAACGACGCCCGGAATCGTCGAAAACTCGTGCAACACGCCATCGATTTTAACGTACGTCACCGCGGCGCCCGGAATCGTCGAGAGCAAGACACGGCGCAGCGAATTACCGAGCGTGATCCCAAAGCCACGCTCGAGCGGCTCGATCACGAACTTCGCGTAATTGTCGCGCCGCTCGCGCACTTCAATTGTCGATGCATGCTGGTTGTCGAGAAGATTCATTCTGTTGGGTGTTTCCTTCGTGCCGCTTACGTTATCCGCAACTCGCCTCGCGAGTCACGATCGGACGCCTAGCAGCGATATCAGTGATTAACGGCTGTAGTATTCGACGATGAGCTGTTCGTCGACCGGCGTGTCGATCTGTTCGCGTGACGGCAAGCCGCTGACGACGATCGCGAAATCGGTTTCATTGAACGTGAGCCATTCGGGATGGGGCCGAGCCTTCGCGTACTCGGCGTTGGCCTGGAAAATCAGCGACGTCTTCGAGCGGTCGGCGACGGTGATCGTGTCGCCGGCCTTCACGAGGAAACTCGGGATATTCACGAGGCGACCGTTGACTTTGAAGTGGCGGTGCGTCACGAGTTGACGCGCTTGCGCGCGGCTCATCGCGAAATTCATTCGGTACACGACATTGTCGAGGCGGCGTTCGAGCAGCTGGAGGAACGTCTTACCGGTCTGACCCGGGACGCGTGCGGCTTCGCGGAAGTAGTTCTCGAACTGCGTCTCGAGCACACCGTAGTAGCGACGCATCTTCTGCTTTTCGCGCAGCTGGCGGCCGTATTCCGAGACTTTCTGACGGCTGGGCTTGCCCTGCGTCTTTTGGCCCGGTGCCGTACCACGGCGTTCGACGGCGCATTTTTTCGAGAGGCAGCGATCGCCCTTGAGGAAGAGTTTGATCTTCTCGCCTGTTTTGCTCGTCGCAGTTTCGCGGCGGCAGAGGCGGCAGACGGGACCCGTATAGCGTGACATCTGTTATCCCTAGACCCGGCGCCGTTTCGGCGGGCGGCAACCATTGTGCGGAATCGGCGTAACGTCTTTGATGAGCGTGATTTCGAGACCGGCGGCTTGGAGCGAGCGAATCGCCGCTTCGCGTCCCGCGCCTGGGCCCTTCACGTACACTTCCGCCGACTTCATTCCGTGGTCCATCGCCTTGCGGGCAACGGCTTCGGCGGCCATCTGCGCGGCAAACGGCGTCGACTTTTTGGAGCCTTTGAAGCCCAAATTGCCGGCGGAAGCCCAGGCGATGACGCTGCCCGAATTGTCGGAGATCGTGACGATCGTGTTGTTGAACGATGAATGGATGTGTGCGACGCCCGATCCAACGTTCTTAAACTCGCGCTTCTTACGCGTCTTCGTCTGTTTTTTGGCGGCCAAAGGTGCTCCGTTAGATTTATCTTGCCCCGCATTACGAACCCGGGGTGTCGTCGCCTCGACCGGCCGTGAAGCCGGTCTGATCCCGAACGTGCGGCGATTGCGTTCGGTCACGCCGTCGTGAGACGAGCGCGCGGCGTCCGTGAGGACAGCCGACGCAAAACTATACTCGATCTCGGCTGCTTCCGTCAATTCATCGCAACGTGGACGTCCTCCTGATTCAACAACCCTCCCTCGTGGTAAGAGAGTCTTCATGCAACGAGAAAGAG
>JAYTXC010000137.1:0-2400 GCA_043743145.1 Rhodospirillales bacterium
GCGGCCGTCGGCGCGCCGACGGTCGGCATTTTCGCCTTGCAATCAGACGAGCCCGATCGCTGGGCACCACTCGGCGTGCGAACGGCGGTCGTTCGCGCGTCGTACCCGTGTCCGCCGGGACATCGCAAAGAGACGTGTCCGGATTTCGCGTGCATCGCCGCGCTCGATCTCGAGGCCGTCGTGGCCGCGGCGAGCGGGCTGCTCGCGCGCGGACCCGAAGCGCACGCATGATGTCAGATGTGAGCGAACTCGGAACCGCCGCGTACGCGGATTTTACGAAGCTCGATATTCGCGCCGGCACGATCGTAACCGCCGAGCCGTTTCCGCAGGCGCGCGTACCGGCGTATCGGCTCACGCTCGATTTTGGAGCCACGATCGGCACGCGCCGGTCGAGCGCGCAGATCGTCGCGAACTATACGCCGGAGACGCTCGTGGGACGACGCGTCCTCGCTGTCGTGAACTTCGCGCCAAAACGTATCGCGGGATTCGCAAGCGAAGTGCTCGTCCTCGGCGCGCACGACGCCGCGGGCAACGTCGTCCTCACCGCGCTCGAACGCGACGTGCCCGATGGAGCGAAGCTGTACTAAATGCGCGCGACGATTCAGCTCTGTACTTTTAATCGCGCACATCTGCTCGGTCGCGTGCTCGACGCGTGTTTCGAACAGACGCATGCATCGGATGATTACGAGATCGTGCTCGTCAACGACGGCTCGACCGATGGAACCGCCGACGTGATCGCGGCGGCACGTGCGCGTGCGACGTGTGCGTTCACGGTCATCGACCAACCCAATGCCGGACTCGCGCGCGCACGCAACGCGGGTATCGCGCACGCGCGCGGTGAGCGCATCATCTTCATCGACGACGACGTTTTGCCGACACCGCCCTTCGTAGCCGAGCATCTGCGTTCCGATACCGCGCATCCGTTCGCGATCGTGCGCGGTGCCGTGATCAACACGAAAAGCTTCGAGCGGTTACCCGTTCCGGCGTGGACGCTCGCAAACTACTCCGGCAATTTTTTCTGGACGTCGAACGTCTCCGTGCCGCTGCCGATTCTGCGGCGTGTCGGAAACTTTACCGAAGCGTTTCGCGAGTATGGCTGGGAAGATATCGAACTCGGCTTGCGCTTGCGGTATGCGGGCGTGCGCGGCGTGTTCAATCGCTTCGCCGTCGCTTTCCATTATAAGCCGCGACCGCGTTCGGGCAATGTCGCGGGAATGCTGCGTCAAGCACGCGCGCAGGCGCGGACGGCGGTCCAGCTGCGCGAACGGTACGATACCTGGCGCGTCGTGCTCGCGACGGGCGACGACGCGTTGCGCCGGAGTTATCATCGCGCGCGCCGCCGCCTCGGTGCGATCGCGCGGCTCGAAGCACGGGTCGGTCCGCTCGATTCCGATCGGCCGCTCGATGCGCGCGAACTCGGCGCCGCGCGCGCGCTCGCAAGCGAAGCGTATTATGCGGAACTCGACGCGGTGGCGCGTTCCCACCGCGCTGCGACGTAGCGCGTGAACATCGTCCTCACGCGACTCGATCGCGTCGGCGATCTGATCCTTTCTACGCCCGCGATCGCATCGGTCCGGCGCTCGTGGCCGCAGGCGCACGTGACGATTGCGTGCAGTGCGTACAACGCCGTCGTCGTCGAAGGGAGTCCCGATGTCGATGCGATCGCAATCTTACCTTCGGGTGGTTCGCCTGCCGCACTCGGTCGACGTTTTCGCGGACGCTGCGATCTCGCGATCGCGCTCGCCCCGCGTGCTGCCGATTTCGCCCTCGTTGCCGCGACGCGCGCGCGCGTGCGCGTCGGCTATACCTACGTACGACGCTATCTCGCACGCCTCACCGCGGGCCTCTACGTCACGCGACTCGCGGTTTCCGAAGCGGATCCCGCGCTGTGTGAGAAGCGGCCGGGATATTGCGTGCGCCCCGAAGTCGAGCAGGTGCTCGATCTCGTAACGCTTGCCGGCGGCCAGACGCTCGTGCGCGATCTCGTAATCCCGATCGGCGACGAGGACCGACGCGCGGTCGCAGCGATTCCGGCGGGTGCAATCGCGTTCCAACTCGGTGCGCGCTGGTTGCGCGGTGGGAGCACGATCGAGAGTACGATCGCGCTCGTCGAACGGCTGCGCGTCTTCGGGCTACCGATCGTCGCCACGTATGGCGACGACGCACGCGAGGGCGCGGCGGCCCTGCGCGCTGCGGGTGTCGCGGATCATGTGGTCGGCGAGCTCACCTTCGGAGAGTGGGCGGCAGTCTTGGAGAAGAGTCGGCTCGTGCTCACGGTCGATACGGGTGCGACGCACGTTGCGAGTGCCGTGCGCAGGCCGACCGTCGTTCTTTTCGAACATCGATTCTTTCACCTCAGCTCGCAAGAGTGGTCGCCGTATCGCGTCCCGTCGGTGTGCT
>JAYTXC010000138.1:0-1692 GCA_043743145.1 Rhodospirillales bacterium
CCATGGTCGACGTGGGCGATGATGGCGAGGTTACGGATATCCGGCCGTGTTTTCACATGGTGTAGTATATCATGCGAGAAAAGTCCGACTGCGCGCAACAAAGTTTCGCCAAAGCTGCAGTTTTACGAACCAAAGCGCCGTTGACGCGAAGCAAATTCGCCCAGCGCGAGATCGAGGTGCGCGGCATCGAAATCGGGCCAGAGCGTCCGGGTCGCCCAAAGTTCGGCGTACGCAATCTGGTACAGGAGAAAATTCGAGACGCGGAGCTCGCCGCCCGTGCGGATGAGCAGATCGGGATCGGGCAGGCCCGCCGTGTAGAGATACTTCCCGAGGACGTCGTCGTCGATTGCATCGAGGGCGAGCGAGCCGTTGCGGACGTCGCCTGCGAGGGCCCGCATCGCATCGCAGAGTTCGCCCCGCGCGCCATAATTGAGCGCGAGGTTGAGAAGCAGTCCGTCACAGGACGCCGTCGCGGCGACGAGCGCTTCCACGGCGACCCGCGTCGCCTCGGGAAGGACGGCGATCCGACCGATCGCGCGAACGCGGACATTTGCGTCGCGGAGCGCCTTCGCTTCGCCCATCGCGAACCCACGCACGAGATCCATCAAAAGCGAGACTTCGCGCGTCTCGCGTCGCCAGTTTTCCTGCGAAAACGCGTACACGGTGAGGATGCCGAGGCCGCGATCTGAGGCTGCCCGTGCGATTTCGCGCAATGTCGTCGCGCCGGCACGGTGGCCTGCGACGGTCGGTAAGCCGCGATCCCGTGCCCAGCGGCGATTGCCGTCCATGATGATCGCCACGTGTTTGGGGACGATCGCCGGCGCGCATATTTCGGCGGCTGGGCGACGCTCGATCATGATTGGCCCGCCAAACGGAGGCTTCCGGCTTGCCCCATGCGCGCGGGCTCGGTCGCATTGACGGCGCGCACGATCGCTTCGAGTTCGTCGACATAAGCGAGGAAGCGCGCTTTACCGTCGGCGGTGATACGAACGGTCGTGACCGAGCGATTACCTTCTCGAATGCGCTCGAGCGCGACGATCCCCGTCTCGGCGAGGGCGTGCAGATGACGATTGAGATTGCCATCGGTGAGGCCGCAGGCTTCCTGGAGCGCGGTAAAGCGCGTTGCAGCGGCGTTCGCGACCAGGCACGTGCAAACGGCAAGGCGTCCGCGCTCATGAAAGAGACGATCGAGGCCTTCGTAGGCAAATGGGGCGACGGGTTTCATCTGCATCCTATTCCTGCGGAAGATCGGCACGAACGATCGCGCCGATGAGCACTTGGCCGATGCCGAAAACACTGGGCATGATCCACCAGGCAAGCGGATTGATCGCGGGCAGCAGAAGCAGCATCGCGCCCGCAGCGCCAAACGCGGCGGCGACGAAAACGACCTCGCGCGGCACCATCGCGCGCGAAGCGAAAAGCCCGAGCGCATAGGTAGCGCACCACATTCCTGGCAGCAGATCGTCGAGACCACGCCACACGAGCGCGAGCGTCACGACCCCGCCGCAGCAGATCGCGGGCGCGATGCTCATCCCGACGGTACGAAACTGCACCCCCGCTTGGGGGCCCGGATTGCGCAAGCGCCAGACCACGATCGCGCCATAATTGAGCGCGAGAGCGAATCCCAAACACGCGAGCCAAATCGCGAGGTACGTTTGGTGGTCGGCGAACGATCGGGGTTGCGGGTCAAGG
>JAYTXC010000139.1:0-4260 GCA_043743145.1 Rhodospirillales bacterium
TGCGTCCCACAACCGGCGATGGCGATCCCGAACGTGCCGGCGAGGGCGATCCGAGCGAGAAGACTGCGCATGTAAAGAGAACTCCTTGAAAAGTTCTAGGCCGGGCAGAGGCCCGTAACTGCGGGCGTCGTTGCCCGCCCATTCGAGGGAGTCCTGTTCACGAGCGCTCGCGTGCACCCGCAACGGTTGCCAAATCGACGATGACGCGCGGGTCGTCGGCGCGGCCCGTCACGACCGCCTCGAATCCGCGAACCGCACGCTCGAATCCGACGCGTGCCCGGCGCTCCCCGAGCGCCCGTGCCACGCCGCCGAGCTCGCGCTCGCGCCATTTCGCACGAGGGGGAAGCGACCCGCCCGGCCGCGCGACTTCCCAAACCAACAAATACTCCGCCGCAAGCGCGGCCAAGAGCGGAACCGCGGCGCCGCGCGGATCGGATGAAAAGATCTCCGCTGCGAGCCCGAGGGCTTCTGCCGCGCGACCGGCCACGGCGGCGCTCGCGTACTTGTACGCGCGGACGTCGTTTGTCACGAGCGTCTCGCGTGCGACGTCTTCAAACGTAATCGTCGCGCCGCCGAGGGTGAGTTTTTCGAGATCGGTTCGCACACCCGCAAGATCGGCATCGCCATCGACCAGCAACGCGATCGCGCGCGGTTCCGCCGTCGCACCGAGGCTTGCGAGTGTCTCGCGCACGAATCGTTCGCGCGCTTCGGGACCGGGCGTCGTGTCGATGCGGAGCGCCGCTTTTCCCAATACCTTGCCGATGGGTTCGGGACGTTTGCTCGCAGGCGAGACGAGATCTTCGATGACGAGCGTATTGCCTTCGGGCACGCGTTCGGCGACCGCAAGTAACGCGCGACGCGGGTCGGCGCGCAAATCGTGCGCGCCACGAACCACGACGACGCGCGTCGAGCCGAGAAACGGAAACGCGGCGACGGCGGCTGCGACCGCGCCGAATCCGTCGAGCGTGCTCGCGACGAACCGATCGAGATTGAGATCGCGTTCCGCGGGCGCGAGCGTGCGTTCCACGATCGTGGCGAGCGCGCGCTCGGAAAACGTTCGCTCGACGCCCTCGATCACGACGAGCCGACCGATCTTTGGCGCTTTATCGGTAAAGTCGTAAAATTTCACGCGTGCTTCGCGGCGAGCAGCGCCCCGAATGGCGGTCGCGTCGCGAGATCGGGAATCGATTCGTCGTACGGCGGTCGCGCGACGCCGTACTCCGTCACGATGCCCGCGATCAACCGACCGGGTGTCACGTCGAAAGCCGGATTGTAGACCGGGACGTCGTTCGGTGCGACGGATGCGTCGCCGAACGCGCGCACTTCGGAGCCGTCGCGCTCCTCGATATGGATGCCGCTTCCATCGCGCAACCGAAAATCGATCGTGGACCGTGGTGCGGCAATGTAAAACGGGATGCCCAGATGCGCGGCGGCGATTGCGATGCCAAACGTCCCAATTTTATTTGCCGTATCGCCATTGGTCGCGATGCGATCCGCGCCGACGATCACGGCGCGGACGTTTTTCGCGCGCATCGTTGCCGCCGCCGCACCATCGGCGATGAGCGTAGCGGGCACACCCGCGCGCGCGAGTTCGAATGTCGTCAGCCGCGCGCCCTGCAACAGGGGCCGCGTCTCATCGACGTAGACGTGCAGTTTTCGGCCGCGTTCGTGCGCCGCGATGATGACGCCGAGTGCCGTGCCGTATCCCGCGGTCGCGAGCGGGCCCGTGTTGCAATGCGTGAGCACGGCACCCGCGAGCGGCATGAGTTCCGCACCGTATTCCCCCATCGCGCGATCGACGGCGCGCTGTTCTTCTTGAATCGCGAGCGCTTCCGCAAGATACACATCGGCTGCGGTTGCGAGCACGCGATCGACGGCCCATGCGAGGTTGACCGCCGTTGGGCGCGCGGTGCGAATACGCGTCACCGCGCACGCGAAGTCGTCGGCATCGGCGTGAAGCATGCGTGCGAGCGCGATGCCGTACCCGCCGAATACGCCGATCGCCGGAGCGCCGCGCACGCCGAGCCCCGCGATCGTCGCGACGGCTTCGTCGACCGTCTCGGCACGCGATCGAACGACATCGTGCGGGAGGAGCCGCTGATCGACGAAACCGATCGCCGCCGGCCGATCCTGACTCGCGGCTTCCCACCAAACGACATCCATCATTGCAGCATTCGAACGCGACGCGGCGCGGGCCTCGAACACTCCGTTATGGAGCGGGCTGCGCGCCGATCGCAACGTAACATTCGCGACAGTAAATCGGGCGATCCCCGCGCGGTTTAAACGGCACGGTCGTCGCGACATTGCACTTCGCGCACGTCGCGTCGAAAAGTTCGCGCGTGCTCCGCGACCGCGTGGTCTTGCGCTGCGCGCGGCAGTCGCGACAACGCTGCGGATCGTTTCCAAAGCCCTTCTCAGCGTAGAATCCCTGATCGCGCGTCGAGAACGTAAATTCCGCCTGGCAGTCCTTACACGTCAACGTCTTGTCTTGCACGCGGGCTCCTCACACGAAAAAAGCCGCCGCCCGATAGCCGGCTGCCCCATTCGGCGAATTATAGGGGAAAGACTCGCATGATAGCAAGCGAGCCCTCGACCTAAAAGATCGCGGCAACCACGAGTGCGGCGACGGTCGCATCGAACCCCTTATCGCCTCGCGCGGGATCGGCGCGTTCTTGGGCTTGCGCGAGCGTATCGGTCGTGAGGACACCGAAACCGATCGGGATGCCCGTCGCGAGACCGACCTCCATGATCCCGCGCGAGCATTCGCCCGCGACAAAATCGAAGTGCGGCGTTTCCCCGCGGACCACGACGCCGAGCGCGACGATCGCATCGTAACGTCCGCTCTCGATGAGGCGTTGTGCGGCGAGCGGTAATTCGAAGCACCCCGGCACGCGTACGAACGACCGCGCTTCCGGCGCAACGCCGCACGCATCGAGCGCGCGCGTCGCGCCATCTTCGAGCCACGTCGCGAGATCGGCATAAAAATCGGCCGTCACGACGGCGACGCGCTTGCGCGTTCCGTCAGGAAGCTGCGAGCGGTCGCGTTCGGCGATCGGCTTCATCGTACGCGCTCCGTCACGCCGCCGCCGTTGCCCTCGAGGAGATGCCCCATCTTCTCGCGCTTGGTTTCCATATAGCGCGCGCTATAGCGCGTCGGCGCGACTTCGAGGGGAACGCGCTCGACGATCGTGAGGCCGTAGCCCTCGAGA
This sequence comes from Rhodospirillales bacterium, assembly GCA_043743145.1. Classification (GTDB taxonomy): domain Bacteria; phylum Vulcanimicrobiota; class Vulcanimicrobiia; order Vulcanimicrobiales; family Vulcanimicrobiaceae; genus JANYGA01. The sequence continues at coordinate 3,210 of JAYTXC010000139.1, forward strand.
CCGACGATCTTCGTCGGGTTGTTCGTGATGAGGCGCATCTCGCGCACGCCGAGATCGACGAGCATCTGCGAGCCCAAGCCGTAATCGCGCTTATCGGCGGGAAGCCCGAGCGCGAGATTCGCCTCGACCGTATCGGCGCCACGATCCTGTAATTCGTACGCGCGAAGTTTCGCCGAGAGCCCGATCCCGCGACCTTCTTGATGCAGGTACAGCAAGACCCCACGGCCTTCGTTTGCGATCATATCGAGCGCGGCATCGCGCTGCGCGGCGCAATCGCAACGGATAGAATGCAACGCGTCCCCCGTGAGACATTCGGAATGCACGCGTACGAGCAAGTCTTTGCCATCGCCGATATCACCCATCACCATCGCAACGTGTGCGACGGAATCGATCGACGTTTCGTACGCGACCCCGCGAAAGCGACCGTGCGTCGTCGGTAGATCGAAATCGGCGATGCGCTGCACGAGTTTTTCGGTACGCATGCGATGCGCGATGAGGTCTTTTACGGTCACGAGTTTGAGGCCGTGCTTTTTCCCGAATTCGCGCAAACCCACCATGCGCATCATCGTGCCGTCGTCGGCCATGATCTCGACGATGACGCCTGCCGGATAGAATCCAGCGAGTCGCGCGAGATCGACTGAAGCTTCGGTCTGCCCCGCGCGCACGAGCACGCCGCCATCGCGCGCGCGCAGCGGAAACATATGTCCGGGCCGCAAGAAGTCGCCAGGCTTGGCGCTGGGATCGAGCATCGCTTGAATCGTCGCGGCGCGATCTTGCGCCGAGATGCCCGTCGTCGTGCGATGGCGCGCTTCGATCGAAACGGTGAAGGCCGTTTCGTGCAGTGCCGTATTTTCCGTTACCATCAGCGGGATCTGCAATTCGTCGAGCCGCTTGCCGATGATCGCAACGCAGATGAGGCCGCCCGCTTCTTTGCGCATGAAGTTGATCGCTTCGGGCGTGATCATCTGCGCGGCCATAGTCCGGGCAGCCGCGCGATCGAACGAAAAAGATCGTCGCCCACCTGCGGCAGCGCTTCGAGCTGGGCCGCGGT
>JAYTXC010000140.1:0-2790 GCA_043743145.1 Rhodospirillales bacterium
GAAATCCGGCTTGGCGCGACATTCGATGACGCCGAATTTGCCGCGGCCTTCGCGACGTTTCGCGCGATGTATCACGTGGCGCCCGAGCGCGCGTTCTGCGCGCCGGACGTCTTCGCGCGTGCCTGCGAGCTCTTCGGTCGCGCGCGGAGCGTGCACCACCATTCGACGCGACTGCACGTGGACGGTGTGCCGTTGCTCGTCGCGATCCTCGCACCGGGGACGCTCGCGATGGAGGGTGAGGTCGATGAAGAACGCATGGGCGACTGGTGACTACGCGATCGCGTCGCGAATCGCCGAAGCGAGGCGGGCGGGATGTTCGATGCTCGGGCAGTGGCCGCAGCGCTCGATGACGAGGGCGGTCGCGTGGGGATAGACCTCGCGCGCGGCGTCGAGGCCCTTAACGGGGACGAAACGATCTTCGCGACCCCACACGAGCAATGTCGTTCCGCGGAACCCGGCGAGACGCGCATGAAGCACGTTCATCCTCATGAACTGCGTCATCGCATTTGCGTAGTCTTCGGTGAACGATCGCAGCATCGCCGGATCGCGGCTGAGTTCGACGGCGCGTTCGAAGTAGTCGCCGGGAATCGTCGCCGCGTCGTACACGGCGTTCCGAAAGGTTCGGCGAACGAATTTCGGCGATGGCCGGATCTTGCGCATCAAAAAACGCACCGGACCCGAGCCGAGCATTTTGAGCACGAGCGCGGGCGTCCGTAAGAAGCCGGCCGGATCGACGAGAACGAGCGCATCGACGCGTTGCGCGTGTCCGGCTGCATAGATCGCGGCAATGAGTCCGCCGAGTGAGTGGCCGACGAGGATGACGCGCCCGTCTCGCACCGAGGCCGCGATCGTCTCGGCGAGGATCCCCGCGAAAAAGTCGAGCGTGTACGCAACCGTGGGTTTCGACGACGCGCCGAATCCGGGAAGATCGAAACCGACCATACGATGTGTCGTCTCGAATTCGGCCGCGACGAAATCCCATGCGGCTTGCGTCCAATGTCCCATGCCGTGGACGAGAACGATGACCGGTGCGTCGAAATCGCTTCGCCCTGCCTCAAAAATAGCGACCGTGATGTCGTCGCGCAAGGGGAGCGTGCTCGCCCGCCACGTCGCGCGACGCGGCTCGCGTGCGGGGGTGTCGTTCGGAGTCTGCGAAATCAACGTAAATGCCTCGTCCTAGTCTCGGGTGGGCGATCTCGCTCGTCGCGATCGTCGCCGTATTTTTGACCGTCAAATTTTATTTTGGCGTTGGGGGGACGGGGGCGGGCGGCGCGGGCGGTGGTCCCGCGATGCTCGCGGGTGCCCCCGCGCAGAGCTATCCCGTCAAAACGCTGGGTGGCACGACCGATAGTCTCGAGCGATACCGGGGCCGTGTGGTGCTCGTCAACCTGTGGGCATCGTGGTGCGCGCCGTGTCGTAGCGAAACCCCCGCCCTCGAGCGCATTTACGAAGAAAATCGCGCGAAGGGGCTTGTGGTCCTCGGCATCGATCAAGGTGAATCGGCCGCTGCGGCCTCGGGTTTCGCGCGCGAGATGCACCTGCGCTACCCGATCCTGCTTGATGAAGACCAGCAGTACGGTCGCGCCTACGCGGCGGTCGGATTGCCGACGACGCTCGTAATCGACCGAACGGGCCACATCGTGCGCGGCATCGATGGCGAACTTTCGCTCGCGCAGATGCGTGACGCCGTCGGCCTCGCACTCGCCGCAAAGGCGCGATGAGCCCGCGCGTCGTCGGCGTGATCGCGGCACTCGCGAGCGTTGCATGCGTGCTCGCGCAAGATGTCGCGTCGCAATGGTCGGGCTTCCATACCTGGCAATACGCGGCAACCCTTGGCATCGGTGCGGTCGCGATCGGAGGCTATGCGCTCGCGGGCCGTCGCGGCGATGACGGAACGGTTGGCGCGCGCCTCGTCGTCGCGATGGTGGGAGCGCTGATCGTCATCGCGGCTGGAATTGCCTCGGGGCTGCTCGGTCCCGATACCGAAATCGTTTCGCGAGCACCCGGCACCGTGGTACCGCTCGGAGACGTCGGCGCCGCGGCGTTCTTTCCCATCGCCGACGCCACGGCGATCGCACGGGGCGACGGCCACGTGCTCCTTCGGCGTCGCGGAGCCGATCCGATCGACGTGCCACCGGGCGAACGGCGATTCGTCGGCGCAACCGCCGTGGAGCTCGTGCCGCGCACCGCCGCCTACGTCGAGGCGCGAACGTCCAAAGGCGATCATCTCACGATCACCCAGCCGACCAATCCCGCCTTCCTCTCACCCGTGCTGCTCTTCACGCAGCAAATCGCGCTTGCGGGGAAGATGTTGCCGGCGGACGCGTTTGCGATTCCGGCCCTGCACCGGCAAGTCAAGGCATTCTATTTCGCGAGCGGTGCGCCCGGAGCGACGGGTGCGGCGCACGGCCAGCCCTCGGGATCGGCATCGGTGCTCTTTGCCGTTGACGATGATGATGGCCGCCTCGTCCCCGGCGGCATCGGCTTCGCTCCGGCCGGGCAAAGCGTCGATCTCGGAGGTTTGCGGCTACGCGCGACGCTTGGAACCTATCCCGCGGTTGCCATCTCCGCCGTCCCGTTAACGCCCGCAATTATCCTCGGATGCGTGCTGTTTCTGGTGGGTCTTGGCTGGGCTTTTGGCCGTGCGCCGCAAAACGTGATTCAGCGCACGCCCGACCCCGTGGCCTCGCTCACGGTTGTGCGTGGCGATGTCGATCGCCCCAAGGGATAGTGGTCACGAGGTTGGCGCGAACGGAATCCTGAGTGGTTGGTACGAATCTCTTTACACAG
>JAYTXC010000141.1:0-18748 GCA_043743145.1 Rhodospirillales bacterium
GCATCGATGACGCGTTGATCGGCGCGGACTTGCGCGTACGTCCCTTCGACGAGCACTTTGCCACGTTGCAAGACCGTGATGCGATCGGAGAGGTCGGCGACGACACTGAGGTTGTGCTCGACGAGGACGATCGTGCGGCCCGCTTTCACGCGGCCGATCAAAGCGGCGATGCGGCCGACGTCTTCCGTCCCCATGCCGGCCGTCGGCTCGTCGAGCAGCAAAACTTTGGGATCTTGGCCGAGGGAGATCGCGAGTTCCAACGCGCGCTTGCGGCCGTAGGAGAGTTGTGCGGCAAGCAAATCGCGCTCGCGGTCGAGACCGACGTCGGCGAGCAGTTCACGCGCACGCGCATCGAGCACGCGCGTCGCTCGTCCCGGCAACCAGAAGCGAGACGGCAAGTTCGTCTTCGATTCGAGCGAAACTTTGACGTTGTCGAGCACGGAGAGGTGCGTGAAGATACTGTTGATCTGGAAGCTTCGGACCATGCCGAGTTGCGCGACGGCATGTGGGGCAAGCCCGGTAATGTCCCGCCCGTCGAAGCGAACCGTGCCGGAGGTCGGTGTCGCGAAACCGGAGAGGAGATTGAAAAACGTCGTTTTGCCAGCGCCGTTGGGACCGATGATCGCATGGATCGTGTCGGCCTCGACCGCGAGCGAGACGCCGTCGATCGCGCGATAGCCCGCAAAAGACTTACAGAGATCGCGGGTCTCGACGATCGGCATATGTGCCGCTTCCCGATTCGATGACCGCAGCCTTTGGAGATCGCAATCCGAGCCTCTCGAACCCGCGGGCTTTTGTCCAGTATTTGTTTTTTGAGTCTTATTCGACAAAATGAGCTTCTCAGCGGTGGTCGCGATGGCGCATACTCGCCGTATGGACATCGCCGCTTCGCCGTACTTAACCGCTCTTGCGGACCGCGTGCTCGTTTTCGACGGCGCCATGGGCACCGAGCTCATGGAGATGGAGCTCACCGAAGACGATTTCGGCGGCGCGAAATATCATGGCTGCAACGAGGCGCTCGTTCTGACGCGGCCCGACCTCATCCGCAAAGTCCATGACGCGTACCTTGCGGCCGGGGCAGACGTCGTGGAAACCGACTCGTTCACGGCCTCGCGGCTCAAGCTCGATGAGTACGGCCTTGGCGAAAAAACGGTCGACATCAACCTCGCTGCGGCGCGGATCGCTCGCGAAGCCTGTGACGCGTTTTCGACGCCCGAGAAGCCGCGCTTTGTCGCGGGTTCGCTCGGACCGACGGGTATGCTCATCTCGTCGTCGGATCCGACGCTCTCGAAAATCACCTTCGACGAACTCGCCGACCTGTACCAAGAGCAGGCGACGCACCTCGTTGCCGGCGGCGTCGACCTCTTGCTGCTCGAGACGAGTCAAGATTTACTCGAAATGAAGGCGGCGATCGCCGGCATCACGCGCGCCTTTTCGGCTGGCGTCAAGCGCGTACCGATCCAGGCACAGGCGACGCTCGACGTTACGGGGCGCATGCTCCTGGGCACCGATATTCGCGCGGTGACGGCGACGCTCGACGCGCTGGCGATCGACGTCATCGGCCTCAATTGTTCGACCGGGCCGACGCACATGCGTGATGCGGTTCGGTATCTCGTCGATAGCTCGCGCTGTTTCGTCTCCGTGATTCCGAACGCCGGGCTTCCCTTAATGGGACCCAAGGGTGAGACGATCTATCCCGAACGGCCCGAAGAAATGGCCGTCGAACTCGGTGCGTTCGTGCACGACTTCGGCGTCAACGCGATTGGCGGCTGTTGCGGCACCACACCCGCACATATCGCGGCATTCGTCGCAAATGTCGCGGGAAAACGCGGCCGGTCTCCCGAGCCCAAACCGCTGCAATTCGCGGCATCGGCGATGACGGCGACCGCGCTCAAACAAGACGGCTCGCCGCTGCTCGTCGGCGAGCGCATCAATTCGCAGGGCTCGCGGAAGATCAAGCGGCTCTTGCTCGCGGATGATTATGATGAAATCACGCTCGTCGCTCGCGAACAAGTCGAAGGTGGCGCGCACGTGCTCGATCTGTGCACCGCACTGACCGAACGCACGGATGAAGACGTGCAGATGGCGACGATCGTCAAGCGCCTCGCGCAATCGGTCGAAGCGCCGCTGATGATCGATTCGACGGAAGCCAAAGTCATCGAAGCTGCGCTGAAAATTTATGCCGGGCGCGCGATCATCAATTCGGTCAATCTCGAAAACGGACGCGAGAAGATCGATAGCATTCTACCGATGGCCGTGGAGAGCGGCGCTGCGATCGTCGCGCTCACGATCGACGAAGTCGGCATGGCGAAGACGGCCGATCGCAAGTTCGATGTCGCCAAACGCATCTACGATATCGTGTGCGGCGAATACGGCATTCCGCCGGGCGCGCTCATCTTCGATGCGCTCACGTTCACCCTCGCGACGGGCGATCCCGAGTTCTTTCCGTCGGCGGTAGAAACGATCGAAGGCATCCGGCGCATCAAGACGGGGTTGCCGGGCGTGCTGACGTCGCTCGGCGTCTCGAACGTTTCGTTCGGTCTCAAGCCGGCCGCGCGCGCTGCACTCAATTCCGTGATGTTGCATCACTGCGTTCACGCGGGCCTCGATATGGCGCTCGTGCACGCAAAAGAGATCACGCCGTACGGCGAACTCGATACGCGCGAACGCGACCTGTGCGACGATCTCGTGCTCAATCGCCGCCCCGATGCGCTCCAACATCTCATCGAGTACTTCGAAAACGCGAGCGTGCCCGCGGGTTCGGTCGCCGCCGTCGTCGCCGACGACGCAAACGAGCCCGTTGAAATCCGCATTCATAACGCGATCTTGCGCCGTCGCAAAGACGGCATCGAAACGAAGATCGACGAGGTACTCGTGGGGCGCGGCCCGGTCGACGTGCTCAATAACGTGCTGTTGCCCGCGATGAAAGAAGTCGGCGATAAGTTCGGCGCAGGCGAACTCATCTTGCCCTTCGTCTTGCAATCGGCCGAAGTGATGAAGAAGGCCGTCGCGCACCTCGAACAATTCCTCGAGAAAAAAGAAGGCTCGACCAAGGGAAAGGTCGTGCTCGCGACCGTCTTCGGCGACGTTCATGACATCGGCAAGAATCTCGTAAACACGATCCTGTCCAACAACGGCTACACCGTGTACGATCTCGGCAAGCAAGTTCCGATGAATACGATCCTGGAGAAGGCAGCCGAAGTCGACGCCGATGCGATCGGGCTTTCCGCACTGCTCGTCTCGACATCGAAACAGATGCCAATTTGCGTGAGCGAACAAGACTCGCGTAAGTTGAAGTACCCGATCATCATCGGTGGTGCCGCGATCAATCGTGATTTTGGTCGTCGGATCGGGTTCCTCGATGGTGGCGATCGCTATTTCGAGCCGGGCGTCTTCTACGCCAAAGATGCCTTCGAAGGTCTCGACATCATGGATCGGCTCACGAGCGAACCCGGTCGTCGCAACGAATTTACCACGCAAATTCGCACGGATGCGCTACGCGCGCGTGATGCCGTGCGTAATGCGGCAGCACCGGCGAGCCCGAGCGGCGCGACGGCGCGCGAACATCTCTCCATCGTCGCCGCGCCGCGCGCGCCGTTCTTCGGGCCGCGAACGATCCTCGATATCGCGCCGCGCGATCTGTGGGAACATTTCGATCTCAAGAGTCTCTATCGACTCTCGTGGGGCGCGGCGAATCAAAAGGGCGCCGATTTCGAGCGCCTTAAGAGCGAGGAGTTCGATCCGCGACTCGCGCGCTACCAGGCCGAAGCCGAACGATCGGCGCTGCTCGAACCCAAGATCGTTTACGGATATTTTCCCGCGGCGGGTCTCGGCGACGATATCATCATCTACGATCCGCTCGATGTGCGTCGCGAAATCGCGCGGTTACCGTTCACGCGTCAGATCGGTGGCGAGCATCTCTGTCTCGCCGATTATCTCAACCAACCCAAAGACGGTGCGGCGAGCGACGTGATCGCGTTGCAAGTCGTGACCGTCGGGCGTTCGATCTCACATCGCATCGATGCGCTACAAGCGGCGAACGACTATAGCGAAAGTTACTATCTGCACGGCTTCTCGGTGCAATCTGCCGAGGCGCTCGCCGAACACACGCACCGCCGCGTGCGCGCGGAACTCGGTCTCGATGCCAATCGCGGGAAGCGCTACTCGTGGGGGTACGGTGCGTGCCCCAATCTCGAACAGCATGCGATTGTATGGGACCTTCTCGATGCGGAACGCGCCATCGGTACGGAACTCACCGAGGCGTTTCAAATCATCCCCGAGCAGTCGACCGCGGCGATCATCATGCACCACCCGCAGGCATCGTACTTCAATGCGGCGGCCGTGCGCGAACTCGTGGGCGCGTAGGCGGCGTCGAATCTCGCATGGAGACGCACGTGGTTCTCGTCGGTCATGGGTCGCGGTCGGTGGAAGCAAACGCGTCGCTCGTCACGCTCGCTGGCGTGATGGCGCGCGATCTTTCGCTGCCCGTGCACGCGGCCTATCTCGAGATGGCCGAGCCGTCGATCCCCGCGACGATGCGCGCGGCCGTTGCCGCGGGCGCGAAGCGGATCGTTGCGGTACCGTACTTTCTCACACCCGGAATGCACGTGCGTCGCGATATCGTCGAAATTGTCGATGCGGCGCGCGCCGAACTCGACGTCACGATCGAGCTTTCGGATTTCCTCGGAAGCCATCCCGAGGTGCCGCGTCTCCTCGCTGACGTCACGCGCGCGGCGCTCTAAGTCGCCGCCTCGAAACGGCTCGGCAATTAGAGATCGTTCCTCCGCCTGACGATACGCACGGGAGGGTTGCGAGCGAGCGGAGTCGTTCGATAGCGGGTCGTGCGGCGCACGCGTTGCTTTCTCTTGAAGCTGCGTCGACTGCCACCGGGCATCAAGGCCGCGAGCGCTCCACCGAGCGCCCCACAGCCGACATCGAAGGCATTCCACGTGAGTCCTTCAGGGCTGCCATTGAAGAATTGGCCGACTTCAATCGCCCCACTGTAGGCCGCACCGATGAGCACGACCCAGCGGGCGTAGATCGGCAAGCCGAGTTCCGCCAGTGCACGCGCGATCAGGAATGAAACGAGCGCGAATGCACCGACGCTATACAGCTTTCGCAAGACGACATGCAGGTCGAAATCAAACGGCGACGTCAAATTATAGAAATCGCTGTTGAGTGCAGCAAAGTAAAGCGCCCCCGATACGGCGAGCGCGGCGACGATCCAAGCGATGGCGCGTTTTCGCGAGCGCACGGTCATGCCGCACGTCTTCGCGCACTATCCGACCGCTCTTTCCGCCTTTGGACCCTATTATTCGGTGAAAGGTAAGCCGCATACGAAGGCGTACACCAATCGCGATTCGTCGAGATGGAAAATTTCCGTCTCGTTTCCGTTCGTGGAGGTGTCCATGCGTCAATCAAGCGCGCTCGCCCGATTCGGCGCGGTAACCCTCTGCGGGTTACTCGTCGCTGGATGCGCGTCGTCGTCAACATCGACGTCGCAGTCGTCGTCGGGAACCTCGTCGGCCGCGGCCGACGCGGGTGGCGGCAACGTCGTCAAGATCGGCATCGATATGCCGGTGAGCGGCGCCGACGCATCGACCGGCATTCCGACGCGTAACGGCGCGGTCCAAGCGATCGAAGAAGCCAACGCAAAGGGCTTGCCTGGCGGATTCAAGCTCGTCGGCTACGATCTCGACGATGCCGTGCAAGGTGCGCACGATCCCGCGCAGGGCGCGCAGAACACGAAGCAATTCGTCTCCGACGCGGCCGTTCTCGCGATGGTCGGGCCCTTCAATTCCAGTGTTGCGAAGGCCGAGATCCCAATCACCAACGACGCGTCGCTCGCGCAGATCAGCCCGTCCAACACGAGCATCTCGCTCACGCTCGGCGACGACGCAGCGAAACTGCGCACGTCGCATCCCGACGCGATCACGTATTTCCGCGTCTGCACGACCGACGATAAGCAGGGTGCGGCGGGCGCGCAATTCGCGAAGAAACTTGGCTTCAAAAAAGCGTTCGTGATCGACGATAACGAGACGTACGGCAAGGGCCTCGCCGACGTTTTCGAAGCGCAGTTCAAAGCGGGTGGTGGCGCAGTCGTCGGGCACGAGCATCTCACCAAAGGCCAGACCGATTACAAGGCGTTGCTCACCAAGGGCCACGCGCTCGCACCCGATGTCGTTTTCTACGGCGGCACCACGGCGACGGGCGGCGGCCTCCTGCGCAAGCAGATGGCGGATGCCGGTTTAAAATCGACGCCGTATATTGGCGGCGATGGCATCAGCGACGACGAGTTCCTCAAGACGGCGGGCGCGATGGCGAATAATTCGTATTACACGGTCGCGGCGCCCGAAACGTCCAAACTCGCGAGCGCGACATCGTTTGTTGCGGCGTATAAAAAGCGGTGGAACACCGACGTGGGCCCCTATAGCGCCAACGCATACGCAGCGGCGAACATCGAAATCGCGGCAATCTCCAAAGCAATCGTCGCAGCCGGAAATAAAATGCCCGCGCGCGCCGACGTGCTCAAGAACGTTGCGGCGACGAGCGGCTTTGCATCGCCGATCGGCACGATCGGCTTCAACAAACTTGGCGATACGACGAATCCGATCTTGAGTCTGTATAAGATTGCGAACGGAAAAGCCGTCTTCGTCGACCAGATCAATCTCAAGGTCTAACGCCGCGACGTGGACGTTTTCTTTCAGCAGATCGTCAACGGGCTCTCGCTCGGTGGGATCTACGCGCTCATCGCGCTCGGATACACGATGGTCTACGGTATCATCGAACTCATCAACTTCGCCCACGGGGACGTCTACACGCTGGGGACGTTTTTCTCACTCGCCATTCTCACCGCGCTCGGTGTGAGTGGCGAGGTGCACGGCATCGCGCTCGTCGGTGTCGTGCTCGTGACGATTTTAGGCTCGATGTTGCTCTGCGGGATCGTCGGGATCTTGATCGAGCGTTTGGCGTATCGCCGCTTGCGTAACGCCCCGCGTCTCGCGCCGCTCATTACGGCGATCGGCATGTCGTTCATCCTCGAAAACGTGATGCAACTCTGGCGCGGACCGTCGCCCGTGCCGTTCCCCGATCTCATTCCCAACCCGACGCTCGCGCTCGGCGGCGTCGAGATCTCACTCAAGCAAGTAATCGTGATCGGCTTCGCGATCGTCATGATGATCGCATTACAATTATTCATTACCAAAACAAAAATGGGGAAAGCGATGCGGGCTACCGCGCAGGATCGCGATGCCGCGCAACTCATGGGCATCAACGTCAACACGACGATCATGATGACGTTCCTCATCGGTAGCGCGCTCGCGGGCGCGGCGGGATTTGCGAGTGGCGTCTACTACGGCACGACGTGGTTCTTCAACGGGTTTCAGGCCGGACTCAAAGCGTTCACGGCCGCGGTGCTCGGCGGCATCGGGAATATTCCGGGCGCGATGCTCGGCGGGTTCCTCATCGGGCTCATCGAGGCGATCGGCACGCAGTACATTCCGCAGGGCGCGCAGTGGTCGAACGTCCTCGTCTTCTCGGTGCTCGTTCTCGTCTTGATCTTCCGGCCCGCGGGCCTTCTCGGGGAGTCGCTCCCCGAAAAAGTGTGACCGCGCTTTCGAGCCGCACCCGCACGCGAATCGGCTTTGCGGTCCTCGGCGTCGTCTTGCTCGCGTTTCCGTGGCTCGACCATAACAATTCGCACATCGACTTCCTCGCAAACGCGGGTGCGTTCATCCTACTCGCGCTCGGCCTCAATATCGTCGTCGGCTTTGCGGGTTTGCTCGATCTCGGCTATGCCGCGTTCTTTGCGATCGGATCGTATGCATACGCGATGCTCGCGAGCCAGCAGTTCGGTATCCACATTCCGTTTTGGATCATGCTCTTCGTCGCGTCGGTCATCGCCGCGATCTTCGGGATCTTGCTCGGTGCGCCGACGCTGCGTCTACGCGGCGACTACCTCGCGATCGTCACGCTCGGCTTCGGCGAAATCGTGCCGCAGACGTTCCTCAACCTCGCGCAGTTTACGAACGGACCGAACGGGATCAGTTCGCTCGATCAACCGTCGCTCTTCGGCAAGTCCTTCGGGTTCAGCGCGACGCCGTATTACTACGTCTTGCTCGTCCTCATCGTGCTCGGCATTTTCATCGCCGTCAATCTGCAACGCAGTCGCCTCGGGCGCGCGTGGATGGCGATTCGCGAAGACGAACTTGCCGCGCGACACATGGGCATCAACACGACGGCAGCCAAACTTTCCGCCTTCGCGCTCGGCGCCTCGTTCAGTGGGCTCGCGGGCGTGGCGTATGCGGCCAAGTTATCGCTCGTTTCGCCCGACCAATTTCAATTCAACGTCAGCGTGCTCGTGCTCTCGATGCTCGTCCTCGGCGGAATGGGCAATATTGCCGGCGTGATCGTGGGAAGTTTCGTGCTCTCGTTCATCAATAGTTTTCTCTTGCCGCAATCGACGAATCTCGCGCATGCGGTCGGCCTCACGAACGTCGACTTCACGAACTACCGCTTCATGCTCTACGGGGTCATTCTCGTCGCGATGATGCTCTTTCGCCCCGAAGGGCTCATTCCGAGCCGTCAACGCAAGGCTGAGTTCCACGAAGCGATGGCCGACCCAAACCTCGCCGCGCAAGAACAGAGCGAATACGAAGGCGCGGCGCGGACGTAATGGCGGCGCCATTCTTCGAACTTACCAACGTCCGTCGTACGTTCGGCGGACTCGTCGCCGTGAACGATCTCTCATTCAAAATCGATGCGGGTAGCATCGTCGCGATGATCGGACCCAACGGCGCGGGAAAATCCACCGTCTTTAACCTCATCACCGGCATCTACGCACCGACATCGGGCACGATCGATCTCGAGGGGATGACGCTCACGGGTCTCCCGACCGATCGTATTACGAGTCGCGGCATCGCGCGCACGTTTCAAAACATCCGACTCTTCGCATTCATGTCGGCGCTCGATAACGTCATGACGGGCCAACATTCACAGATGCGCGCGAGCATGTTCGATTCGCTCGTGCACTCCCCACGCCAACGTAAAGAAGAACGTCGCGTGCGCGAGCGCTCGCGCGAACTCTTGGCGTTCGTCGATCTCGAACGGGACGCCGACAACTACGCGCGCAACCTGCCCTACGGCAGCCAGCGTCGTCTCGAGATCGCGCGCGCGCTGGCAAGCGAGCCGAAATTACTCTTGCTCGACGAACCCGCCGCCGGCATGAATCCACGCGAAAAAGACGATCTCATCGGCCTCATCGCGCGGATTCGCGCGACGGGTGTGACTGTGTTTTTAATCGAGCACGATATGAATCTCGTCATGCAGGTGAGCGAACGTATCACCGTGCTCGACCACGGTGAGAAAATTGCCGAGGGCTTACCCGCCGACGTGCGTCGCAACGAGGCCGTGATCGAAGCGTATCTCGGCCGCGCGGAGACCGCGTAGTGGCGCTCCTCGAAGTCGATGGGATCGACGCGTCGTACGGTCGTATCCGCGCGCTTCAAGGCGTCTCGCTTCACGTCGATGAGGGTGAGATCGTGACGCTCATCGGCGGCAATGGCGCGGGAAAAACGACGACGTTGCGTGCGATCAGCGGCCTCGTCAAACCGACGAGGGGTACGATCCGATTCGCCGGCGAGGACGTGTTGCGCGACACGCCCGATCGAATCGTGCGCCGCGGCATCGGTCACTCGCCGGAAGGTCGGCGCGTCTTCGCGCGGATGACGGTGCGCGAAAATCTCGAACTCGGTGCGTATACGCGGACGTCGAAAGCGGAGATCGCGAGCGACTTCGAACGCGTGCTCGAAATCTTTCCACGGCTCAAAGAACGCATCGCGCAAAAGAGTGGCACGCTCTCGGGCGGCGAGCAACAGATGCTCGCGATGGCGCGCGCGCTCATGTCGCGACCCAAATTGCTCATGCTCGACGAACCGTCGCTCGGGCTCTCGCCGATTCTCGTGCAGACGATCTTCGGCGTGATACGCGAGATCAACGCGCGGGGCACGACGGTGCTGCTCATCGAGCAAAACGCCAGGCAAGCACTCGGGATCGCATCGCGCGGCTACGTGCTCGAAGTCGGAAAGATCGTCCACGAAGATACGGCAGCAAACCTTATGGCGAGCGAAGCCGTCCGCGCGGCGTACCTCGGCGGCGGCGCGGTGTGACGACGCTCGAGGTTGCCCCGGTCCCGCACCCGTTGCGCGGCGACGTGCGCGTGCCGGGATCGAAGAGTATCACGAATCGCGCACTCCTCCTCGCCGCGCTTGCGGACGGTGAATCGGTGCTCGAGGGCGCCCTCGCGAGCGACGATACGGAGATTTTTTCAACCGCGCTCGCGCGACTCGGCATCGCGGTAACGCACGATCCGGCGCGCGAGACCTTCGCGGTCGTGGGCACGGGCGGTCGCGTTCCCGCGCATGAAGCGGATCTCTTCGTCGGCAATGCGGGAACGGCCGCACGTTTTATCACGGCGTTCGTTGCTCTCGCGCAGGGAACGTTTCGCTTCGACGGCGTGCCCGCGATGCGCGGGCGGCCGATCGGCGAGTTGCTCGACGTTTTGCGCGCGCAAGGTGCGCGTGTCGCATGCACGGGCGAAGCGAACCGGTTTCCGTTCGAGATTCATGCGAATGGCCTCCCCGGTGGTGCGCTCACGATCGACGCGCACGCATCGAGTCAGCAACTCTCGGCGCTCTTGCTCGTCGCGCCATACGCGCGTGCCGGGATCACGCTGACGGTCACGGGCGAACTCGTGAGCGAACCATACGTCGAGATGACGTGCGCGATGATGGCGCAATGGGGCGTATCCGTCGACCGCCGTTCTGCGCGAGACTACGTCGTCGCCCCGGGCGGCCGTTACACGGCGCGCCACTACGCGGTCGAGCCCGACGCATCGAGTGCGTCGTATTTTTTTGCGGCAGCGGCCGCGAGTGGTGGGCGCGTTGCCGTCGCCAACCTGTCGCTACGATCGTTGCAGGGCGATGTGGGCTTCGTCCGCGTGCTCGAAATGATGGGTGCGGTCGTGGAGGAGCGCGACGGTGCGCTCATCGTTACAGGACCGAAGCAACTCCACGGAATCGATATCGACATGAACGCGATCTCCGACACCGCGCCGACACTCGCCGCGATCGCGGCCTTTGCCGATAGTCCGGTGCGTATTCGTGGTGTCGAGCACATGCGTTGGAAAGAGACCGATCGTATCGCGGCGATGACGACGGAGCTGCGAAAACTTGGCGCGCACGTTGAAGAGGCGACCGATGGGATGACGATCGCACCGGGGCCGCTTCACTACGCGCGCGTTGCAACGTACGACGATCACCGGATGGCGATGTCGCTCGCGATCGCGGGGTCACTCGGCGCGGGCGTCGCGATCGATGACCCCGGTTGCACGGGGAAGACCTTCGCGACGTTTTGGGACGTGCTCGCGGATTTTAAACGGCAGTCGCGTTAGCCGACGCTGGTCGCGCGCGTACTCGCGAGATGGTGGGCGCCGTAGACGGCCTCGCCGCCGACGGCGGTGGTGAGAATCTCGTATTGATCGTCCCACACCGCAAAATCTGCGCGCTTCCCCGCTTCGATCGTGCCACACTCGCGCTCGATACCGAGCAACTTCGCGGGAGCCGAGGTCGCGCAGACGATCGCGCGTTCGAATGGCAGCGATGCATACGACATCAAATTCCGCACGGCGCGATCGCAGTGCAGTGCCGAGCCCGCGATCGTTCCGTCTTCGGCACGGACGACGCCGCCTTCGATGCGATACCCGCTTCCCGCAGGTGCCATGTAATCCGTCGCGAGCACCATGCGCTCGCCGAGCATCCGATAGAGCGCGTCGATCATGACGGGTGCCACGTGATAACCATCGCAAATTACCTGAACGCTCGTGCGGGATTCTTGCATGAATGCGGCGAGCAATGAGGGTTCGCGATGATCCAGCGGTGGCATCGCATTGAACGCGTGCGTGAGCGTCCGGAAACCGAGCCCGACCGCGAGGATGCCGTCGCGATATTTCGCCGACGTGTGGCCGGCCGAACAGACGACACCCTGATCGAAGAAGAAGCGTGCCGTTTCATCGACGCCTTCGACTTCGGGCGCCATCGTAATCATCACGAGCGCTCCGCGACACGCATCGAGCAAACTTTTCGCACGCTCGCGCGTGGCAGGCACGAGCCAATCGTGCCGATGCACGCGGCGAAATTTTGGATTGAGGAACGGTCCCTCGAAATGAATGCCGAGGCAACGCGCCCCGCCGAGCGTCGCGTTTTCGGCGAGCGCATGCGCGGCTTCCGCGGTCTCGCTCGCGGCATGTAACATCGATTCCCACGGTGCGGTCATGATCGTTGCGACGAAGCCCGTCGCACCTTGCTCCGCATACGAGCGCGAAGCAACGTCGACGGCATTTCCCTGATCGCGATTGAAAAGCACGTCGCCCGCACCATTGGTATGGACGTCGATCATTCCCGGTGCGATCGTGCAGCCCGCAGGTAGCTGGAAATCGCTCGAGCCATCGGCGTCGAGAACTGCCGCGATTAGCCCGTTTTCGATGGCTAAACGTCCGATGCGCGCTTCCCCTGTACCGAGAGCGATGCGTGCGGGTCCGATCGTGTAGAAACGTGACACGACAACGCGCTTCGGGACCATCGCGAGTCGAACCTCGGGCCAGAAGTCGAAGTGAGCGTTTACTTGCGACCGAAGAAGCGAGCGAGCCCGCGTCGAAACCCGGGCGCCGTGGAATCGTCGCTTTTGCGATCGTCCGTGCGCGCGCGTTCGACGTCGCGGCGCGCGCGATCCGCAAGCCGCGTCATGTGTTCGTCTGCGTGCGCGTGCAGGGTCTCGCGAAGCGCGCCGAGTTCGTTCCACGCCGCAGCCGGGCGCTTCGTCTGCGCGGCTTCAAAATAATCGAGCGCGGAGATCGTAAAGATGCGCGAGATTGCGATCGCGCGTTCGCGCACGTAGCGGCCGGCGAGTTCGACGACCGTCCGTCGTTCGCTCGCCGACTCGTTATCGGCAATCGTATGCGCGAGGATCATCGGCTTCCCGAATTCGGCGACGCGCGCGTAGAGCGCGAGCTCGCGATCGGAGAGTTGTCGCGAAAAGAGCCCGAGAATCTCACTCCCGGCGCGCGCTGCTGCGAGGGCGATCTTCTCGGCATCGTCGTTGCCGCTATCGAACGCGGGGGCGTGGACGAGGACGAGTTCGCGCGGCATTTTCCATGGCGTTTCGATGAGTACGGGCGACCGCGCGGCTTGCGCCATCGCATCGCTCGTCGGGATCTCATTCCAATCGCCTTCGCGCACCAGCGCGTACGCGCGTTCGCGTTCGCCGTAGCGCACGTGCACGGGAAAAATCGCTTCGTTCCCACCCTCATCTTGTAAGATGCGCGTTCCCGCAATCGCATTGATGAGGCTCGATTTTCCGCGTCGTAGCGCGCCGAGGACGACGACACGATACCGCTCGGGTCGCAGTCCACGATCGTAGGCGTCGGCATCGAACGCAAATCCGTCGTTCTGATGCACCGTGACACCGTTCGATGCGGGTGAGGCATCGTTCGAAGCGGCGCTTTCGCTCCCATGGACGTAGCGTCGTGACGTATCGAGGGCGATGAGCGCGGTGTCGATCGTCGCGAGCGATGCGACGACGCGTGCGAGCCGCTGGGAGGCCGCGATGCGGGCGCCAGCGTCGTTCGCGCGTCCGAGTGCACGAACGATCGGCTCGAGTGTCTCCGCTCGCGCGACGGTGCGTTCGCGTTCGATCGCGGCTGCGGCATCGTCGTAGATGCCGGCGATCTGCGTGGCGAGATCGGCGACGAACGTCGCGACGTCGGTCTCGAAATGTGGAAAGAATGTCGCGTAGAGATCTTGACCGAGTTCGCGTTTCATATACGTGCCGTACGCGTGTGCGGTGAATCCACGCGAGACGGCATGAACGAACGTCACCGTGGGGCCGCCGATCGCTCCAAGGACGATCGTCGATGCGATGCCGCTCGCGAGATCGCGCGACCACGCACCCGTTCCCGGAACGCCGCCCAAGCGCAGAGCCGCGAGATCGGCGACACGGACGTCACCACGCGATTTCGCGATGCCGGCGAGTGCGCGCGCGACGTGGCCGGCAACGTCGGATGCAAATGCGCTCCAGACGGGTGCGACCGTCGCATCGACGAGACTGTGAAATTTTCCGCGGTCGCGGATGCGTTCGATGTCGGCGACATCGATCGCGGCGCCGAGCGCGCGCATCGCTCGCGCCGCAAGTGCGTCTCCCTGCTCGACGATCCACGCATGCCGCTCGGCACCCGCGCGGGTGACGTCGTCGCGTTCGCGACCGAGCGCGCGTTCGCGTTCGACGAGTTCGGCCGATGCGCGATCGACTTCGATCGTTAACGATGCAGAACTCGTCTCCGCAAGTGCGCCCGCACGCCGGACGCGTGCCGCGGTCTTGGCAACGAGTTCGTGCAAGACCGCGAGCGTGCGATCGACACGTGCGCTCTGCGCGCGGCGTTCGAGCGACATCTCGAGACCCGAAATCAACGCGGGAAAGCCGCTCTGCGCACGTAGGGCGTCATCGCCATCGATCGAGCCTGCGGCGTAATCGCGCGCGGAGACGCTGAAGACTTCCGCATCGGGTGCTAAGCGTCGCGCGCGCTCGACGATCCGCGCACGCGCGGCATCCCAGGCTTCGCGGCCATCGGTTTCGCGCATGCGCCACAGATCGATTTTGGTCTGCACGATGAAGATCGTGCGCACGTGCTCGCCGATGAGCCCGAGAAACGACGCGTCGCCCTTGGTAAACGGTTGTTGCGTATCGATGAGATAGAGCACGGCATCGGTGCGCGGCAGATACGTGAGCGTCGCGCGGCGATGTGCGGGGTTGAGCGAGGCGAGTCCCGGTGTATCGGCGATCGTAAAACCGCTCTGGAGGAACGGTGAATCGACGGAAACTACGACGAACGAGGGTGCGGTATCCTCATCGGCGGTGGCGTCGTGAAGCGCTCCGCGTTCGTCGCCCTTGCCGACGGCGACGAAGCGCGAGAGCCGATCCATGGGAATGCGTTCTTCGCGTCCCGAGGGATATTTCGCAACGGCCGATTCTTCGGTACCGTACTGAAGCTCCGTAATCGTCGCAGTCGACGGATTGATATCGACGGCGAGAAGTCCCGCGATCCGACCGCCGGCCTCGTAGCGCACTTTGCCCAAGAGGGCGTTGAGCAGATAGGACTTGCCGCTCGAAAATTCGCCGACGACGGCGAGCGTGAACCGTCGCACGAGACGCTCGCGCGTCGCACGGAGCAACGCGAGATCGTCGTCGTGCGTGGGCCAGGCATCGAGTGCTTCGCTTGCGAGAAGTGACTCGACGGCGTCGAGTGCGGAGACGAGCTGCGGTGGAGCGTCAGGCATCGCCTCCGATGATGCGCTCTGCGTGCGGCTCGGGGAACCGACTTACGTCGGGATTGCCGTCGCACGGGCGAGGGCGAACGCGTCATCGCAGGAGACCGCGACACACGCGATCGCGCGGTCTTCGCCACGATGTGAGCGGACGAGCGGAACGGCGAGATCGAAAACGACGACGGGCGTTCCCTCGAGCGCGAACGACAAACCGTCGGCACGATGTTGGCGACTCCACGCCCGGGGATCGAAGTTCGTGCGCGTCACGCGAGCGGCGGCGATATGTGCGAGCGGGATTTCGGCCGCGCGAAAAACGCCGAGCGCGAGGTAAAGCGTGCCGTCGACGATCCGGTGGGGGCGCTTGCGGAACGTCGCGTAGAGCCCCACTCCCCAGAGAATGGCGTAGAGATTGACGAAGTCATCCAACACACGCCACGGCCATTGCGCTTGCGGGATGACGATATCGATGGCGATTGCAGTGGGGATAAGAAATACGGGGAGTGCCAGGAGCATCGGCAAGTCGCTCGCCGTTTTCGTGAAGCCGAAACCCGCCGGTAATGGTTGGCGAAATCCACCGGTGAGAAATCGTAACGCCGCACCCATGACCGTCGTCTCGATCGCTAAAAAACGGGCAACTCGTGGGTCGGCGATCCGGGTGTAGGCGCGGGTGAGGTAGTCCTCGGGATAGGTCCTGAGGTCGCGCGCTTCGCGTAAGGCCGAAAATACGAGCCACGCGACAACCGAGGCTTCGCATACGGCTGCGACGCCGATTCCCCAGAGCGGCAACGCATGTGAGGCCAGTGCTTCAATCGAAATGGCCGCACCGGCGAAAAGGATCACGAAGCGCGTCCATGGTTCGCGCCGATGAGCGACCGCGATACCCGTGATTGCAAATTGAGCACCGAACCCGCTCGCGACGGCGATGCGCCGCGCAACGGTGACGAACCACGTATTCCACACGGGAATGAGCCAAGCCGAGAGCGTCAGGGCGATCGTCGTGACAATCGCGAGCGTTCGTATCGTCAGCAATACTTTGAGCGTGATAGCCGCCTCCAAACAGAGCCCGCTATTTTTTTGACGATCGACAATGGCGTTACTGCCCCGCCGCCCCGCGAATCAACGCGATCGTGTGATCGCGCGTTCGGTGGTTGGCGCGACAGGCGAAGAGCCAGCGACCGATCCGCCGGTTGGTGATGCCGAATTCGAGCGGATTGAACGAGCCGCCGTCGGTCGTCGTAACGATCGTCGACGCACCGTTCGAGTGCGGGGGCAGCGCGTAGGTCATCTCGCCATATGCCTGCGCAAGACGCGCGCAGCCAACTTCTTTGAGTTGGCCATCGATGACGAACGTGTTGCGCAGCGCGAACGTCATGCGTCGCGCGACATCGAGATCGCGCGGCACGCCGCTATGGCATTCCGCCGGAGATGCTCGATCGAGCGATTACCTTACGCGACAGGTTCCAAGCTTGGCATTGTCCGGCGACGCACCGTGCGGCGGACGAATTTTTACTTTCGCGAGCTTCGGATCGTCGGTCGTGGGAAATGTCTTGCTGCCGGCTGGGTAACAGTTCGATGCGAGCAAGAACGCCATCACGTTGGCGTACTGTTTCGAGGACAACGATCCAGGATTGCTGAGCGGCATCTGTTGCACGACGAGATTGCGGAAATCGGCGACGGTCCATCCATCCCCCGTTACTTGGCTGACGAATTCCTTACCGGCAACGGCCGGGGCCGCCACGCCTTGCAGATTCGCACCGTGGCACGAGACGCAGTTTTGCGCGTACACGGCGGAGCCCGCGTGAGCCTGCGCTGCGGTATATGAAACGAGCAATGCCGAAGCGACGGAGCGCGACTTCTCGCGGTGCGACCGTCGTTCGATCGAATGCACCGCGTTTGGCGCCACCGCGACGCGATGAGAGCAGCGCTTCGCATTCTCGGATGCCGATGAAGTATAAAGCACGAGCCGATCACCGATAACGTCGATTCGTCGCACCGGAAATTCGGCGGGAACGGCTGATGCGGCAGCGCGTCGATCGACCGAGAGATAGGCGAGGGTGCCGCCAATGACGCCGTACGCCGGGGCAACGTTCGGCACCGAGCACCCCGAGACGATCTTCGCACCGGTGGGAATGCCGAGAGATGTCGTCGCGAGCGCGCCCTCGATACCGCCGAGGACACCCCCCTGCGACGAACGACCGATCGCGAGCGAGATATCTGCAATCGCGCCCGTGAGATCCGTTTGATATTCTTCCATTTGTTTCGCATGCAGGGCGTCGGTGAGACTCTGCGCCGCAGCGAGCAGATTGATCTTTGCCCCTTTGAGACCATCCGTCCACACGGGGGTGGACGGACGATCCAAGAGGCGGTCGATATAGCCGATGGCGCCGACGCCATCGCCCGGATCGCCGACGCTCGCCGTGAAGTCCCGATCTTTACGGCCGATCAGGGCGTTACGCGCTTGCAGTGCCGCGGTTTGGTACGCTTTGCGGCCGACGGCGCTGCCGTCTTCGGTCCGGACGATTTGATTCGTCGCCGCTTTCATGTCGGCGAGTGCGTGCATCGCGAGTTCGCGATCACCGAGCGTCGTCTGCGCGGATGCATCCGCAGATGCGGCCCCGAGAACGAGTGCGACAATAATAGCGAATCGGAGTGGCACGATCACGATGTTCTCCTAGAGTGTGTAGGCGGTGAGGAACGATCCGCCCGTGCTAACTTGGGGCATGTCCTTGACGAGCTGATTCCCCGCCTGACCCGAAGCAACCGCGACGAATTGCTTCCCGTCGATAACGTACGCCGATGGCGGCGCGAGAATCGGCGAAGCCGTCGCATCGTGCCAGACGATCTTTCCGGTCATCGCATCGAAGGCTTCGAATTGTCCCGTCAACATACCGGAGAAGACGAGACCCGTCGAGGTCGCAAGCGCGCCGCCCACGGCGGGGAGCGCTTCTTTTTTACGCCAGGCGAACTTCCCGGTCGAGATATCGATCGCGTTCATCCAGCCGGTCGTCGGACCGCTTTGCGCCGGGAAGAGGCCACCGAGATAGAACTGGCCGGCCAGATACGTCGCGCGTGGCAGCTTCTTCCAAATGCCGCACTCATCGACGCTCGGGACGTAAAACATATTGGTCTGCGGATCGTACGACCCGCCGTTGTACTCAACACCGCCGTTGGTGTTGGGACACGCGAGATTTCCATCGCGTGTCGGCTCGGTGTTCTGGCCCTTTTGCGTGCTGACGGCCTGATGGTACACGAGTTTACCATCGGTGGCGTCGAGAACCCAGAAGTTCCCACCCTTGTCGCCCGCGGCGACGAGTTCGCGCGATTCGCCCGCAATCTTACCGGTGAAGCGCACCGGCGGCATCGCGGGATCCCAA
>JAYTXC010000142.1:0-12139 GCA_043743145.1 Rhodospirillales bacterium
TACCATTATGAATTACGCGCGCAAAACGGCCGTCGCGTTCGCCATCGGTGCCGCGATCGGCGCGCCGCTCGGAGCGGTCGCTGCCGAAAATTCCGTTCACCGGACCTTCGACGGGACCGTCGTCCACGTTTCGACGCTCAACCTCAAGGTCAAGGGCAAAGAGGCCGGCCAAGAGCAAATCTTGAGCTTCGACTACCTGCCGCGCTTCGGCAAAGCGAGCCCGATTTACAAAATTCACACAGGCGAGACCGTCCGCGTGACCTTCGATCAAAAGGGCGTCGGCGCGCGTCACGTCACGCGCGTAACCGAACTCGAGGGCGGGAAGCTCGAAGGCAAGGGCCAAAAAATGTAGCTCGGAGACCGATCCGTCGGTTCCCGAAATGCTCGAAACCCGGTGCGTCTGCGCACCGGGTTTTTCGATGCCTACACCAGGACCGGATCGAGGACCGCGCGGTCGCAGTAGGCGCCAAATGATTCGCCGCTCTGACGCTCGTGCTTATACGCAACGAAGAGTTCGTCGAGTAACGTGATCACATCGGCCGTCTCGACCGTCTCACGGTACACTTTGTTGAGATGCGTGAGCCCGAGACGTCCACCGAGGTGCACGTTGTACTTGTCCGCGCTCACGCCGACGAGGCCGATCTCCGACATGTACGGACGCGCGCATCCATTGGGGCAACCCGTCATCCGAATCGAGATCGGTTCGTTGCCAAGGCCGAGTTCGTCGAGCCGCCGTTCGAGCGTATCGATGATTGCCGGCAAGGCGCGTTCGGCTTCGGCGAGCGCGAGCCCGCAGGTCGGAAGCGCGGGACACGCCATCGCATGACGTTCGAGCAGGCTGATCGTTTCGATCGATCGCACGCCGTGTTCGGCAAGCAGCGCTTCGATCGCGCCGCGCGACTCGCGCGGAATATCGATGATGAGCGCGTTGTGCTGCGGCGTGAGAACGAGATCGAGACCGAAGCGCGAGACGATATCGTGGAGTGCCGATTTGAGATGCGCGCCCGCGTCGTCTTTGATGCGACCGTTTTCGATATTGAGACCGACGAAAAGCCGACCGTCGCCCTGCTCGTGCCAACCGAGATAGTCGCGATGTTCCCACGCAGGCAGCGGGCGGAATGCGTGTACCGTCTTACCCGCGTATTTTTCGACTTCGGTTTTGAACCAGGCGAGACCGCGATCGGCAATCGTGTACTTGAGGCGCGCGTGTTTGCGATTGGTGCGGTCGCCGTAATCGCGCTGGACTTCGACGATCGCGCGCACGACAGCGAGCATGTCGGCCGCATCGACAAAGCCGAATTCATCGGCGAGACGCGGAAAGGTTTCCGCTTTGCGATGCGTGTTGCCGAGCCCGCCGCCGACGTAAAGATCGTAGCCGAGTAAGACATCGACGTCGCTAAGGATCGGGACGACCGCGACATCGTTCGTATAGAGATCGACGGAGTTATCGCCTGAGGTCGCGGTCGTAATTTTAAATTTACGCGGCAAATACGCGTCTTTATAGAGTGGATCGGACTCCGTCTCACTCGAGTGGACGACCTCACCATCTTGCCAGATTTCGTAGTATCCGGCCGTTCGCGGTGTAAGCAGTTCCGCAATGGCGTGTGCGGCTTCGCGCGCAATCGCATACGATTTGGTCGTGAAAGGCGCAGCGGGCGCCATCACGTTGCGATTGATATCGCCGCACGCACCGAGCGTCGAGCCGAGCGTCTCGTTGATCGTCGCAATAACTTCTTTGAGATCGGATTTGTGGACGCCGTGCAGTTGCAAGCCTTGTCGCGTCGTGACCCGCATCGTGCTATTGCCATGCGTTTCGGAAAGATTTGAAAGCGCGAGAAAGAGCGCTCCGGGCACGTAGCCACCGGGGCTTTTCGTGCGAAGCATGAACGAATAGACTTTCGGCGGGCGCTCGCCATTCGGGCCGCGGCTCGAGACGCGAACATCGCGATCCTCTTGCTGATAGATGCCGTGAAACTTCAGCACGTGGATATCGGC
The DNA here is from genome assembly GCA_043743145.1 of Rhodospirillales bacterium. Taxonomy (GTDB): domain Bacteria; phylum Vulcanimicrobiota; class Vulcanimicrobiia; order Vulcanimicrobiales; family Vulcanimicrobiaceae; genus JANYGA01. The sequence goes on from JAYTXC010000142.1 coordinate 1,996, forward strand.
GTCGCCAAAATTTTCGGTTGGCGCCGCGAGCTCGGCCGCGATCGTTCCGCGCAGGCCCCGGCTCTGAACCTTGATGCCTTCGACTTTAGTAGGTTGCGCCACGTGTGGTACTCTCCCCCGAGAATGAGAATGAAAAAAGCCGCCCGAGAGGGGCGGCCGTCATGCTGATCGTTCGCGCGCTCGCGCCGAAAATCAGATAAAGACTCGCCCCGGCGTCTCAAAGACGCAGGCCATGTGTCCACAACGGCAACACCGACGAGTCATATCGGCGGACTATACCATGCGCACACGCCGCGATCAATGACAAAAGCCAAGGCGCACCCCGATTCGTTACGCCCGGAAAGTAAAACGAGAACCGGCGCGTGAGCGCCGACCCTCGGTCTGCCAACGTTCACCGCAGCGATCGACCGGCGCGCGTCCTACTTCTTCGTAGCTTTTTTCTTCGCGCCGACGGTCTTTTTCGGACCCTTACGCGTGCGAGCGTTGGTCTTCGTGCGTTGGCCGCGGACCGGCAGACCGCGACGATGACGTAAGCCACGATAGCAACCGATATCGGTAAGCCGCTTGATGTGGCCCGCGACTTCACGCCGCAAATCGCCTTCGACCTTGATCTGGCCGTCGATCGCTTCGCGCAGCTTCTTCTCATCGTCTTCGGTGAGGTTCTTCACGCGCGTATTCGGATCGACGCCCGTGCGGGCGAGCAGTTTCTGCGCCGTGGGGAGACCGATGCCGTAGATGTACGTGAGGGCGATCTCAATCCGCTTCTCGCGCGGGAGATCGATGCCGGAAATACGTGCCATTATCCCTGTACCTGCTTGTGTTTGGGGTTAGCCTCGCAGATGACGCGGACTTTTCCCTCGCGGCGAATGACGATGCATTTTTCGCAAATGCGCTTGACGGACGGTCTGACTTTCATGTGCGTTCCTGTTCCTATTTGCGTTCGTACTACGCGGCGAGTTCGGCGTCGGGGCGATAGCGAGCGACGTCGAGTTCCATGAAGTCGTTCTCGCGGAGCGTCAAAATGCGCGGACCATCATCGGTGAGGGCAATGGTGTGCTCGAAGTGCGCCGCTAGTTTACCATCGGCGGTCACAACCGTCCAGCCATCCTTCAAGGTTTCGACATCGAAGGTGCCTTCGGTGATCATCGGCTCGACGGCAAGCACGAGGCCCGGTCGCAGAACGATGCCTTTGCCCGCATCGCCCCAGTTGGGAACCTGCGGCTCCTCGTGCATTTTCGTGCCAACGCCGTGCCCGACAAGTGCCCGAACGACGCCATAGCCGTGAGCCTCGGCATGGAGTTGAACCGCGTGACCGATATCGGAGAGGCGCTTGCCTTTTTGCATCGCGGCAATTCCGCGCATCAGACATTCTTGCGTCACGCGCAAAAGCCGTTGCGCTTCCGCCGAGATCGTGCCGATCCCGAACGTGATTGCCGTGTCGGAGACATATTTTTCGAACGTCGTACCGATGTCGATCGAAAGAATGTCGCCATCTTTGAGGACCTGATCGCCCGGTATACCATGAACGACGATCTCGTTGAGCGACGCGCAAATCGAAGCCGGAAAGCCATGGTATCCCTTGAACGTGGGAATGCCGCCGCGATCGCGAATGCCTTTTTCGGCGAGGCGATCGATTTCGCGAAGCGTCATCCCGGGCTTTGCCGCGCGGATGAGGCTCGACAAAACCGCCGACGTGATTTTCCCACTGCGGCGCATGATCTCGATCTCGCGTACCGATTTCATCGTGATCATTTTGCGCCCGACGACCCGTGAGCTGCGATCGCGCGGTCGACTTCGGCACTCACCGCCTCGATCGGAGCGAGTGCGTCGATCTTTGCAAACGTCGCGCGCGAGCCGTAATAGGCAACGAGTGGCGCCGTCTCACGGTCGTAGGTCTCCAGACGATGAGCGACCACGTCGGCTGTATCGTCTTTCCGTTGCACGAGTTCGCCACCGTCTTCGTCGTCGACGCCGGACTGCTTCGGCGGATTGAACTCCGCGTGATACGAACGGCCCGTTCGCGGATTCGTCCAGCGGCCCGTCAAGCGTTTGAAAAGCGTGTCCCGATCGGCTTCGAAGAGCACTACGCCCGTCAGCGGTAAGTGCAATTTCTCGAGCAACGTATCGAGCGATTCGGCCTGCGCGACGGTGCGCGGAAACCCGTCGAGCAAAAATGATTCTTTGCCCGCAAGCTCGTTTGCCATCATCGCAATAATGATGTCGTCCGTAACGAGCTTCCCGGACTCCATGAAGGCTTTCGCCTGCGCGCCGAGCGCCGTGCCCTGCGCGACGTTGGTGCGCAGAATATCGCCCGTCGAGATTTGCTTGACACCAAAGCGTTCCTCGAGCGCTTTCGCCTGCGTCCCCTTCCCGGCACCGGGCGGGCCGAGGAAGACCAGCCGCATCGCTTGCGTTCCGGCGGCGCTCATCGAAAACACGCTTGCGCGAGAACGTTCATCGTTTGATGAAGCCCTTGTAATCGCGCATCGCCAAGCGCGCTTCGATCTGCGTCATCGTATCGAGGGCGACGCCGACGACGATGAGGAGCGACGTCGAGCCGAGATAAAACGTCGTGACGGCAAGACCTTTTTGCAAGATCGATGGCAAAACGGCGAGTAACCCGAGATAGACCGCCGCGACCGTCGTGATGCGGAGTAGAATACGTTTGATATACTCTTCGGTCGGGCCACCCGGACGGATGCCCGGGATGAACGACCCGCTCTTTTTCAGATTATCGGCGATGTCTTTGACGTTGACGACGATCGAACTGTAGAAGAACGTGAAGACGACGACCAAGATGAAGTATGCGAAATTGTAGAGGAAACTGTTCGGGCTAAAATACGTCTGCAGCGCGAGCGAAACCGCGGGCGTATTCGATGGGAACCCGAGAAAGCCGTACGTGGGGGCGATCTGCGAATGTTGGAACCACGAGAGCGCCTGCTGTGGCAAGAGTAAAATCGAGATCGCGAAGATGATCGAGATGACGCCCGAGTTGTTGAGACGCAGCGGAATATAGCTCGAACGACCCGCGAACATCTTACGACCGACGACGCGGCGCGCTTGCTGCACGGGGATGCGGCGCTGACCTTGATACATGAAGATGATCGAAACGATCGTGAAGAGCGAGATTGCAAGGAACAGGACCAGGCCGAGCACGTTGAGCCCGTCCTTCTGCCCCGCCTGAATCGTCTGCCCGACGTACGTCGGATAGCGCAACACGATGCCGATGAAGATGATGAGCGAGACGCCGTTGCCGATGCCCTTATCCGTCATCTGCTCGCCGAGCCACATGAGGAAGAGCGTCCCGGAGACGAACGCGACGACCGCATACGCGATAAACCAGGCCGAGTTGTCGTAGAACACGCCTGCGCGGGACATGTTGACCGACATCGTCGTTGCTTGAACGACCGCGAGGATAATCGTGAGCCAACGCGTGTACTGGCTGATCTTTTTGCGGCCTTCTTCGCCGCCTTTTTTCGCGAGATCTTCGAGTTGCGGCAAGACGACTGTCATCAACTGCATGATGATCGATGCATTGATGTACGGCGTGATCCCCATCGCGATGATGGAGAGCTTCTGCAACGCACCGCCTGAGAGAAACCCAAGGAAGTTGTAGAAGCTACCGTTGCGCAGAAGATTCTGCCAACGCGCCTCATCCACGCCTGGTAACTGCACGTGAATCATGAACACGAAGCCCGCGAACGCGAGCATCAAGAACAGAATCCGCTTGCGAATATCCGGGACGAGGATCGCAGCGCGAAGGTTATCGAGCACGAGCGCCTAGACTTTCTTCTGCAGTTTCTTGCCGGACATCGAGACTTCCACAACGACGGGGCCGAAATCGGCACCGGCCGCTTCGAGCGCTTCACGCGCCGTCGCGGAGAAGACGACGTCGCGGAACTTGAGTCCCTGCGGCAGTGTCTTCGCGTCTTTATTCCCGCCAAGAATTTTGATGCCGTCGCGCTCTTTGCTCACGAGCTTGTGCTTCATCAGCGATTCGGGAGAGACTTCGACGGAAGCATCCCAGCTGGCGAGCGCAGAGATATTGACGACTGCATACATCGACCGGAAGTGGCCGATGTCGCGCGCCTTTTGCGAGTAGCCGCGTTTGTGCGGCAAGCGACGTGCCCACGGCGTCTGGCCACCTTCGAACGCGGGGCCCTTGCCGCCGCCCGAGCGCACGGTCTGACCCTTGCCGCCTTCGCCGCCGGTCTTGACCATGCCCGAGCCGTGACCACGACCGACGCGCGTCCGTTTCGGACGTGCGCCCTTATTTTCGCGTAGTTCGCTGAGCGAGAATCCCATCGATGCGGTCGCGAGACCATCGCCGCGCGAGATCGATTTCGGTGCTGGTTTCGCCATGTGAGCCTCTACCGATACAGTTCGGCGACGGTCTTGTCGCGCAGCTTCGCGATGCTCTCGGCCGTACGCAGCGACTTGAGCGCTTCGTACGTCGTAAGCACGACGTTGATGGGATTGGAACTGCCGAGCGACTTGGTGAGGATGTCGTGGATGCCCGCGAGTTCGAGCACGGCACGCATCGGACCACCGGCGATAACGCCGGTACCGGGGGCGGCAGGCTTCATGAACACGCGGCCTGCGCCGACAGTCATCGTGACTTCGTGCGGAATCGTGCGTTCGACCATGGGGACGGTGATCATGGCTTTCTTCGCCTGCTCCACGCCCTTGCGGATAGCTTCGGGAACTTCGCCCGCTTTGCCGATGGCGAAGCCGACCTTGCCCTTGCGATCGCCGACGACGACCAGCGCGGAGAAACTGAAGCGCTTACCGCCCTTAACGACTTTCGCAACGCGATTGACGCGCACGACGGTTTCTTCGATGCCCGAGTTGTCGCGATCGCGACCGCCACGATAATTCATTAAAACTCCAACCCGGCAGCGCGCGCGGCATCCGCGAGTGCGGCCACACGCCCGTGATACTTCAGTCCCGACGTGTCGAACACGACGGCGTTGATGCCCGCTTCTTTCGCCTTTTTGCCGATCGTTTCACCGACGCGTTTCGCGGCTTCGACGTCCGTACGCGACGCATCGCCCGCGATTTCTTTCGTACGTGTCGAAGCAGTCACGATCGTGTGGCCGCGCGAATCGTCGATGATCGCAGCGTAGATGTGGTGCAGCGTACGATGGATCTGCAAGCGCGGACGTTCGGCCGTGCCGATGACCTTGCGGCGCAGACGCGCGTGACGCTTGACGCGTTTGAGGTTGCGTGAGGTTGAAGGCATTATTTCTTACCGGCCTTTCCGGCCTTACCGAGCTTCTTGCGGACGACTTCGCCCGCATAGCGAATGCCTTTGCCCTTATAGGGTTCGGGCGGACGCAAATCGCGAATCTCGGCGGCAACCTGACCGACGCGCTGTTTATCGATGCCGTCGATGTGCACTTTATTGGTGCCTTCGACCGCAAATGCGATGCCGGCGGGCGCCGGATACGAGACGGGGTGCGAATAGCCGAGCGTAAGATTGAGATCTTCGCCCGTCTTGGATGCACGATAGCCGACGCCGTTGATCTCGAGCGTCTTGCGGAAGCCCTTCGAGACGCCCTCGATCATATTCGAGACGAGCGTGCGCGTGAGACCGTGCGCCGAGCGATGCGGTTTGGAATCGCCGAGACGTTCGACGATGACGTTACCGTCTTCGACCTTGACCGCGACGACGGGCAACGTGTGTTGCGTGAGTTCGCCTTTGGGCCCCTTGACCGTGACCGAATGATCGCCGACTTTGACGTCGACTTTCTCGGGGATGAGGACGGGGAGTTTACCGATTCTCGACATGTTGCCTTACCACACGTACGCGAGGACTTCACCGCCGAGGCCTTCGCGCTTCGCGCGTTTGCCCGACATGATGCCCTTGCTCGTCGACATGATGACTAATCCGAGCCCGCCGAGGACGCGCGGGATCTCGCCGCGTCCGATGTAGACGCGCAGACCCGGGCGGCTGATACGACGCAGACCGGTGATGACTTTCTCTTTTTCCGGGCCGTACTTTAGCACGACGCGGATCTTGCCTTGCGGGCCTTCTTCAACGCGCTCGGCGCTCTTGACGAAACCCTCTTCTTTGAGGATCTCGACGACCGCGAGCTTCATCTTCGACGCGGGAATTTCCACGATGGGATGATGCGCGGTGTTCGCATTGCGGATACGCGTGAGCAGGTCCGCGATCGGATCGGTGATGACGCCCATGACCTACCAGCTCGCCTTCGTGATGCCCGGAATGAAACCGCGATGCGCGTTCTCCCGGAAGCAAATCCGGCACATGCCGAACTTGCGATAGTACCCGCGCGGACGACCGCACGTCAGACACCGGTTGTGCGCGCGAACGGCAAACTTCTGGACGCGCTTCGCGCGTTCGATGCTCGAGGTTTTTGCCATTACTTATCGCCTCCGGTGACGGTGAGCAGTTGTAGCGACGGCGCTTCGTTTGCGTCCGTGCGCTCCTTTTGCAGCGGGAGCCCCATCTGCACGAGGAATTCCAGCGCCTCTTCGTCGTTTTTCGCAGTCGTTACGATCACGATGTCCATCCCGCGCATCTTATCGACTTTGTCGAAATTGATTTCAGGGAACACGATCTGCTCTCTGAGTCCGAGGTTATAGTTTCCGCGGCCATCGAAGCTCTTGCGGTTGAGTCCACGGAAGTCGCGGATACGCGGCAAAACGATATTGAAGAGCTTATCGAGGAAGATGTACATGCGCTCGCCGCGGAGCGTCACTTTACAACCGATCGACATGCCTTCGCGCAGTTTAAATGCCGCGATCGATTTCTTCGCCTTCGTGATGACGGCTTTCTGACCGCTGATCGTCTCGAGTTCCTTGACCGCGATGTCGAGGACTTTCGATGACTGAATCGCGTCGCCGACCGACATATTGATGACGACTTTTTCAAGCTTTGGCACCATGTGCACGTTGCCATAGCTAAATTTCTCGATCAGCTTTTGTTTGACCGACGTGTCGTATTTTTCGCGGAGTCGCGTGATGGCCATGAACTAGCGTCCCTTCGTTGGCACGAAGAGATCTTCGCCCGAGCGCACCGACACGCGTACGACATCGCCGTTATCCTTGCGGACGCGGCGCGTGCGGGTTGGCAGGTTGGTCTTGGGATCGATCACCATCAAAGCCGATAACGGGATCGGTGCTTCTTTTTCGAAGATGCCGGCCGATTTCGCCCCATCGGTGCCTTGCTTGGAGTGACGCTTGACGACGTTGAGCCCCTCGACGGTCGCCGTGCCATCCTTCGGAAAAACGTGCTTGACGGTGCCACGTTTGCCCTTATCGCGCCCGCGACGGAGAATGACGGTATCGCCCTTGACGATTTTTGGTTTTGCTACGGCTTCGGGCACTTAGAGTACCTCCGGCGCGAGCGAGGCGATCTTGAGGAAGCCGCGGTCGCGGAGTTCGCGACAGACCGGCCCGAACACACGCGTGCCGCGCGGATCGAGACTCTCTTTTTCGCCTTTGATGATGACGCACGCGTTCTCGTCGAACTTGATGACCGAACCATCGGGGCGCACCATCGGATACGAACAACGCACGACGACGGCCTTGACGACTTGGCCCTTTTTGACGGCAGCACCGGGAATCGCGCTTTTGACCGTACCGACGATGATGTCGCCGACGTACGCATACTTATGGCGCGAGCCGCCCTGCACGTGAATGCACAGGAGTTCGCGCGCTCCGGAATTGTCCGCGACCTTGAGTCGCGATTCTTGTTGAATCATTGCAATCGCCTACTTCGCGCGCTCGACGACTTCGAGGAGCCGCCAACGCTTGTCTTTTGAGATCGGACGCGTCTCCATGATACGCACGGTATCGCCCGCTTTGGCATCGTTGTTCTCGTCGTGCGCCTTAAAGCGAACCGACTTCTTCACGATCTTCTTGTAGGTCGGATGGGGAACGCGCGTCTCGGTAACGACGACGATCGTCTTATCCATCTTATCGCTGGCCACACGGCCCAGCTTCGTGCGACGCCGCGTCGTGCGGTCGCCATCTTTGGCGGTCTCCGCCTTCGGGGTTTCCACGTTATGCTGCTCCATGGTGCTTCGCTTCCGCGAGGCGCTTCTCGCTGATGACAGTTTGAATCTGGGCGTATTCGCGCTTCACGGCTTTCACGCGACTAAAGTCCGAAAGGTGGCCCGTGCGGAGTTGGAAGCGCAAGTTAAAAAGCTGCTCTTTTGTCTCTTTGGCTTTTTGCGCGAGTTCGGCGACGGTGAAGTCCCGAAGTTTCGTCAGCTCGTCGGTCTTCACGAAACGGCCTCCACTTCGCTCACGCGCGTGATGAACTTCGTGCCGATCGGCAGCTTGGCAGCGGCAAGACGGAACGCTTCTTTGGCGACGTCTTCCGTGACGCCGGCGATCTCGAAGAGCACGCGTCCCGGGCGTACGACGGCGACCCAGAACTCGGGATTACCCTTACCGGACCCCATGCGGACTTCGGCGGGCTTCTTCGTGACGGACTTGTCAGGGAAAATTTTAATCCACACCTTACCGCCGCGCTTGATGTGGCGCGTCATGGCGATACGGGCGGCTTCGATTTGACGACTCGTCATCCACACGGGCTCGAGCGCCTGCAGACCGTACTCGCCAAAGGTCAGCGTGTTGCCGGTGAGGGCTTTCCCGGTCATGCGACCGCGGTGTTGTTTGCGCCACTTGACGCGTTTTGGGGTCAGCATGTTACTCGGTCACCTCGGGAGCATGGCCCGTGGCCGCATCGGGTGCGGCTTCGGCGTGCGGTGCGGCTTCGGCGGGCGCCGGTGCCGGTGCGGCATGCTCGGCGGGAGCCGGGGCCGCGTGTTCGACAGGTGCGGGCGCTGCGGCGACAGGCGCCGCGGGCGCGGTCGTTTCGGTGGGTGCAGCTGTTGCGTGTTCGGCGGATGCGGAAGCTTCGGCAGCCGCGGGAGCTGCGTGTACAACGGGTGTCGGCGCAGCGGTGGGTGCGGGCGAAACCACGGACGCGGCCGGCGCGGATGCCGCAGGCGCGGACATCGCCGCTTCCATCGCGAGATCGTCGGCGCTCATGTTTGCGATGTCGCCTGCTTCGAGCGCGCGCGGTGCGCCCGAACTCGGCCCACGGCCGCCGCGCCGATCGTTACGACGATCGCGGAAGGTCGCGCGCTCGCCGACGGGACGCTCGGGCTTCTGCTCGCGCGGCTGATCGGGCATGACTTCGCCCTTGTAGATCCAGACTTTACAGCCGATGCGGCCGTAGGTCGTGAACGCCTCGACGTGCGCGTAGTCGATGTCGGCGCGCAGCGTATGCAACGGCACCTTACCATCGTGATTCTGTTCGCTACGTGCGATTTCGGCGCCACCGAGTCGACCGGAGACCATGACCTTGACGCCCTTGGCACCGGCCTTCATGGTGCGCATGATCGCCTGCTTCATCGCGCGGCGGAATGCGATACGCTTTTCAAGTTGATCGACGATGTTCTGGCCGACGAGACGCGCGTCGAGTTCGGGATGCTTGATCTCGACGACGTTGACCTGAATATTCTTTTTGGTCAGGTGCTCGAGGTTCTTACGGATATCTTCGATCCCGACGCCGCGCTTGCCGATGATGATACCGGGCTTCGCGGTATGGACGATGACGCGCGCTTGATTCGCACGACGCTCGATCTCAACTTTGGAGATTGCCGCGGCGCGGGTCAGGCGACCGAAATACTTGCGAACGGCCTGATCTTCATGGAGCCACGCCTTGTAGTTCTTTTTTTCGAACCAACGGCTCTCCCACGTGCGTGTGATGCCGAGACGTAGGCCGACCGGGTGAATCTTTTGTCCCATACAGTTATTCCGACGCTCCGTCCGCGGGGGGCTTAGCTTTTTGCGTGCGCTTCGCGGGCGTGGGCCCAGCTACCGAACGGCGGCGTGATTCGACGGTCGAAAGCTCGATCGAAGCGCCCGACTTCTTTTTGGGTACGTTCGCAGGCGGCGTGTGCCCGACCGCGATCGTCACGTGCGACATGCGCTTGCGTTTGAATGCCGCGCGACCTTGGGCGCGCGGATCGAGGCGACGCGTGTACGAGCCGCCGGGCCCGCCATCGACGGTGATTTTCGTAATGTAGAGACCCTCGGTCTCCATCTGATGATTGTTTTCCGCGTTGGCGACGGCGCTTTTAAGAAGCTTCTCCATCGGCTC
>JAYTXC010000143.1:0-33227 GCA_043743145.1 Rhodospirillales bacterium
CGAGAACAAAAGCTACTCGGGGACGCGCGTTGGTTTCCGGTCGCACGTCATGGTGAATTCTCAAGAGACGGAGCGCCCGTTGCTCACGCCAGATGAGGCGCGGCGTTTGCCCGACGACGACGCGCTCATTTTCGTCGCCGGACATTCACCGATCTACGCAAAAAAGATTCGGTATTTCCAGGATCCGACGTTTGCAAAACGCGCGCAGTTATTGCCGCCCGTCGATCACGAAACCGAAGCGGCGGCGAATCGTGTATGAGGGCGGCGCGCCGCTGACACTTGCCGCGCAGAAGCGGCAACTCGTTCGTGAAAAACTCATCCGCGAACTCGGGCCCACGATCATGGCGGCGCTCGCCGATCCATCGATCGTCGAGATCATGCTCAATCCCGACGGCATCTTGTGGGTCGACGTGCTCGGGCAAGGGATGCGCGATACGGGCGAACGCATCGGTGCGGCCAAAGCCGAGAATCTGCTCGGAACGATCGCCGCAATGCTCGACGTCACGATTGGTGCGGAGAATCCTATTCTTCAGGGCGAACTTCCCATCGACGGGAGTCGTGTGCAGGGCGTGCTCCGTCCCATCGCTGCGAATCCGTGCTTTGCGATTCGCAAACGGGCGTCGCTGGTTTACACGCTCGAAGATTACGTCGAAGCGGGCATCCTGGATGCGAGCCATGCGATCGCCTTGCGGACTGCCGTCGAGCAACGTGAGAACGTGCTCATCGTCGGATCGACGGGCTCCGGCAAAACGACGCTTGCGAACGCCCTTCTTCACGAGATGAGTCTGGTTGCCGGTAGCGGCCAACGCATCGTCATCATCGAGGATACCGTCGAGCTGCAGTGCAGTGCACCCAATGTCGTGTCGTTGCGCACGAGCGACTCCGTCGATATGACCCAGTGTCTCAAAGTGACGATGCGGTTACGGCCCGACCGCATCGTCGTTGGCGAGGTCCGCGACCACGCCGCTCTCGCCTTACTCAAGGCGTGGAACACCGGCCATCCCGGGGGGCTCTGCACCGTGCACGCAAACGGTGCGGCAGCCGGTCTCCTTCGCCTCGAACAGCTCATCTCGGAAGCCAAGAATATCCAGCCGCAACCCGTTCTCATCGCCGAAGCCGTCGATGTGATCGCTTACATTACACGTACCGCAACGAGCCGCCGCGTGACCGAACTGGTGCGTGTCCGAGGCGTCGAAAATGGCGCCTATCAATTCGATCCGATTCCCACCAGCCCGTAACAGAACACTTGAAAGGACGATCCATGTCGCTCACGTTCCATCGCCGAACCCTCACCGCAGCGGCGGCCTTCGCACCACTTTTCGTTGTTTTCGCAATGAATGCTGCTTACGCGGCGGGCACAAACGGCACGTCGGCCGGGCCGTTACCATGGGAGAGCGCGCTAAGTAACCTTGCGGGCGCGCTCACCGGAACGACGGCGAAGATTATTTGCATCATCGCGATCTTCATCGCTGGCGTCGCGCTTATCTTTGGTGAAGATCTCGGCCAGTTTGCAAAGCGTCTGCTCATGATCGTCATCGCGGCGGCCTTCCTCGTTGGCGCGGGTTCGTTCGTGGCGAACTTCATCCAGCCGTCAAATGGCGGATTGATCTAGCTCGATGGGTCCCAATCGCACGCGTGTCCGTCAGTCGCTCTTGCGGCCCTTGCTGGTCCTTGGGGGCGAACGCGAACTCGTCTTCGCATCGGGCATGATCGCAGCCGTGCTCGCGTTTGCACTTGGCGACCTCGTGCTCGCGGCGATCGGGATCGGATTTTGGTTCGTGGCACTTTTCGTCTTTCAACGGATGGCAAAACACGATCCTCAATTAACGCGCGTGTACATCCGACACGTCAATAAAAAGATCTACTACCCGGCGCAACCGCATGTCGGTGCGATGGAGCCAGAACCCAAAAAGCACCAGTAAGGATCCCCTTGAACGCAATCGCAATCGGTACGATCGTCATTTTGGTCCTACTGTTCTTCGCGTTGCGTGGGCAGAGCCCCAATGTCGTGCGCGAGTTTCGGACCAAGCTTAAGGGCTACTCCGACCTGCTCGTGTACGCGGCCGTTATTGAGGACGGGATCGTGCTCAATAAAGATGGCTCGTTCTTGGCGGCGTGGGCGTATCGCGGAAACGACCTCGATTCGGCGAGCAACTACGAACTCGACGCGCTTTCGGAACGTGTCAATGCGGCGCTCAAGCGCCGCGGCAGTGGGTGGATGATGCACGTCGATGCGATCCGTCGCCCGTCGCGCAGCTACTCCGCCCGCGGCAATTTCCCCGATCGCACGACGCTCCTCATCGATGAGGAGCGTCGCCTGCAGTACGAAGCCGAAGGGGCACATTACGAAACCGAATTCGTCATGTGCGTCACGTATCTCGCGCCTGCGGATCGCGAGGATTCACTCACGTCGTTTCTCGTCGAGGGCGATCGCGGAACCGAGACCTCAGCGTCGCGTGCGATGCGCAGCTTCAAGGCTGCGCTCAACGATATCGAAGATCAGCTTTCATTCAATCTGCGCTTTCGGCGGCTACAGTCGCGACACGAGCGCGACGAACACGGCGCCGACGTCGTGTTCGACGAGTTGCTCGAGTACATTAATGGCTGTGTAACGGGCAGCAACCATCCGCTGCGATTGCCGAAGGTCCCGATGTATCTCGATGCGGTGCTCGGCGGCGTTGATTTCTACGGCGGTTTGCGCCCGCGTGTCAACGGGCTCAACATCCGAGCGATTGGGATCACGGGATTTCCGAACGAGAGCTACCCGGGAATTCTCGAGGGACTGAATCGGCTCGCGATGTCGTACCGCTGGTCGAATCGATTCGTGTTTCTCGACCCCCAAAACGCGCGCAAGCAGATCGAAACGCGGCGCAAAAAGTGGTTCCTCGGCCGTAAATCGATGCGCGGATATATGGCCGAACAAGCCGGTACAGGTCAGGCCTCGGGCGTCAACAATGATGCGGCGATGATGGCCGAGGACGCGCAAGCGGCGATTGACGATCTCTCGGGCGACGTTGTGCGATTCGGCTACTACACCAGCACCGTCGTGATCACGCATGAAGATCCCGTCGTCGCCGACGAGCGCGCGCGCGAAGTGTTGAAGCTACTCTTCAATCTCGGATTCAACGCGCGCATCGAAGAAGTCAACGCGGTCGAGTCGTTCTTGGGCACGCATCCCGGCAACGGCTACGCGAACGTCCGCAAGCCACTGGTCCACACGCGTAATCTCGCAGACTTCTTGCCGATTACGACGATCTGGTCGGGGGCCACGACAAATCCGTGCCCGTTCTATCCGCCGAATTCGCCACCGCTCGCATTCGCCGCTACCAATGGAGCCACGCCGTTCCGGCTCAATCTGCACGTCGGCGACGTTGGGCACACGCTCATTCTTGGACCGACGGGCGCCGGGAAATCGACGCTGCTCGGCATGCTCGTTGCATCGCATTTCCGCTATCCCAACGCGCAAGTTTTCGTGTTCGATAAGGGCTATTCAGCGATGCCGCTCGTCCGCGCGGCGGGCGGTGAGCATTACGATATCATGGGCGAACATGGGAGCCCGCAGTTCTGTCCACTCGCCCGCATCGACGATCCGAACGAACGCGCGTGGGCGGCCGAGTGGCTCGAAACGCTCGTCGCCCTGCAAGGCGTTACACTTAACCCTGCGAGTCGGAGGGCGATCTACCACGCGCTCACGCTCCTTGCGGAGAGCGAGAGCCGCACGATGACGGATTTCCTGAACGGACCGTTGCAAGAACCGGCACTTCGCGCGGCGCTCGATCGCTACACGCTCGACGGCCCACTCGGGACGCTGTTGGATTCGAAGACCGATAGTCTCAACGACGATATCTTCCAGGTCTTCGAGCTCGAGCATCTCATGGAATCGGGGCAGAGCAGCGGTCGCAATGTCGTGCCGGTTTTACTCTACCTGTTCCATCGCATCGAACAACGGCTCGATGGGCGACCGACGTTACTCGTGCTCGACGAAGCGTGGACGTTCATCGATAATTCGCTCTTCGCGGAAAAAATTCGCGACTGGCTCAAGACGTTGCGTAAGAAAAATGCGGCCGTGATCTTCGCGACGCAAAGCGTCAGCGACGTTCTCGAAAAGCCGATCACCTCGGCGATCATGGAGTCGTGTCTGACAAAGATCTTTTTACCGAACCCCGAGGCGCGCAGTCAGAACTCGTCGGCGGCGTATCGGAAGATCGGGCTCACGGATCGTCAGATCGAGATACTTTCGTTCGCAATTCCGAAGCGCCAGTATTACTACTCGAGCCCGAATGGACAGCGGCTCTTTGATCTCGGGCTGGGGCCCGTCGCGCTGAGTTTTCTCGGGGCGAGTGGAAAAGAGGATCTGACAACGGTTCGCCAGCTCGTCGATCTCTACGGTGATGATTGGCCAGCCGAGTGGCTCTATCAGCGAGGCGAGCGCGAGGCAGCGGCAATTTGGCTCGCGGGAGTTGATGGAATGCAACGTGCGCTCGAAGTAATGGGGCAATATCGTCAGACGTGGCCCGCCGAATGGATGCGCGCTCTTGGGCGCGCCGATCTCGCCGAGCGGTGGCTCGAGACGTTCGAGAGTCGCGCGACGCTTACACCGGGGCGCCTCGCGGCCGGAAAGGTCGTCTCCCTAAGATGAAAATTGCATTCCTTCGGTCGTGGCGCTTTCGCGTGCTTTTTCTTCTTGTCGCTTCGGTCGTCATCGTGGCGTTGGCAGCGGGACCAACATTCGCGCAAAGCTTTTTCGACCCGACGAGCTCGGTGAAGAATTTGGTCCAGAGCTTTTATCCGACGGCGCAAGCGTGGGCGTTTAAGCTCTACACGATTCTTATCATCTTCGAGTTCTTCGCGCTTGCCGTTGGGGCAATTCTCTTTCGGGATAACATCGGTGAATTTATCGGTGGCGTTGCGCTCAAAGTGTTATTGGGAAGCGTCTTTCTCTACTTCGTTTCGAACGGGCAGACGTTTTTCCAAGACGTCGTCAATGGTTTCACTTCGGCCGGGCAACAAGCAGGCGGATCGAACAACGGGACACCCGCGGCGCTCGCCGTCGGCGGAATCACGGCCTCCGCGATTTATTTTGGAGCCAGTGAAGCAGCCGGTGTTGCAGACAACGGGTATGCCAACTCCCCCCTCGGCAACTCGTGTGCGGGCGGCTTAACCTTTTTCCTTTGCCTCATCGGCACGTCGCACATGGTTGCCGAAGGGCACAAACTCTTCCAACTCGTGCTCTCGAGTATCTCGTTGATCGTTCTGCTGTCGTTTGTTGCGATTCAACTTCAGATCATTCTCGTTACGATCGAATCGTATATCGTCATGTTCGCGGGCGTGTTTTTTATCGGCTTTGCCGGTTCGCGATTCACGATGCCTTTTTCACAAGGCTACTTTAATTACATGATCAGCGTCGGTGTAAAACTTTTTAGCATCTATCTCGTCTGCGGGATCGTCTCACAGCTCATCCTTCCGATTATCGCATACGGTACGGCGGCCGCGGTCACCGCGTGCTGTACCCCCTTCGGAGTTGGGGCGTTCCTCGGCCTTGCGTTTGCCGCACTCGGCGGCGTGCAAGCCATCATCGCTGCCGGTATAATCTCGGCGATCCCAGGGTACGCGGCCGCATTTCTCAGCGGGCAATCCTCGGCGTCTGCGAGCGCCCTCATGGGACAAGTCGCGAGTACGATGGCGGGCGCCGCACTCGCACGCGGACAGATGTCGTCGTCGCGCGAATCATCGGTACAACGCGCCGAGCGGAGCGATGCAACATCCATGATGGCGCAGACCGCAACGAACGGGACGATGGCTCCCCCTCCCGGCAGCCCGGTCTCCGATAAATACGCGAAAGATTCAAACGGTCTATCGAATGCCGGCACGGGCGGAAATAATGCTGGGAACGGCATGCTACAAGCTGGTAGCCAAACCGGTTTGTCGGCCACCACGCCTCCCCAGACACCGGTATTCGTCGGCGGAAATAACGCGCCCACGCCGTTGCCGCAGTCTTCGCAGTCCGGTCTGCAGCGCTCGGTCGGGCCGATGCGGGAACTCGATTCGGATACCGGTCGTTTGATAGCACAGGCCCAGACCGCGGAGGGCAGAACGCAGATCGCGGGAGCACTCTCCCAAAGGCAATGGTCCGATCTCTCTTCTACACAGCAGCAAGCATTCCGAACCGACCCGGAATTGAAAAAAATCGCAAACGATGTTGCAAACGAACGGATGGGCAATCTCGACGATGCCATGCGGCAACAAATGCGTAGCGGAGATTACGCGATGATGCAAGGGCTTTCGATGGCTGTTCCGCGCGACCAAGGCCCGCCCACAGCGGCCCAAATCCGACTCTCGAATCCGGATCGGCTCTAATGCGGCGAGTCATTTCTACGATCGCCCTTCTCATTTCGGCTCTCGTAAGTGCCGCATCGGCCCGGCCGCTCTATGGCGTCGCGACGACTCCCGACCTTACGCCGACGAATCTCTATTCTTTGTCCATCCCGGTCATGCCACCACCGCCGATCGTCGCGACCGATTACGATGCATACCGGCAGGATGGCACCGCAACCGTCAAGGTCCCATTTTACGTGCCGTTTAAAAGCGGGCAACAAATGTTGTGCGATCCCCATGACGACAACGCGTATTTGTATCCCAACACGCCGTTCGTCGCGTGGATTTTGCAGAAGTATCTCACCGATATTCGCGATCGCCGGCCCTATGCGTTCCCGGGCGCTACCATCAAAAACATCCCCGACTATCTGTGGACCCTCGGTAGGGATCCGCGCAAAGCCTATCGCTCGAGTTCGTCGTGTTTAAATGGCTACGTGTTCTTTTCGAACGTGCCGGCTGGGAGTTACATTTTTATCGGCGAGATGAACGACTACGACCATGCGGCGGACGAACGTAGCGACATCGGGTATGGCATCCTGGGGATACCCTACTACAAGGGATCGCACATCGTCGATGCCTCGACCTATCATGGCACATGGTACACCGGCATGGTCCCGTTTACCGTAAAAGCCGGCGAGACGATCGAAGTTCCGGTGAAAGGTGCGCACACGTTCACGTTCGCGCCCAAACGATAAGACGGGAACCGCGATGCGCAGTTTTTTCGCAATGGTCTTTCTGTTGACGCTCGCGACGAGCACCCGCGTGGCATTTGCAGGTCCGACTCAACCGAACTCATCATCGATCTGCAAACCGATTGGTGGCGATTCGGGCATCATCGGCCGCGCTTCGTTCGGAACAGATGCCACCGTCCCGACCTACCTCCTCGTGTTTCCTCAGGGCCCAGCCTTCGATGCCTACGCCAAAAGCCTCGCATCGCCAACGTTCGATTTCTCGAAACCCGCACCGTCGTTCGATGAACAGCGGTCGATGCTCGCTACACAGGGCGAGCAGACTCGACTCGTTTCGGCTGCGCTCGAAAGTTCGAAAGTCGCAATGTTGGATAAAAAGGGAAACTTTGCATGCGGCGGGCTCCCGACGGGTGCATACGTCGTCGTCATTCCGGTGATGAAACGCGAATACGATCGCGCACTCGGCGGCAACGTTTCGAAATCGACGTACTATATGGCCGTCGCCAACCTTCCGAAGCGATCGAAGAAAGATCGCCGAGCGGGTCGTCTGCTCGCACCGATGAGCAACTTCGCGCCGATGAACATGGGACGATGACGTCGTGGCGCCGATCGTGCATCGTCGTCGTTGCGTGCACGCTCTTCCAATTTGGACAATCGCATGCGACCGCGATCGCGGGGCCGACGGTCGCTACCCAGCCGTCATGCACGGGCATCGAATCAAACGATCCGCAAGCAGCAACGCTCACGGGAACCGTGCCTCCCGGCAACGATACGGCACCGGCGCAGCCATTCGTCATGGTGTTTCCCGATAACGAATCGACCGAGAACTTCGTCACGTATCTCGCGAGCCACGGCAAGCCGCCGGTCTTTGCATCGGGAACCCGAGCGGATGAGATGTTTGCATGGTCGCGTCGACAACTCGAACGCATGCGCGATATCCCGCACGCGATTAGTACGATGCGTCTGGCGTTCCTCGATAGCCACGGTTCGTTTCACTGTAGCGGTGTGGCACCCGGAAAATACGTGGTCCTGTTGCCCGTCAGTGAGTCGACGCTAAAGAACCCGAAGGCAGAAGCAATGACCTATTTCGTCGCGCGCGCGACGTTGAAACACGACGCGGTGCGGAGCCGTCGCCCGAGAAGCATCTCAACTAGTCCCTTTCGATCGATCGATGAGGTTAAACCTACGACGTAGCCAAGGAGACTTCGTGTGGCACATCCGACGATCTCTGCTCAATGAGCATGCGCAGCTCGGGTCGGCCAAGCTATCGCAAAGCACGATGAACAGCAAACAACCGTCTTTACGATCGCCCACTTCGAGCTGGGCGCCCGTTTGGCAACAATCGCGGCATCATCTGAGATGTCAACATCACGCGCTAACATTGTTAAATTACGCCCTTATCCAGGTCAAGGTTTGCGGCCGTCGCGGCGAGTCGATGTCGTACGATCTCGTGTCGATGCACACGCACGAACCCATTCGCGTTGCTCAACTGTGCTCGCTTTGGTGGACGACTCTCGAACAGAAAGCTTGCGAGATGTTGCCCGTCCGAAGAACGCGCCGATGACGAAGGATGCGCTGCCGACGCGCTTGATCGGCTGCGCAATCCGAACTCACCAGGGGCGTCAACCTCTAGGGTCACATCTCAACAGTATCTCACCTCGCTACGCGTCAGCATCGCTTCCTGACGTTGTTGGATAATCTTACCCAGTAACCTGAGTCTGGAGCGACCTCGGGCGCCAGGAAACTAAGTCGGTGCTGCATCTGCTTTCGCAGTGGGTGACGCGGATTTAGACGCAGGGCACTGTCAGAAAGCTGTAGCCGACTATCAGAAGGCCGTCGATGCCAATCCGAGCGATACGAACGCGCTGTTTCATCACATCGTCGCGACATATGGACTCGCGGGATCAACGGGCGACGCGGGTTTGCAATTGCGTCTGATCGAGGCAACGTATCACGATGCGGACCTGGGCGTCGCTGCCGCTCCGAAGAACGTTGTATTTTTCGTAATCCGCGCGACCGCGCGCACCTTATTGATTGGGCCACACATGCAACACCGAGCACCAATCACATTTCGCCGATACATGGCGAGCGAACTAAAAAATTCGTATGACAATCTCCCCGACGTATGGTGAAGCTTACGCGTCGCGCTGGATGATCGATAATCGTCGACAAGATCCTGAACAGGCACGATACGACTTCGCCCAGGCTCAGAAGTACGATCCAAAAGCACTCGCAAATGCCCAAAGGGCACAACGGACCAACGACGAGCACGTCGCTCAAAATATGCGTGACCTGGAAAATAGTCGGCGGAAAGCCGCGGCCTTCATGATGGGCTTGGGCGTCGCAACGGGCGCAATCGAAGTCTTACCCACCCCGTAATATTCAGGACGAAGCCCGCCTCCATCCGCAATCACCGTCGCGCCTATCGAAATCCCGGTTGCACGGCAAGGCCGCGGGTCATCGGGCACGTGGCCTTGAGCAAACCATCGGTGCCGGGGACTTCCGGTCCTGAAGAAACATCGAATGATCCAACCGTCTCGGTCGGACCGCCTTCCCACGTTGTGAGTCGACCGTTCATCGACGTGATGCACACGAGCGCGTGTGACGACGCGAGCATGCGACCGAGTTGCGTCGTTGGTATCGAATGATACGCGAAGCGATATATCGACGCACCGGCGCGATCGAGCGCCAGCGTCACTTCTTCGGTCGCAAGGCTACGCACGAACGCACGACGTGAGATAATGAAGCAACGCGTGCCACGCTCCGCTTCGTCGTAATAATCGCACGGCGTACTCGCAGCAAGGGCTCGTTGTGTGAATGTACCGGCTCGTGCGAAACCGGCGGACGTGAACGCGCGAAGAATCGCTCGATCGGAACGAAGATCGCGCGGCCGAATGACGAGCGGACCCGGCGTCGCGAGTCGGTGAGCGATACGTGCGACGGGAAATACAGGCGCGCTTTTAACCGCTACCTGTGCGCACGATGCGAGCGTCGCGACGACGAACATCCCCGCGACGATTCGCGCTACGCGCGTCATCAACGAGAAACACTGGCGGCGCCGTCGTGCTCGATGAACCCGTCCTTCCCAACGCGAAGCATTTCGCCATGTAGCGGTGCATCCGTACCAAATGTGTGCGCGGCAACGAAGGTCATGTATTTTCCGCGGCCGACATGTATCGCGTGGTCGCCGTTTCCGAGTGCGACGACGGTACCGGTGACCGCGTGCCCGTTCCACCCTTCGACCGACGTGACGGTAGGAAGTCGATGACCGCGCTGGCCGAGATCTTCGATCGCTTTACCGACAGAATGGTGTTGCCACCGTTCGTAGGTGCGCTCGAACGGCTGGCGATGCGCCAAATACTGATCGATATTGTGATTCTCGAGCAGGTCCGTATATTGCGAATCTCGGCGTTCCGGATGGACGGGCGGCACCGGTACGACCGGCCCGTTTGGGCGAACATTCTCGCGATCGCTCAAGAGCTTTGCTTCAAGCACGGTTCCGGCGATCGGACCGAGCGCCGCGGAAAGGCCGATAAGCTCGGCGATATCGCGCCCGCTCGGCGTGCCCATTCCGAAGACGTTCGCGACGCTGTCATGCGCGTTGACGTAATTGACGCAGCGGACGCCGGACGGCATGCCGACGGACGCGCCCCCAACCGTCTCGACACTGATATGACTCATCATGACTTTGATCTCGGATTTGGAGAGATGTTCTTGACCGAGGCGTTGTTCGAGCATTTCGAGGCCGCGCTGTAGCACGAGTGCACCGCGACTATGGGCCATGAAGTGAATGTCGCCTCGAAACTCCGCGCCGTGCATGTGTTTGAGCACTTCGCTGACGACGGCGCGTTCCGGCGGGTTATTCGCGAACCCAAATTTTTCGAGCGCGCACGTTTCGAGATCGGACGCCATGCCGTCGGTTGCCGCATGGATTAAACGAACCGGCGCGTGAATTACATCCGCGTACTTCGTCGCGTCGGCAAGTTCTCGATCGTACGTCGTGTTGATGCCATTGATGTACACGACTTCCGTGGTTGCCGGAAACTCCGCCTTACCTGGACTCGACGGCATCGCGATGCCGGCAGAATTGCCGTCGAGGCGTTTTTCGTCTGGCGCGCGCCCGGGTGGACTCTCTAACGAAAGATAGGTCGGACCTTTGACTTCCTGTTCCAAAACACGACCTCCATATTGCTCGAGCGTCCAATTCTTTTTGACTCACGTCGCAAGCACGATCGCAATATCGCGCGGCTTGGCGAGTCGATCTGCGAAACGCGTCGCATGTGCGTGGGTCGCGTCGACGATTGCGAACGAACCCGACTCGTACGACACGCAAAAGAAACGGTCGCCGTTCGCACTCGCGCGTATCCCAAGCGGTTCGCGCCCGACCGGAATCCGTTCGACGATCGCTGCCGTCCGAATGTCGACGACGGCGATGCTCGCCGATGTCGCCTCGGCCACGACGAGACGCTCGCCTGCGATCGCGAGTGCCCGCGGTTGCCGGAACCCCTCGATCGTCGCGACTAGACGCCGAGCGCCGAGGTCGACGACGGAGACCGTCCCGGCCTTACCGTTGGCAACGAACGCGGTCGTGCCATCGGCGGATATCGCGAGCGCACCCGCAGACGGATCGACGCGAAGTGACGTCGCGACGAGCCGATCGTCGTGCGTCGCGACGAGCGAGAGTGTTCCGCTGCCGCCGTTGACGAGCACGAGGCGCTTTGCCCGTGCGTCGTACCCCACGTCGTCGGGATGAGCCCCGACGATCGCCGATCCCACCGTTCGGCCGCCGTCGATGTCGATGGCACTCACGGTGCCGGCGATCGTGTTTGCGACATAGAGACGACTCACGTCATCCGAGAGCGCCATTGCACCCGGACCGTCGCCACTTTTAAACGCGCCGACGATGCGACCCGTCGCTACGTCGTACGCCGCAACGACGTTTGCCGCGAAGAGCGCCACGTACACGCGGCTACGTTTCCGATCGTACACGATGCGTGAGGGCACCCCGTCGAGCGCGATCTCACGGACGATTCGCAGCGACGCGAGGTCGACGACGGCAATCGTATTCGAACCCGTACACGTTACGAATGCGAGACCCGTCGCGAGCGGCTTCGCAGCTGGTTTCCGCGTATGGCTGTTCCCGCGATTCGGCTTCACCGACGCACCGAGACATGCGATACACAGGCTCCCGGTCAAGAGCTGCGCACGGGACACTTGCGGCGGTCGATCGGCCTGCGAATGGTCCGTCACATCACGAATGGTCGCGTCTCCTAATCGATGTGCCCCGCCCCGTCATCTCGGTTTTCTTAATGAGATGTCAAATTCTCGGCCGGAAGCCCTGTGATACGGGGGCCTCTTTACGACACGACGCAGGGATTACTTGTCGCATCATTCGTAAATACGAACGCCCATCGGATATCTCGGAGGTCCCTTGCGTTTCGTGTTGGCCGTTCTGGTCACCGCGGTATTTGCGTTCTCGGCCACGACGGCTGCTCGCGCGACACCGTTGCTCGATTTTGGCGCACCGCCCTCGGCGGAAGTCCCGCTCTTCTTCAACGATCATCACGTCTACGCGAAGCCCGACCACGTTCGAGCAGGCCGCCTCCTCGCGGCCATCGTTCGCGGTGGCGATCTCTTCGTGCCACTGCGCTCGATGTTCGAACAGATGGGCGCGCAGGTCGCGTACGATGGCGCGACGCGAACGGTGCGATTCATCAAAGCGGGTGTCGCCCACATCTCGGTAACCGTCGGCAAACCGGAGATCGTGCTCGACGGTCGTGCGCGCCCGCTCGATGTGCCGCCGATCATCGAGCGTGGCATCGTGCTGGTGCCGGTTCGCGCAATCGTCGAATCGCTCGGTGGGTACGTGATGTATCTCCCGGAGCAACATGCTGTTTCCGTGCGCTACGCGCCGGCCGAAACGATTCCGCTCGCGCCCGCAGCGCCCACAGCGCCCCCAACGCCGATACCGTTGACACTCAATCCGCCCGAGTCACGGGCCTCGAAGAGCCCGTCGGTGCGCCCGACCGTACCACCGGGCCCCGCCGTACCCGTCGGAACGCCTCAACCGGAGACGTATCTCGTCGCTGACGTTGCGATCGCACCGCGCGTCTACAATGCGGTGAGTCCCGGAAGCATCGGCGCCACCGGAGCATCATTTGCGATTCGGAGTGCGAGTGAATTCGACGTGGTCGACGTAAAACTCGAAGTCGGGGTCGCGTTCGACCAGGTCGCGTTCGCGCACCCGGCGGGACGCGTATCGCCGATCGGTGGGGCGCCGGCGACCAACGTGGCCGCATTCGTCGGACGCGATCGTCGCCTCGCCTTCGACCTCGGAGCGCAACTGAGCCCCGAGAAATTTTATCTGGCGCTCGGCTACGCGACCCTGTCGAGTTCGTATGGCAATCCGCGCGTGGGCGGCCTCGGTGTCGGCCTCGAAAAACTCCCGGTGCTCGATCGGCGACTTTCTTACGACGCGTCGGTCTTCTACTATCCCAACCTCTCCGGGACACACGTCGCGTATGCGTATTATGCGTATCGCGCCGGCATGACCGCGTCGTTCGGGCGGGCGTTCCTCGACGCCGGATATGGCGGCGATTACGGCCGCAGGAAAGTCGGCGCTCCCGTAAATTTCCAACATACCGGCGCCTACGCGGGCGTAGGAGCGCGATTCTAAGCATGAAGATGTTGGCGAGAAAACCGAAAGTCGAGAAATCGCCCAAAAGCGATGCGGTCCCATCGGATCCCTACACCGAAGCGCGCGGCGTTTGGCTGGAACGCTACGGAAGTTACGTTT
This sequence comes from Rhodospirillales bacterium, assembly GCA_043743145.1. Lineage (GTDB taxonomy): Bacteria > Vulcanimicrobiota > Vulcanimicrobiia > Vulcanimicrobiales > Vulcanimicrobiaceae > JANYGA01. Next base: position 13,861 of record JAYTXC010000143.1, read on the forward strand.
CGCAAGCGTACAATTGGCGGCTCATCGCGTTGCTCGAAGCAGTCGCACTCGTCGTCGCGATCGTGGGACTCGTCTACCTCGGAAGTCAATCGAAATTCGTGCCGTACGTCGTGGCAATCGACAAGCTCGGGACCGCCATCGCCGTCCGCCCCGCCGACCGCGCGTCGCCGATCGATCAGCGTGTCGTGCGAGCCCAACTCGCGAATTGGGTCGTCAACGCGCGCAGCGTCGTGATCGACCGCATCGTCGAACTCGATCACATCTCGCAGGTCTTCGCGTTTGCCGCAACCGACTCGCCCGCATTCGGCTACCTGCAACAGTGGTACCCGAACGACGGCCATTCGCCGCTCGACCGCGCGAAACATGAAACCGATCAGGTCGCGATCAATGCGATTCTTCCGATTAGTCAATCGTCATATCAAATTCAATGGACGGAAACCATTCGCGATCTGCACGGAAAGACCACGGCGACGCAGACGTGGGACGGAACGTTTACGATCGCCTTTCGCACACCCGACGACGAAGCGACCGTGCTTCGCAATCCACTCGGACTCTACATAACCTCGCTGAATTGGACGCAAAAATTATAATGATGCGCGCACACATCGTCGGGGCGCTTTGCGCCGCCGCTTTGCTGATATGCCCAACGTTTGCGAGCGCACAAGTGGTCGGGGGGACAGCCTCGGTCTCCGCGGCGGTCGAAGCGCCCGACGGATCGATCCGATATCCGTTCGGCGGGAAAACGGAGCCGCTTTTGACCTGTCGGCCTCTCTACGTGTGCGACATCGCGCTCCAGGCCGGCGAGACGGTTCTCAACCTCGCGATCGGCGATTCTCTGCGGTGGGTGATCGCCGCCGCACAGAGCGGGCCCGGCGGCAGCACGCCACACGTGCTCGTAAAACCGACCGAACTCAACCTCGCGACCAATCTCATCATGACGACGACGAAGCGCGTTTACTACGTTCGACTCGCGAGCGCGACCGAGGCGCCGTCGCCACGTTTGAGCTATTCGTATCCCGACGACGAATCGGCGGCGATCGCCGCGCGCGCAGCGCTCGCGCGAGCCCGAGCCGAAGACAACGCGACCGAGATCCCGTTGCTTCCGCCCGATCAACTCGACTATAACTATCGCTTGTCGGGTGCCACGGAAATCATGCCCAAGAAGGTCTACAACGACGGCGTACATTCGTTCATCGAATACGTCGCGCTTCCAACCGACCTGCCCGTGGTGTACGGCGTCGCTCCCGACGGCGCGAATCAAATCGTCAACTACCGTTTGAAAGATTTAACGTTCATCGTCGACGGTATCCCCAGCGGCTTCGACCTCGTTCTCAACGCCGGTACCGGAAAGCACGGCCGCGGCGAACGACGCACTTACATCCGACACAAATAAGAGGCGAACATCATGGCTGACAAACCGCCGCAGGGCCGCAACGTTCCCTCGTCGCCGGACGAACTCGGAGGAGGCCTTCGCGGGCCGGTGAGCGGTGTAACGCGCATCGGTCCACGTGCATTCGGGCTCGCGTTTCTCGTGATCTGCGGCTTGCTCGTCGCGATTCTTTACGGCCTCAATCGATCTAATCCGAGTAACCGCACGACGGTGGAGGCATTCGCAAGTCCGCCGCTTCCACCGTCGACGAACGAACCGCGTTTCGCGCAAAACGAGCCGATCGTGCCATCCGCGCCGCCCGCAACAGCACCGCCGCCGCTCTATCTGCAAGCGACATCCGTTCCCAACCTCGACGGTGCCGACGGTTCGAAGAATGGCGCGCCCGCGCCACCGCCAGAACCGCCCGTCGCCGTGGCACCTCCGAGCGGACCATCGCCCGAAGAACAACGCGCCGCCGCCGATCGCGCCGCGCGCGAGCAGGCGCGCCTCGCTGCCGACAACGCGCGACGCGAGCGTCTTCGCGCGGCGTTGCATTCGGCGATCCTCGCCGGGACCGGTACGAATCAGGCCGATGGTGTGCAGAATGGAGCCGCGACCGGTGGTGCGGTGCAAGTCGCATTCGCAGGAAACGGCGACAACGGCGCGCCCGTGCGCGATGCGTCCAACGTTGGCAGTCGAACGGCGGCGACGTCTTTTATGGGGCGCACGAATGCGGATGCCGCCGCGGCGGCGGGCCCGCCTGGAGCGCGCGCAGCATCGAATTATCTCGATGGTCCGAGCGGGCAATTTGCCGTGCAAGGTGCCGATGTCGTCCTTCCGCCGGGCGGCAATCCAAAGGATTTCCTTCAAGCGCAACGCTTCGCGCCACTCTCCCCGTATGAGATCATTGCGAGTTCGGTCATTCCGGCTGCGCTCATTACCGGAATCGATTCGGAACTACAAGGGCTCCTCTCGGCGCAGGTGCGTGAAGACGTGTACGATTCGAAGACGGGTCGGTATCTGCTCATTCCGAAAGGCTCGCGCCTCGTGGGTCTCTATAAAAACGACGTCGCGTACGGTCAGACGCGCGTGCTCGTTGCGTGGCAACGTCTCATCTTTCCCGACACCACGAGCATCGATCTGCTCAATATGTCGGGAGCCGACGTCGAAGGCGGCGCGGGCGTTGCGGGAACAGTCGATAATCACTACGGGAAAATTTTCGGTGCGGCCATCCTGACCAGCATCCTCGCCGCCGGCTTGCAACTCGCGCAGCCGCCGCAATCGCAAAGTGTCTTGCAGGTCCCGTCTGCCGGTCAGACCGTGTCGCAAGCCGTCGGCACGCAGATCGCGCAAACGGGTACGGAGATCGTTCGCAAAGACCTCAATATCCCGCCGACGTTGCACATTCCCAAAGGCTATCCGTTCCTCGTGGTTGTGGATCGCGATATCGTGCTGCCGGGCCCGTATCGCTCGTCGCGCTGATGATGCTTGCCGCCGCGCCGATCGCACTCGCATCGTTCCTCCACGCGTGCGCGCCGAATATCGGGGCGCGGACGATGTCGGCGATCGTGCGCGTCGAGAGCGGCGGTAGTCCATTCGTCATTCACGATAACCGCACGCGCACGACCTTGCATCCGCGTGACGTCGTCGAAGCCGCCGCCTGGGCGAATCAACTCATGGCAGCTGGCCACTCCGTCGACCTCGGCTTGAGTCAGATTAATAGCGACAATCTGCCGCGCCTCGGTCTCTCGGTGCGAGAAGCGTTCGATCCGTGTCTCAACGTCCGGGCGGGCGCGACGATCCTCGCAAGTAATTACCGCGCCGCAACGCGTCAATTCGGCGCCGGGCAATACGCGCTACGGCGCGCGATCGGTGCGTATAACTCAGGTAGTCTTTTCGCCGGGTACGGCTACATCTCGCAGATCCTTCGCGCTGCAGGCGTCGCGGCAGAATCGGACTTTCGCGTGCCCGACCTCGCGCGCGTGCGGATGCTGCCCCCATCGCTCGTGCGTATCCCAGCTCCCATTCTGGTGCCGACGTCGCCGACGGCTATCTTGCGAACGACACTATCGTCGCCATTCTCGTCGCCTATTCTCGTTACAAATGGCGTGACGTCTGCCATGCCGTCGGCTTCGCCCGCGGCTACGGCAACGCCGCCGATGCCGTAGCTGCCATGCGCGCCGCGATCACCTACCGCCGGGAGATCGTCCTTGCCTTACTCGAGCGATGTGGAACGGCCGCCGTCCTTGCCGTTGGGAGTGGCGGGCTCGCGCTCGGATTTATTTTGTGGCGTTCCGTCGCTGCCTACACCGCGAAATTCGTCGCGCACCTCGCGCTCGTTCCGTCGCTCGTTACGGGCGTGCTCGTGGCGTTTGCGCTCTGGATAGTCGTCGCCGCCGTCTCGCACAAACGTTGGAAGATCGATCTCATCGCCATCTTGCGCGCGAGCGCGCCCGCCTACACCGGGCTCTTGGCATCGCCCGCGCTCGCGCTGACCATTTGGCGCGATCGTGGCGTCGCACCGGAATTCGTGGCCGGCGCACTGTTTGCCATCGGCTCGATTCTCGCCATCGCAAAATACGATGCCGCGACTCGCATCGTGACGCGCACGTACGCGCTCGCGAAGGTGCCCGTCGTCGTCATCGTCGCGCTCAGTGCCGCGTTCTTACCCACGCACGGTGCGCACCACCCGATATTTTCACATGCGCCGATGCTCGACGCGTTTGCGCGCTGGGATGGCGTGCACTATCTGGAGATCGCGCGGAACGGCTATCGCGGTACGGACGTCGCCTTTTTTCCGCTCTATCCCGTCTTAATACGAATTTTCGGGGTGCTCTTGCGGAGCGATCTCGTGGCAGCCATCGCGATCTCAAACGTAGCTGGCCTTGTTGCCGCATACTTTCTCTATCGCCTCGCGGACGCACAATACGATGCGGCGACGGCCACTCGCGTCGTGCTCTATTCCGCGCTCTTCCCGACGGCCTTCTTCTTTTCGAGCGCCTATAGCGAATCGCTCTTTCTTGCTCTGACGCTCGCGATGTTTTGGTCGCTACGCGAGAATCGGTATCTCTCGGCCGGATTTCTAGGCGGCCTCGCGACGTTGACGCGCGCCGAGGGCGTCTTGCTTCTCGTCTGCTATATCGTGGAAATTCTCGCACCCGAACGCGAACTGTGGGTCGCGATCACGACGTCGGCTCGCGTGCGGCGTCATCTCGCGATCGGAGCCGCGATGATCCCCGCCGGACTCTTGGCGTTCATGGCACTTCTGTGGATTCTCGACGGTGATCCGCTGGCTTTTACGCACGTGCAGGCGCACTGGAACCGGCATCTCGCCTTTCCCTGGACGACGCTTTGGCGGAGTTTTCATCTCGTCGTCGCGTCGAACGATCCTCCGACGATTGCGATGCAAGGTATCGAGCTTGCCTTTACCACGTTCCTCATAACGACGGCAATCGTTGGCATCCGTCGCATGCGCCCATCCTATTCGGCGTACGCGGTGATGAGCATCGTGGTACCACTCGCGAGTTCGAGCCTCATGAGTACCCCGCGATTCGCACTCGTCGTCTTTCCCGCATTTTTCGTGCTCGGGATTTGGGGAAAACACGACAACATGCACACGCTTATCCTCGCGTGGATGTTGCCATTACTCGGTCTTTTTACCGCACTTTACGCCAACTGGTATTGGGTTGCGTAAATCGCGGCGACTCGCATATGGGATCCACCAACCGGAGTGAGGCCGCCTATTCTCTGAACAGCGAGACGTTTAGCATCCCCGTCGGGAAAGGTCGATATCGAATCAGATGATGCGAGCATCGAAGGGGCGCTTCAGTTTGCTTCTTACGTTTCTTGCGTGCATCCGTTGCCGCAGGCCGTCACTTATTGTAGATTCCCGAATCGTTCAACCCTTTTGCTGTTGCTTCGACATGAACGATCCCATCGACGTGCGCCGTCAACGTTCTCGTTGTGTTGATCGTGGCTTTGTTTCCGTGAACGGCGTTACTCGCGATGCCGTACGTGAAAATACCGGCAACCGTCGCAATGCCGCGTTTGCGTTCGCCTTCTTGCGTGAAGACCGTGTTGCGCAGCCGCAGCCTTCCATGATCCGCACTTACGACGTATGTGCACGCGATCTCAATCGTTCCCGGATGGCCGTGTCCGCCCGAATGCTCCACTTTCGAAACGGCACATTCGCCTTTCGAACCATCGGGTACAACGATGAAGCCATCGACGACGACATCTCCAACGCTTTGGATTGGAACGATGTCACCCACGTGATTTTCTTCGGTATCAACGGCAGCAACCAGATGAAACGGTATTGCCGTTCCATCCGGTATCGTGACGCGCGTGGCGGCCATTGCTTGGGTTGCGAGTAAGAGGCTCACACTGAGAATGCTTGGGCCAAGAACACGTATCTGACGCGACACGGATACTCTCTTTCAATCAATCAAACGGAGAACAGCGATCGATTGATCACGCATTTTCAATGCGTAAATTTTCGTGTCCTCTGTCGTGCACAACACAATCGCGATGCGACGCCCACTCGCCGGATGAACGGCGCGACGGGAGCGCGACACGAGGTCGAGGCGCTTCATCGACAAGATCGGACGCCTTCGTCATGCAGTCGAGGTACGTCAGCCAATAAAGGCTGCACAGGCGAAGCTCGCTGCGATGCGCGTGCAAGGATTGTCTCCTGGGCATAGTGGTGAGGCAGCTAGAAAGCGAGGTGCAAAGATCGCCGAGAGCAATCGGCGTCGGTCGCTGGGCTTGACGGCAGATCAAATGCGCGCGTGCAGGGCCGAGCAAATGCGAGTTCGTCGAAAGACGAAAAGTCTAGAATCGCGCAAGTGCGTTGATTGAAGCACACACTGGAACACCGTTTCCGCAAACGAGCAACTAAGTACTTTGTCCACAATGCGCCCAGGCCTCGGAACTCCACACCTATTTTTAAATCTTCACTGAAGATTGCACTCTAAATCTTCCAACCGGACCCCGCATTCTTCAATAGCGTTGGGTCTTTTGCGAGAACGCTTCAAGAAAAATGCCATATATAGCCGCAGCTATCTTTTGAACTACCTCGTCACGACAAGATGATTACAAGGAGAATGCATGTCGCGCGCTCTTTCTATCGGTTCATCGATCGTCGTTATGCTAGCGGTTGCTTCTGCTGTCCTCGCGGATCCAGTCGTGCCCGAACTCGGATCCGACGTGCAGAAATTCGTAAAATTTGGCAAGCCCGTCATCGCGATTACGCACGTGCGGGTGATCGATGGCACGGGTACACCCGCACTTGTCGATCAGACGGTCGTAATTAACCGAGGAAAAATTGCGACGATCGGCAGCGCGTCGATAATTTCAGTTCCTGCTGGGGCGACGATCGTTGACGGGACGACGAAGACGCTTATCCCAGGACTCGTCGGCATGCACGATCACATGTTCTACATTGTCGGAACTCCAGCTGCCATTCACATGATGTACGCCGGTTTTCCACGGCTTTACCTGGCAGCCGGCGTGACTACGATCCGCACGACTGGAAGTGTCGAACCGTATGCGGATCTCAACACAAAACGTGAGATTGACGCGGGTCGCGCTCTGGGACCGAACATCGACGTTTCCGGTCCGTATGTATCCGGCCCAGGTTCTAAGGCCACCATGAGCATTCCGCGTTCTCCTGAAGAAGTGACGGAGATGGTCAACTATTTTGCCAACGTCGGCATTACGTCATTCAAGGCGCACGCATTTGCGACGCGCTCGTCGCTCCGTGCGCTCATCGAGGCGGCGCACAAACGCGGTCTCAAGGTCGCGGGACATCTTTGCGCCGTGACGTTTCATGAAGCTGTTGAGATGGGCATTGACAGCCTTGAGCACGGTCTCCAAGTGGCGACCGATTTCGTTCCCGGAAAGAAAACCGACGAGTGTCCGTCTGGTAAGGTACAGTACGAAACCCTAGCTAAGCTTGACGTCGAAAGTACGCCGGTGCAAAAGCTTATCCGCGAACTTGTCGACCATCACGTAGCGATCACATCGACCCTTGGAATTATCGAAACATACGCGCCCAAGCGCTTTCCACCACAACAGCGAATGCTGGATCTGCTCGATGCTCAGGCACGTCTTGATTATCTTGCGGCGCGCAACGACTTGCTGGCGCAGAAAGACCCATCTGATTCACTAGTCTTGAAAAAAGAAATGCAATTCGAGCGCGATTTCGTGAAGGCGGGCGGTCTGCTTATGGCCGGTAGCGACCCGACCGGATACGGTGGTACAGTCGCTGGGCTCGGTGATCAGCGCGGTCTGGAGCTACTTGTGGAGGCTGGTTTTACGCCCGAGGAAGCGATCAAGATTGCGACATCAAATGGCGCGCAGTTCGAAGGACGGCTCAACACCGTCGGCACGATTGCGATCGGGAAGAACGCCGACTTAGTGCTTATAGACGGCAATCCGTCTCTCAATATTGCAGACGTCGAGCACGTCGAAGTAGTTTTTAAGAACGGAATTGGCTTCGATTCCGCAAAAATCTTCGAGGCGATGAAAGGCCAAGTAGGCAGGCAATAAGTGTTGCCTTCCTTCAAGGGCGCAGTTCGCGTAACAATAAGCCGCTTAGCTATCATTTGATGGCCTCAGATGTCACCGCGCTGATGGACTACTTTCGAGTACGCAAAGCGGCCTTCGTTCGAGCGAGCGATGGCGCAAAGATTGGACTCGACATTGCGGTGAACCACCCGGAACGCGTGACCCGGCTGTTTGCTTTTGCTGGAAATTCGAGTCCGGCCACATTTTATGACTCTGCGCCAAGCGCGACAGGACGCGCATTCTTTCTTTGAATCCGACGCGAGTACCATACCCTTTCGCCGACGCCGGACGACTCCGCGGTGGTGAGCAAGCAATTGGCGCACATGTGGTGCACGCAGCCACACTTTATTGGTGAACAGTTGATCGCGATTCCCGTTCCGATTTGGATCGTCGATGGCGATCACGAGCAATTTATCAAACGCAGTCACACGGATTATATGTCCTCAGTGATTCCAGGGGCGTATGAGCTAATTTTGCCGGGCGTATCCCATGGTGCACCCATGCAAGACCGAAGATTTTTTAATCAAGCACTGCTCGATTTTTTGGTTCAGGACACTAGCGAATACCCTGCTGCAACGCCGCTAGCGATCAGGACGCCGGCATCCCATCTAGCCGCCCCCCTGCCTTATTTCAAATACGGCGCGAAGGGCCGTGACACACTCACGTTGATGCAGTTTGACCATACAGCGGCTCAACAAACTCTCTTGCATTTCGTGTTCGTGGTCAATGATGTTCTGTCTCGCGGAGATTGAGTACACTTAAAGCGACCGGAGAGATCTTGTCCCAGGGCAGAGGGCCGGACGTTTGGAGAGCGTTGTTTCGTATCCCAATACGAACACCACCGTCACTATCGCGCACTGATTAACGCGCAACGCAGCAGTAGGCCGCGCCGCGCCAAATTGTATGCAAAGATTGCGGCGAGGTTGCCGACTCGCAGCGCCGAATGTATACATTATCGGTGCTTTACGAATCCGTTTGCTGAGCGATGGCGACTATACCGTTTTTTAACAACTGGTGATACACCGTATAGAAATATGGGCCCATCTTGCTTCGATTTTTCTGATCGATTAAAACGACGTAACTTTGCGCAAAAAAAGCCGAGATTATAAAACTTCTGATTGCGACGCTGGCGAGGGCGAGATCGCACATGCTCCTATTGCGCTCAATTCGTTTCGTCAAAGCCTTGGCTTGCCGTCTTCGACATGAAGGCTTTGCCGAATCCGCTCGAGACCACTTGAGCATGAGCAGAGTGCGGGGGCAAGTCAGGCTGCTCGTTGCGCTGAGTTTGTTCGTCGGTCTCGGAATTGCGGTTCCCGATCACGTCGGGGCGCAGCTACGGTTCGGTCTCAGAAATGTGGCTCATGGCGTCGATGTGCCGCTCTTGTTTGGGATCTGTCCTCATCGTCTCGATAAGGCTGGATTGCCGACATGGAGGCCGATGGACCAGCACGCAAAGGACGGACTTCCTGAACTGAAACACATCGTCGCTCGGCACTTCGGCTGGTTAAACGGAAATCAGGTGGCGGTCGATTATTCGTTCCTGATCTTTCAAAAGCCAGCATACCCAGATTGGGAGCGTGAAGCTCGGAGCCATCCAGCAAAGGCCAATCTCTGCAATGCAGACCTGCGCGATGTGCACCTAAACGACGCGTATCTGGTCCGCGCGAACCTGAGCAACGCGAACCTGAGTCGCGCGGACCTGCTCGACGCGAACCTGAGCGGCGCGAACCTGAGCGGCGCGAACCTGAGCAGCGCTCGCCTTCAAGCGAACCTGAGTGGCGCGCGTTTGTCAGAAGCGAACCTGAGCCGCGCGGTACTCTTCCACGCGAACCTGAGTGGCGCGCAACTGTCAGACGCGAACCTGAGCCGCGCGGCCCTGAACAACGCGAACCTCAACGGCGCGGACGTGGGAAGCGCGAACCTGTCCCATGCAGACCTCGGCGACGCGAACCTGTCCCACGCGAACCTGTGCAACGCGAACCTGAGCTACGCGAACCTCGTCCACGCGAACCTGAGCGACGCGAACCTCGTCCACGCGAACCTAAACGGCGCAAAACTTGCCAACGCCGATCTCACGGGCGCCATCTACGCCCCAAATTCCGAACCACCCAACCCCTACGTTGCGGGCATCAGAGGACTTGCGACCGTACAGGTGCCGTCCGCGCGTGACGAAGTCGGACTCGTGCAGTTGCGGAAACTGCTGCAAAACGCCGGTCTGCGCGAAGAGGAGCGGCAAGTCACGTACGCGATCGAACACGCGAAGGCGTCGGAACGACTTACCCGTGCGCGCGTGCTGCTCACGTCGCTGCCGTCTTCGTTTTGGAGCGCGATGTGGTCTCGCGCTAAGGAGAAGATCGGCGTGATGCGATCGCGACCGGAGAGCGGTAAAGCAAACGCAGCTCCGCTTCGCACACCGGCCGCGCTAACGACCGCGGCGCCCGCCACGGCTCTGGAATCCGATACAACACCCACATCGAGTGCGTCTGAAAACGGGGTCGCCGTCATCTTTGCAGGCCTCGTGGGAGCCGGGAGCACGATCGCTTTTAACTGGACGACCGGCTACGGAATGTACCCGTGGCTTGCGTTGGTCGAGATTCTGGTGCTCTGGTCGTTCTTCACCCTGGTGTATACGTGGGCGATCGTTCGTGCGTCGAACGAATCGGAAGCCGTGGCGACCGATCGCATTGAGAACAGCGGCATCTATCAGGTCTTTCCAGCTGACCGTATCGCGGAAACATCGGGTGATCCGACGCTCGAGCAAGAGCGCAGAATCGTCATCGTCGGAGCGCAGAAGTGGCGCAACGCACTGCGACCGGCCATGTACTTCTCTCTTCTCTCAGCGGTAAACATCGGCTTCGAGATGTTCACGCCCGGAGACTGGATTCGGCGCTTGCAGGATCGCGATTACACGCTCGAGGCCATTGGTTGGGTGCGTCGCGTCGCCGGAGTGCAAGCGCTGCTTAGCGTGGCACTCCTGGCATTGTGGGTGCTGACGCAATTTCAGCGGCCGTTTGAGTAAAGCAACGCTCTCCTTGACGAAACCGTGCGTCGTGGAATAGATTGACGGCACGCCCCTTGAGAAGCTCTTGTGCTTGCGCACGCGGTTCCGCCGGTCGTCGTCCCGGTTGCAGCGCCGGGCTTTCTCGACTTACGTTGTGACATGAGGTCCTTACGTGATGTTGTGTCGGGAATTCGTAGCGCGCAGCGACCGAAGCATTAACGATGACAACACTTTCTTGTTTATTTGCCTTGTAATCAAGGATAGGTTGAGGCACCAAACTGTCGAAGTCGTTTGATAGGTCGGTGCTTTACGAACCCGTTTGCTGGGCGATGGCGACTTCTTCTTTTTTTGATTTCCTAACGAATTGTGGTAAGAATGCGGCAAACAGCGCGATGGTAACGACGCAAATGATAATGCTGTTGGAAAAAGCTTCTTCTTATCACTACATTGAACTTCTCCCGTGATGTCAGAGCGTTCCGAACTCGAGCTCATTTCAGTGCCCGAACATCACCGTATTCGCGCACATTACCGCCGCGCGATGCCGTGGCTCGAGAAGCACTTTGGCGGGACACCGCTGATCGCCGTGAGTTTTCCCACCGGCTGGGCCGGAGTTCCCGTCTTTCACAAGTCATTCGATGTATTGCCCACGACGATCGAGACCGTGCTTGTGCAAACATCGACGGGCGTGCATCCGTATGTGAAGCTCAACGCGCATAACGTGTCGTGGGTGTGCGCGGCGCACTTTGCGGTGGAACTCGATGGTTGGGGGCCCACACTCGACGATCCGGACCGCGTGGCGTTTGCGCGGCTGGTACTCTCACCACATGGGTCGGTGACCGAAGATGCGGTATTTGCCGGCGCGCATGTCGTGCGTGAATTGTTAAAGGCGGAGGGACTCGATGCGATCGTCGTGCTCGATGGGTTTCGTGGACTGACGCTTTGGATACCGTTTGCGGATGCGCCGGGATACGATCGCGTCGCACCGTGGCTACATGGGTTTGCGGCGGGCATCGCGGAAAGCGATTCACAACATTTCACCGTCGCGCCGTTGCGGGCCGATCGCGGCGATCGAATCTATCTCGGCACGAAGTCCAATCATCCGGGGATGGGAACGCTACTTCCGTACGCGCTGCGCGGCACGCCGTCGCTCGAAGTCTCGTTGCCGGTCGCGTGGAAAGATCTCGGAAAAGTCCGCAACGGGGAAGTAACCGAGGGCGGGTTTGCGGAGTATCTGCGGCTCTTTGGCGACGTCTTCGCACATGAGCGCACGCGCATCGAGCAGCAGCTCTTTGGCGATCGTGGAGCGGCCGTACCCGTACGCACCGTGATCGTTACGGCGATGGAGGCCGCGCCGAGGAATTTCATCATCGCGGCGGCGCTTGCGGTGCTTGCCGACGGAAAGACGCACGACGCCGATGACATCCTCGCGCAAGGACGCGCGCGCGGGCTTCTTCCCGAGAGCACGACGCGCAAATACGTCTACACGGCGTTGCATGAATATGTGGTGCGCACGATCGGGGCGGGGCGGTCACCTGAGTTCGTGCAGGTCACGGGAACCGCTTCGTTCCGGTTGAGCGGACCGGTCGATACGTGGCCGGATATCGTCTTGCCGAATATGCCGCGGTGGATTGCGGATGCGGATGTTGCGTCGTTGACGGAACGATTGCAGACGACCTCGATTGGTGGCGATCCGGCAGCATTTGAGATCGCGGTGTGCGATGCGTTTGCGGCGCTCGGGTTTGTTGCGACACATCTTGGCGGTGAAGGGCAACCCGATGGGGTCCTCGCGGCGCCACTCGGCGTGGCGGGGTATCGCGTCACCGTGGAATGCAAAACGGCGAGCCCCGGTGGGATCGTCGCGAATCCGCGGCCGGAAGAGCCAGCGAAGTTTCGCGCGGCAGCGGAAGCGACGAAATCGATTTTGATTGGACCTGCGTTTGGGAACGACGCCTCACTCGATGATGAATTACGCAAGCACGACGTCGCGCTGTGGACGGTCGACGATTTGGTTACCGCCGTCACGCATGCGATCGGTCCCGATGAGCTGCGTCCGGCGATCGAGGCGGGGCGTGTGGAATCGGCGATTCGGTCGCTGCTTTGGGAGCGGCAACACGTGCGCCGAAAACGCGTGGCGGTTATCGCACAGCGACTCGCACATGCCGTGTGGCAGACACAAGTGATGCTCGCGAAAACCGTTGCGATTGCGGAGACGCCATCGTTTAGCGAAGATACGCTTTTGGTACTCGCCGATGAAGCACTCGCGAGCGAAGGGGTCGTCGCCGGTGCGCATCTCGATGAAACGCGAGATGCGATCGTAAGACTCGTGGATCTCGGCGTTTTACGGGCCTATCAAGGCGGGTTTATCGTCGTTGCGCCGCAGGCTTGAACGAGCGCCAGCGGCACCGCGTTTCGCGGGGCGCTCAAGCCGGCCGATACATTTGCGCCACGGAGCCCAATAGAAAAGCCTTGGAACTTACGAGTTTGAGCGGCCTCGGCATGGCAAGGTCGGCGAATATCGAGAGACCTTTGCCGAGCGCAATCGGATGCATCATCAAGGCATACTGGTCGACGAGTCCCTGTACGATGAGACTGCGGGCGAAGCTGGCTCCGCCATGCGCGATCAGCGGTTTGCCGCTTTGCGCCTTGAGCTTCGTGACCTCTGCGATGAGGTCGCCGCTCGCCACGTAGGCATCTGCCCAACTTTCACCACCTGGTTGCAACTTCGTAACCGAGCCTGGTTTCGCGTTTACGCGAGCGGCCTCGAGGATCGCGGGTCCTTGGCTTGAGAAGACAGCCTTGGATATTTGGTTCATCGCCGGCGCGAACACGTCGGTCGAAGTCGGCCAATACGCGGCCATAGTACGAAACGTGCGACGACCCATCATGTGCAGGCTTGCGTTCGAAGCAATCTCGACTTTCCAATCCTTCGCTTCTTGGTCGCCGCTGAACATCCACTGCGTCTCGCCATTCGGGCCGCTTACAAAGCCGTCAATCGATATGGACATCGAAAAGATAAGCTCTCTCATCAGTTCCCCGTTGCGCTGAGGCATGGGCCATCCCCGTATTTGCGAATTAACCGAAGTTCAGACCTAGCCGCGTCATATAGCCTTTGAGCTTGATCGTGCGATCCGCGTGCGCGGCAAGGGCGATATAGCCATCGGGCCGGACGAGATACGCAGCATCTCGCAGAAGACCTACGTTTCGCGCACCGTTGCTCCATGGTGCGACGTGCAGCATCACGCAAAGCTTCGCACACGCCTCATCGAGCCCAACTTCGGGCCGACCATAGACATGAACTTGCCAATCGAGCGACTGTAGCGGCTTAAAATTATCTTCATCGCTATCGTGCGGCTTCATCCACGGCAACCGATCGCCGCCATGGAGACCGGCCTCGCCTTCGCTGAGCGCACTATCGCGATAGCCGATTGCCGTCTGCGACACCGTGCGAAACGCCTGATGCTTCGTGGCGGGCAAACGCGTCGCGATATTGATGACCGCGGGCACCAGCCAGTTGCGAACGAGTTCTCCTTTTAGACCTCCGGAGATGATGGCCTCGAAAGCTCGGTCCGTCGTCGCGACCAGACGCTTTGCAAACGGTAAGCGCTCAGCCTCGTAGGTATCGAGGATGGCCGGCGATGCGCGACCGCGCATCACATCGGCTAATTTCCAGCCAAGATTGATCGCGTCGCCGATGCCGGTGTTCATGCCCTGACCGCCCGTCGGACTATGAATGTGGCCGGCGTCGCCCGCGAGAAACGCGCGCCCCATACGGAGATGCTCGGCGACGCGATGGTGAACGCGATATGTCGAAAACCAGTTTACGTGCTCGACCTTGGCGCCGATCAACGGCTCGACGTCGCCGCGGAGATCGTCGAATGTCACGTCGATCTTCTTCTCCAATACGGTTGGGATCAGGCCGATCAGACGTTGCATGCCGCGCGATCTCACCGGCATCATGATTGCGAAACTGTGCTGACCGAGATTGACATGGAGGGCGGTATCGAAATTGCCCGCGATCTTCACGTCGGCGACATAGAAGAGTTGTTCGTACGTGCCGCCCGCGAAGCCGATGTTGAGCGTCTGACGAACGACGCTCCGCGCGCCGTCGCACCCAATGAGCCAAGCGATATCGATCGTTTCGGTGACGCCATTCTTGTCGAGCGTCGCGGTCACGCCGTCGACGGTCTGCGTGAAATGCACGAGCGTCGTTTGCCATTCGATATGAATCGAGAGCAACTTGAGCTTCGCCACGAGGAGACGCTCGTGATCGTCTTGCGGATACGTCAACATGTACGGGTACGGGCTGATGCCGTCGCCCATGTCGCGTAGTCGGAAGGTCGCCGCCTCATGCTCTTTGCCGTCCAATCCATGTCGCCGCAAATGAACCTGATCGGCGACGATGCCAGCATTGACGACGTCGTCTGCGAAACCAAATTGCCGGTAGAACTCGAGCGTTCGCGCGTGAACGGCCATGGCACGCGACTGTGTACCGGGGCCACTATTTGCCGCGACGATGCGAAACGCCACCCCGCGTCGGGCAAGTGAGAGCGCGAGAACTAAGCCCGTTGGACCAGCGCCGACGATCAGAATTTGGGATGTGCCTGGCTTCGGATCACACATGGCAGAGGACATCCTTGGTTTGCATTCGTCTTGATGTTTGACAGGCGTGATTTCTTCGTTCCTGATGTACACGCCGGGATCATGTGGTCGTTGTCGGAGGTCTGGCAGCGCGAGCTTTTTTTTCAGGCGCTCCATCCACCGTCGACATCGAGACACACGCCATTGATGTAACTCGCAGCCGGACTTGCGAGATAGGCGATTACCTCGGCACCTGACAACGTCGCGACAAAAGCGCGGTTCTCGACGAGGGAGATCGCACCGCGCAATTTATAGTGTTGGTCAAAGCGAAATTCGCGAGATTCACAAGATCAAAGATTCGGGCAATCTTGCGGTCGACTAACCCTGGAATTCGAAAGCGTAAGCCCTTCGCAAGCTTACCGAACGTGTCTTGGTTGATTCGGTCGCCAATATCGAAGGCGATGCTCGCCCGACCGGTGTGCAAGCCCGCCAGTTGCTCGACGGATTAGCCCCTTGACGGAGTTGGATGCACGAACGGACTCAAGCCATGCAGGATGGGCCGATAGATGAGTTCTTGCGTGTGGCCGTCGAGCGTCCGATTCTCGATCAGCTCGAGATCAAAGTCGGATGCGCCTTGGAAGACTGGCTTCTCCGTATGACTAGTAATAACTGGTAAAATTGAAACATGGACGCGGTCGACTAGACCGGCTGCCATCAGCGCCCGGTTTAACGATAGGCTGCCGTGCGAGCGCAACGGCACATGTGAGGTCTCTTTGAGCCGTGCGACGCTTGTCACGCCAAGCGCCTACGTCGAGCGACGAAGGCTTTCGCGGCGCTACCTGCGTCATCTCGTACCTCGGACGTCATCGCGGGACCGTCGTCGCACGGGCCGGTTCGTCGCCTAGCGAGGCGGCGGCGAGATCGCCTCGACGGCGCTGAAGGTCTCGAGAATTTCATAGGTATGCGATACGTTCGCGGGAACGAGCCACGAGTCTCCGACGCCGAGGGCGATTTTCTGATCCTCGATATGCAGGATGGCGCGCCCGCGCAACACGTAGCCGACGGTCTCATAAGAGCGCGTCGTCGCTGGTTTTGCCGCCCCGGGGAGCTCGTCGCGCCACATCCGCATCGCGCTGCGTTCGCCCGCCACTAAGATGATCTGCCCATCGGCATCGGGAGCGACGCTCGTCGAATCTACCTTTATCGTTTTCATGATTGTGCGCTATACCCGCCAGAGGTGATCGCGACGCGTTTCGTCGTTCGTTTGGGTAGGCATGTCGCATGATATCAATCATGTTGCTCGTGGCGGTGCTCGCTACGTCGCCATCACCAGAACCGCAGGCGACCGGCATAAAGCCGGCGCACCCTGCGAAATCGCATGCCTCGCGGGAGCTTGCGAAACTTGCCCCCGCCGATGAATACTTCGGGCCGTTACGGATGAGCGGACTCGCGATCCGGATGCGAATCGACGTTCTCGGACGGCGTTACCACGCGCGTTCGGAGAGCGATGACGATCTGCTGCACGATGCGGGTGACGTTGAAACAGCTCTCCATGTGTGGTCCGGGCGCTATCCTCTCGATACGTGGTTGGCTCCGACGGCGTTCCACCTCGCCCAGCTCTACGCTGTGATTCAAACGCCGGTCGCGCGCGCCCGCGCAAACGCGACGTTTCGTTACGTGGACGCGTCGTTTGGAGCGACGCACGACGGCCACCTCGCACGCCTACGCATCGCACAGGGCTTTCCGGCGCTACACGTCGAGTCGCCGCTCGCGTCGCCTACACCGGGAACGTCGCCGCTCCCCGATACGCCCACGCCGGCAGTAATCGCGTCGCCCGCAACGTCGGGTGCGCCGGTCACGGGCAGTCCGGCTCCGGCCCCCAGCACGACGGCGAGTGCTCCAGGAACACCGTCGCCTTCGCCGCCGACGCGTCGCTTAAATTTTACCTCGGGCGCGACGACGAATTGCGGGGGAATCGGAAATCGGGCGAACTTACCACAAAGCGCTGGTTTGTAAACGAGACGACGGCATCGGCGCCATCCGGCAGCATCGGACTCTCGTCTTCACCCGAAGCGATCTTCTGATTCATGAAAACGTACCTGGCCACGTATCCGTCCACACGATGAGCCGTGCCCTTCGCGTCGTAGAGCGAAACGCTTTGATGTGGTCGCTTTACCGCTATCCGCGTACGACGCCGCGAATTCGACGCGACCGATCCGAGCCTTCCGTCTCGTCGTTCGGTACGGTTTGGCCTTTACAGATTTCCGAACGGTTTATGAGTCGACGATTTACTTTATGGATGGGTCACTTGGGAGTTCGGCCATCCCGGTCCCGTTGGCTCGTCGAATTTCATGGGCTGCGATCATTGCCGGCCTTGCAGCTGCCCTCGGCATCGAGCTGCTCCTTAGCCTCCTGGGATCGGGTACCGGCTCTTACATGATCTCGGTGGCACGTCTAAAGGTGCCGACCCGCAATGGTTGAATTTGCCCAGTCCGGTTCGGCCGTATGTATGGCGCAAGCGGCGCAGCGCAGGGGCAAGCGCCATTGCCACGGCTCAACAAAAAGCTAAACAAGTCGCCGACGCGGATGCAGTTTGAGCCTGCACCAGTTTACCGGACACACTACTACGCTGCAATCGGCAGCTGCGACTCGAACAGTTCTGGACTCGTATAGTTGAGGGTTGAGTGAAGACGATGGCGGTTGTACCAGGTCTCGATGTAATCGAAGATCGCGGCCCGTGCAAGTCGGCGCGTCTCCCAAATCGGATCGCCCAGCTCCGCTTTCATGCTACCAAAGAAGCTTTCGACAACCGCGTTATCCCAGCATTCGCCCGTTCGGCTCATACTTGCGGTCATGCCGTGTGTAACAAGTAGCCCGCGAAATTCCGCACTCGCATATTGACTGCCGCGGTCAGAATGAAAGATGAGGCCGTGGCTAGGATTTCGATCTTGCATCGCCGATCGCAGCGCGTCGCTCACGAGTTTGGTTTGCATCGAGGCGCTCATCGACCAACCAACGACCCGCCGAGAAAACAGATCGATGACGACGGCAAGATAGAGCCAGCCTTCTTTGGTTTGGAGGTACGTAATGTCGCCCGCCCACACGCGATTGGGCCCGCCGATTGCCTTGACATCAAAGACGCGTGCAAGCACGTTCGGAGCGATCGGGAGGTCGTGCTGCGATTGCGTCGTCATTCGGAATTGTCGTCGGCGAATACCGGCGATTTGCAGTGATTTCATGAGCCTTGCAACGCGTTTTGGGCCGACGCGATGGCCAAGCTTCGCGAGCTTCGCATGAATGCGCGGTCGCCCGTAGGTGCGACGACTCGAATTGTAGACGATCGCAATCTCTGCTGCAAGTTTCACATCTTTGTCGGAACGTGCGCTTAACGGGCGACCGCGCCATTCGTAATAGCCGGCAGCCGAGACATGCAGGAGTTCGCACATGCGGCGCACGCGATGATTCGTTCTTTGCTCATCGATGAACGCGTATTTCACCGAAGCTCTTTCGCAAAGAACGTGCTTGCTTTTTTTAGGATCTCTCGATCCTCGCGAAGCATCGCGTTCTCGCGCCGGAGCCGACGATTTTCTTCTTCAAGCGAGACGGCTGGATGATTGCCGCCGAGTTTCTCCTGGTCGCGGTACTTGCGACGCCAGTTCTGCAGCAGCGAAGCGGCAAGCCCAAGTTCCTTGGCAACTTCTGCGAGGGGACGATCGCCCGCCTCTACCCGCCGAACCGCGTCAAGCCTGTATTCTTCGCTGAATGTACGACGATCTTTTCTTCCCATGACACCTCGCGGCCGGTATTCTCCGGCTCAGGATGTGTGTCCGGTGAACCGATACAAGCTCAGTT
>JAYTXC010000144.1:0-4496 GCA_043743145.1 Rhodospirillales bacterium
GAACGGGAAGATCGTGTTCGACACGGATATCGGCGTCGCTCGCTATCGGCGCTTTCGCGGCCCCGAGGCCATCTTCGAATGGAGCGATCTCCGCTTGCGCCTTTGCATTGGCCTGCGGATATTGGACGAGCGGAACGAGCGCGAGCACGCACGCGACGGCCGCACACATCGTTCCAATAACGCGCATGCGACCGCGTAATGCGAGCGCGACCACGACGACGAGCACGATCGCGATGACGAGCGCGCGACCAGCGACTTCCGGCACGGCAACGGCAAATGCGAGCATCGGGAGCGTCGGTGCGGGTAGCGTGCCGAGCACTTCGACGATGAATGCCACGACGGCGAGAACCAGCACGATCCAGCGCCCGATGGCGCGAAGAACATTCATCCCGCGAGCCGCGAGCGATAATGACGCAAAGGCGTCATCATTGATTTCCGATTAAGCACGAGGCATGATCTTCGACGCCCTCGTGTTCCGGCATTTTCGTCGTAACGGGCTGCGCGCCGCCAGCACGATCGCACGTGCCCTCGACGCGCGACGGCGTCGCGGCCGTGCGTTCGCGTTTGATCGTGAGGTCCTCCGCGTTCGCGGTGGAGATCTGCTCGCCGCGTTGCCGCGGGGCATCGATCCGCGGGAGCGCGTACCCGGGCCATTGGTTCGCGATGCGAACGCTACGACGCTCGCGGTGCGACGCTCGACCGCATCGATATCGCCGTCGATCCCGCACGCCTCGATGTGGTCGCACGCGAAACGGGTCGACTGCAGCGATCGCGTGTAGAGCATGAACGCGGCCGGGTGGCGCAGCCCTTGCACCGGCGCACGCGATCCCGATCTTTGGAGCCACGACATCATCGGCGTGAGGCAAGGAAGCCGTTCTCGGGCGGCGGCGCCGACGTTTTCGACGTTACGCCGGGCTCGGAAGGCAAGCGCGTTCGAGCACGAAGGCCCAGCTGCCGTCGTCGGTGCGGTTGCCCGAGACGACGCGCCAGCCGTCGCGGCCGCGCGCGGTCAACTCGGCGCTCATCTCCGGGCGCGTACGATTCGAGCCGTAAAGGACGACCTCGTACTCGTAGGTCATCGCCGATAGGCGCTGCGTGAGTATTGTTCGACGGAACGTTGCGTATTAAAATACGACGCGTTGAACGCGATCGAACCGCGCATCACGCGCGCGTAGCCGTCCGGATCATTGTAAAACAGCGGTACGATCGTGCGCTCGAGCTTGTCGTAGAGACTCGCGGCGTCGCTCGCATTTGCTTCATCACCGAATAATTTCGGATCGCTCGCGATCTCCCAACCGGTCTGGCCTTCGATACACCCTTCGACCCACCAGCCGTCGAGTGTCGAGAGGCTCGGCACGCCGTTGAGCGCGGCTTTCATCCCACTCGTGCCCGAGGCTTCGAGCGGCGGACGCGGCGTATTGAGCCAGAGATCGACACCCGCGATCAATCGCTGCGCGAGCGCGATTTCGTAATTCTCGAGGTAGACCACGCGCAGATCGTTGCCGAGGGCGACGGCGGCTTCGTGAATCCGACGAATGACCGCTTTGCCGTCGTTGTCTTGCGGATGCGCTTTCCCCGCAAAGACGAACTGCAGTGGGCCCACTTTCGCCGCAATCGCGCGCAAGCGATCGAGATCGGTAAAAGCGAGATAGCCGCGTTTATATTCCGCGGCGCGACGTGCGAAGCCGATCGTAAAACGCGTGCGATCGAGATCGATCCGCGTGCGACGTTTGATCTCCACGAAAAGATCGTCTTTGGCCGCGCGATGGGCGGCCGCAACGTCTTCGAGCGGCACGCCGATCGCGTGCCGGAGATAGCCATTATCGGAACGCCACTGCGGAATGTGTCGATCGAAGAGCGTCGCGAATGCGGGCGACGTCCAGCGCCCCGCGTGCACCCCATTGGTGATGGCGTGAACCGTATCATCGGGGAACATCTCGCGCGAGACTTCCCCGTGACGCATCGCGACGCCATTAATGTAATGCGAGCCGCGTAACGCGAGTTGCGTCATATTGACGCTACCGTCGTGCACGCCGCCGAGGCGTTCGATCAAACGCGTGCGATCTTCCCCAAGCAACGAAGCCGTGAGGCCGCGATCGAAGCGGTCGTGCCCCGCGGGCACGGGCGTGTGCGTCGTAAAGACGAACCGCTTGCGAATCTGAGCGACGTCGTCGGCACTCGGGACATCGCGGCCGTTCGCGTGCAGACGCGCTTCCATCGCCGCAGGCACGAGGAAGGCTGCGTGGCCTTCATTCATGTGGAGCGTCGCAATGCCGTCGATGAGACCGAGGGCCTCGAGCATCGCATACCCACCGTATCCGAGCACGATCTCTTGCGCGATGCGATACCGATGATCGCCGCCGTAAAGGGCGGCCGTGAGGGCGCGATCTTGTGGGTCGTTGCCCTCGAGATCGGTATCGAGCAGATAGACCGGGACGACGTGCCCGAGTGCGCTCGTGAGATCGAATCGCCATGCCGCGATACGAACGGTGCGGCCCTCGATGCGAACTTCGACCGTGCGCTCCTGCAGATGTGTGCGCGCGCGAGGATCCCAGGTGTCGATCGCTTCATGCTGTTGGCCGCTCGCATCGAGCGATTGCGTGAAATAGCCGTGTTTGTAGACGAGCGTGACGCCTGCAATTGGCACGCCGAGATCTGCCGCCGACCGAAGCATGTCACCCGCGAGGATGCCGAGACCGCCGCTATACGTCGGCAAACCCGCTTCGAGCGCGATCTCCATCGAAAAGTACGCGATGCGCGGGTGCGAGCCCGGCGCGTGGTCGATAGCATGGAGGCGGCCATCGGCCGAGCGATCGATCGCAGCTTGGCGGGAAGCAACGGTCATAACACAGATCCTCTTACACGGGAAGCAACGCCTATTAGACGCCCCTTAGTCGCTCTTCTGCTTAGGGAACAAACTTTCGCATCCAGCCGCGTAGCATGCGTTCGTCGCGCCCTACTCCGTAACAACGTCTGCTTCGAAGCCACGTTCGGCGATCGCCGCCATAATCGCGGGGAGGTCGTCGGGACGTTCGACTTCGACCGTGACGTCGAGCTCGGCGTGCTTCGCCGAAAGGCTTCCGAAGACGCGATGGTGCGCGACATCGAGCACGTTCGCCCCCGCCGCGCTGATCGCGATTGCCACGCTCGCGAGTTCGCCCGGACGATCGACCATGTGTACGCGAATCCGCACGACGCGACCCGAGCGCATGCGATGGCGCACGATGACCGAGGCGAGCATCCCGAGATCGATGTTCCCGCCGCAGATGATCGTGCCGACGCGCTTCCCCGCAAAGCGATCCGCGTGCGCGACGAGCGCCGCGATGCCCGCGGCACCAGCGCCTTCGCTCACCAATTTTTCGTCTTCGAGGAGTCGCGCGATCGCCGTCTCGATCGCGGCTTCATCGACGAGGATTACCTCGCGCACGCGTTCGGCAATCATGCGTAACGGTAACGCCCCGATGCATCGAACGGCGATACCCTCGGCAATCGTCGGGCCGCCGCGCACCGGAACACCCGTGCGCGCGGCAGCGATTCCCGCGTACGACGCCGATTGCACGCCGACGATCTCCGTCTTCGCGCCGATCGCGCCGATCGCGCCGACCGCGAGCGTCGCGCCCGAGATGAGACCACCGCCGCCGACGGGCACGAGCAAGACGTCGAGTTCACAACCCGCATCTTCGAGCAGTTCGAGCGTCGCGGTTGCTTGACCGATAATGACGTTCTCGTCGTCGTAGGGATGCACGATCGTCGCACCCCTGTGTGCGGCGAGTTCGCTTGCGTGTAACGCCGCGTCATCGAAACTCTCTCCGAAGAGCACGACGTCGGCGCCGAAATCACGGGTTCGGCGCACTTTGAGGAACGGCGTCGTTTCCGGCATTACGACCGTCGTCGCGATACCGAGTCGCGTTCCGTGATACGCCACGGCCTGACCGTGATTCCCCGCGGACATCGTGATGACGCCGCACGCGCGCTGCGCGTCCGTCAGCAACAGCATCGCATTGAGCGCACCGCGTTCTTTATACGAGCCCGTCGTTTGTCGATTTTCCGTTTTGAAATAGACGTCGGCACCCGACGCAGTCGAGAGCGCGCGCGAGCGGACCGTCGGCGTTCGCACGATCCCCGAGGCGATGCGATTCGCAGCCGCGCGTACCGCCGCTCCGGTATCGATCATCGCCCGATCCAGCGGTATCGACTCGGCTCGATGCGCCGGGTGCGCCTGCGAAAATCGAACGTGAAGCCGGGCCAGAGCGACGTGTTACGCCCGTTTTTATCGAGATACCAACTACGACAGCCCGACTGCCACACCGTTTTTTTCGTCTTCGTGCGAATCTCGTCGTTAAAGGACCGTTGGACCTCGGGCAACACGTCGAACGCGAGCGCGCCGCGCTTGCGCAAGTGACGCAACGCGTCGAGAACGTACGCGATCTGCGATTCGATCATGAAGATCATCGAGTTGTGGCCGAGGATGACATTTGGGCCCACGAGCGTGAAGA
>JAYTXC010000145.1:0-11790 GCA_043743145.1 Rhodospirillales bacterium
CGGATATCACCAACCTCGGTCGCGAGTGCGGCGACGCGTTGTTGGTCGAAATCGTACGCGAGCAACGTGCCCATTTCGTCGTCGTCGTTCCACGACGCGCCCTCGGGTTTGATCCCGCGCAGCGGGAACTGCGTGAAGAGCACGCGGCCGCGCGCGGCGACGAGATCTTCGTATTTGCCTTCGTCGACGGGGAATCCGAGAATGCGACCCGCGATGCCATCGAAATCGATGTCGATCTTGAGGGTCTTGCCGGCTTTCTTGCGATCGTCGTCACCATCGTCATCGTCTTTACGATCTTTATGGACGGGCGATGGCTTGGGCACGAATGGATTCTGAACGTCCGCACGTAGCGTCACGAGAAACGGCCGTGACGCCTGCGGAAAACTCAAGTCGAATTGCAACGCATCGTAGACGGGATTGAAGTCGCGCGTCGAAATGAAATAGAGATACTTTCCGTCGGGATCCCACGCGGGCGCTCGATCGACGCGCAGGAGTGGCGTGACGTCGTGAACCGCGCCGGATTTGACTTTTGCGATGCGCAGGATCGCCGTATCGGGGTTCGCCACCGCCGCTGCATCGGGTGCGACGGCGCACGAGTACGCGAGCCAGCGCCCGTCGGGTGAGAACGCGAGATCGTGCATCTGCGACGCGTGACTCGTATCGATCGTGCGCGCGCGACCGTCTTCGAGATCGACGAGAATGAGTTCGTGACGATGATTTGCGACGGCAACGATGTCGGCGGTCGGTGAGGCCGCGAGTTCGACCACGCGTCCGATGTCGGCCGAGATCGTGGAGAGCGGCGCGCCTTCACTCGCAGCATCGCGAACCTCGAGGCGCTCGGCGCCACTTTCGTCACTCACGCAAACGAAGCGCTTGCCGTCGTGCAACCACTGCGCCGCACGGTAGCGCGCGGCGCTGCCGATGCCGTGCGAGGAGACGGCATCTTCCCACAGCGCCATCGTGAAGGGACGGCCGCGCGAGACGAGCGCGAGTGCCGTGCCATCGGGGCTCGGCGCGAAGTCTTCGAGGCCGTCGTCGATCTCGACGAAGCGGCGGCTGAGTTGCGGCGCAGACGATGGCGTATCGATTGCCGGCCGCACGATCGTATCCGTCGCGACATCGAGGAGGGCGACCGTCGCGCCGACGGTATACGCAATCGTCGTGCCGTCGGTCGACGGGAAGCGGACGAAGTATTCGGTTTCGTGCGTGTGGCGTCGCAGGTCGCCACCATCGGGCCGCACGCTGTAGATGTTCCCGATGCCCTCGTGATCGGAGAGGAACGCGACGCGCTCGCCGACCCACATCGGCCACACGGGATTTCCCGGCAGCGTGATGAGTCGCGTGAAGTCCCCCGTGTTGCCGGCATCGATCCAAAGATCGCCCGCGGTGCCGCCGCGGTAGCGCTTCCAACGTGCGGGATCGGCGTTGTTGCGCCCGATCACGAAGCGGCCATCTGCGTCGCGCGCGAACGCGGTCGCGTGCCCGAGTTGCAACGGCCGCGCGGCGCCGCCCGCGATGGCAACGGCGAATGCGTGCGTCTCTTTCGCAAACGGGGAACCGGCGTCGGAGCAGAAAAAAATCTCGGTGCCGTCGGGCGACCAACCCACGACGCTGCACGCGTCGCTCCCTAAGAACGTGAGCCGCCGTGCGACGCCGCCACCCGCGGGCATAACGTACACCTCGGGGTTGCCTTCTTCGCGTGCCACGAAAGCGAGATGCGAACCGTCGGGAGAGAATCGCGGAAGCGCCACTTCGCCGGAGCTCGTCGTGAGGCGCCGCGCGACGCCGCCGCTCCGCGCGACCGACCACAGATCGTCTTCGCAGACGAAAACAAGCGTCTCGTTATGCACGGCCGCGAAACGAAGGTACCCGGGCTGATTCATCACCGGGGAATTGGCGAGCGCGGCGCGTTTGTCCCGGGGCGGGGAGGAACGGTGTCGAAAGCGGGACGATGTGTCGGGCTTTCGCGATCATTTCCTCGATAAATATTTTGCTTACCGGCGCAAGTACGTCGATTCCGTAACGGAGCGCGCGCCCAACCGGCGTGAGTGGGCGGTGGTCTCCGAGATCGCGCGCTTGGGCTTCATGATTTTCGGCAACGTGCTCTGCGCGCTCATCTTTTGGGCGTTGACCGTCGCCGCGTTCGGTCGCGGTGGAATCGGCTTGCTCTCGCTCACGATCTTGGTCTGCGCGCTGTTGCCGACGATCTTCGCCGCCCTCGCGACGCGCGGCATCGTCACCGCGATCCGCGAACGGGCGCGCGCATGAACGATGTCGACGCGCAGATCGCCGAGCAGTTCGAAGCGCGCAATCCTCGCGGGCTCGCACGCGCCATCTCGCGTGCGGAATCGGGGAAGGGCGCCGCACTCATGCATCGCTTCTTCCCGCGCACCGGGCACGCGATGACGATCGGTCTCACCGGGCCGCCGGGCGTCGGGAAATCCACACTCTGTTCCGCGCTCGTGGCGATCGCGCGTTCGGCGGGAAAGACAGTCGGTGTCGTCTCGGTCGATCCGAGTTCGCCGTTTTCGCACGGCGCGATTTTGGGCGACCGCATTCGGCTTACGGAACACTTCACCGACGCCGACGTCTTCATTCGGTCGATGGCGAGCCGCGGCCACCTCGGTGGTCTCGCCGGTGCGACGGGCGATGCGGTCGCCTTCATGGACGCGTTCGGCAAAGACGTCGTGATCATCGAGACGGTCGGCGTCGGACAATCCGAAATCGAGATCGCCGAACTCGCCGATACGACGCTCGTGGCGATGCAGCCCGGCAGCGGTGATTCCGTGCAACTCCTCAAAGCGGGCATCCTCGAAGTCGCCGATATTTTTGTGGTAAACAAAGCCGATCATCCGATGGCGTTGCAATTGCAGCGCGAGATTCGCGGCATGATGGAGATGCTTCATTTCGCGGGCTGGGTGCCCGAGCTCGTCGCGACGCGCGCGCGCGAAGGGATCGGCACGGCCGAGTTGTGGGCGGCAATCGGACGTCACGATGCCTATCTGCGTGCGAGCGGCGGTCTCGTCGCCAAACGCACGAGTGCCTTCGCGCACCGCGTTCGCGCGCTCGTCATGGGCGATCTCGAGCGCCGCGTCGAGGCGCAGATCGCATCGCTCGTTAGCACGACGGTCGCCGGGACGACCGATCCCTATGCGGTCGCAGCCACGCTCGTCGCTCGGGTCGAACACGCGCTCCCAACGGCAGCCGAACCCGAGCGCGTGGCGATGCGCTCGAGCGTTAAGGGTTTATGAAACGATCGTTTCACTTATAATTATCGAATCGTGACGTCCGAAGCGAAACCGGTGCATTGCCAGGTGGCGTCACAAGTGGCATGACCGTAGCGCCCGAACGCATGGACCTTCCCTACACCCCCGACGTCGCGGCGCAGACGGACCATCTTTACGCGGGCATCGCGAAGACGGTCACCCGGGCTGAGTGGGAACTTTACGCGCCGTACGTGGCGCGGATCGAGACGCTCAAGCGCGAGCGCAATGCCATCGTCCTCGCGCATCATTATCAGACGCAAGAGATCTATCGCTGCGTCGCGGATATCGTCGGCGATTCGCTCGCACTCGCGCAGGCGGCGGCGGCGACCGATGCCGATACGATCGTGATGTGTGGCGTGCACTTCATGGCCGAAACCGCGAAGTTGCTCAGCCCGACAAAGACGGTGCTGCTGCCCGACCTCGCGGCCGGGTGTTCGCTCGCGGAATCGATTACGGCCGCCGACGTGCGGGCGCTCCGCGCGCGGCATCCGGGCGCACCCGTCGTGACATACGTCAATACGTCGGCTGCGGTGAAAGCGGAATCTGACGTGTGCTGTACGTCGGCGAATGCGGTCGCGGTCGTCGAATCGCTCGGCGTTCCCAAAGTGATTTTTTTGCCCGATGAATATCTCGCCGCATACGTCGCGTCGAAAACGAAGGTCGAGATCGTTTCGTGGAAAGGCCACTGCGAAGTTCACGAAAAGTTTACGGCGGCGGAAATACGCGAGCTACGTGAGATGCATGCGGGAATCGCGGTGCTCGCGCATCCCGAGTGCCCGCCCGACGTCTGTGCCGAAGCCGATTTTGTCGGCTCGACCACGGCGATGCTCGACTACATCAAAGCTGCAAAACCCGCGCGCGTCGCGATGATCACGGAGTGTTCGATGGCGGGCAACCTCGTCGACGCGTTCCCCGAAATCGAATTCATGCAGCCGTGTAATCTTTGCCCGCACATGCGCCGGATCACGTTGCCGAAGATCATGCGTGCGCTCGAAACGATGTCGCCGCAGATCGAGATCGACGCCGCGATCGCCGAACCCGCGCGTCGCGCGGTCGAACGCATGACGAAAATCCGTCGCGATACGGTTGCCGCCGCATAATGGTACAGGAGCGAACCTTCGACGCGATCGTCGTCGGCGGCGGCCTCGCGGGTATGATGGCCGCGCTCGAGATCTCGCGCTTCTCCGTGGGGACCGTGCCGCGGCGCGTGGCGCTGGTCTCGTACGCGACGCTCGGTGAGTCGACGTCGTCGGCATGGGCGCAGGGCGGGATCGCGGCAGCCGTTGGCGCTGACGATTCGCCCATGCTCCACGCGGCCGATACGGTCGCGGCGGGTGCGGGGCTCGTGGAGGCCAGGGTCGCCGCACGACTCGCCGCCGACGCACCCGGCGCGATCGCGCGCGTCGCACAACTCGGCGTCCGTTTCGATCTCGACGCGTCGGCACACTACGCGCTCGGGCGCGAGGCCGCGCATTCGCGTCGGCGGATTCTCAAAGCCGGCGGCGATGCGACGGGGGCGGAACTCGTCCGGGCGCTCGCGGTTGCGGTGCGCGATTGCGCGCATGTGATCGCGTTCGAGGGCGCGCGAGCGCTCGAACTCGTCGTTGCAAACGAGCGCGCGTGCGGGCTCGTCGTCGCCGACCGCGCTGGTGAGATCGCAACGTTGCACGCGCCCGCGATCGTGATCGCGACGGGCGGGATCGGCGGACTTTACCGCTACACGACCAACCCGACATCGTCGCGCGGAACGGGCATCGCGATTGCAGCGCGCGCCGGTGCGCGGCTTGCCGATCTCGAGTTCGTTCAATTCCATCCGACGGCACTCGACGTGCCGAGCGATCCGTTGCCGCTCGTGACGGAAGCGTTACGTGGTGAAGGCGCGTGGCTCGTCGACGAAATGGGCGCGCGTTTCATGGATGGCATCGATCCGGCGCTCGAATTGGCACCGCGCGATGTCGTCGCGCGCGCCGTCTTCGCGATCTCGCAACGCGGTGGCCACGCGTATCTCGATGCGCGCAGCGCGGTGGGCGCGCGCTTTCCCGAACGCTTTCCAACCGTCTTCGCGTCGTGCTCGCGCTTCGGGATCGATCCGCGTACGGCCACGATTCCCGTCGTCGCTGCCGCGCACTATCATATGGGCGGCGTCGCGATCGATCTCGAGGGTCGGACGTCGGTTGCTGGGCTCTACGCGTGCGGTGAGGTTGCCGCGAGCGGCGTCCATGGCGCGAATCGTCTCGCGAGTAATTCGTTGCTCGAGTCGGTCGTCTACCCCGAACGGATCGCGCGCGCAATCGCGGCGGATGCGGTCGCGGTCGACGCGCGCGGTCGCGGCGAACACGACCGCGCGCTCGTCTCGTTCGAAGTCGACGACGCGTTTCGCGTGGTGCCCGATGCGCGCGCGATCGACGCGATTCGCGACATCATGTATCACGACGTGGGCGTCGAGCGCGACGAGGTGGGTCTCGCGCGCGCGGTTCGCGCGCTTGCGGAGATCGGCGAAGGCCATCCCGATCGCGACGTTCGCGACGCAGCGCTCGTCGGCGGATTGATCGCGCATGCCGCGCGCCGTCGGTGCGAATCGCGAGGCAGCCACGCGCGTCGCGATTACCCAGCGCGCGCCGGCGAAACGGGGCAGCGCTCGTATTCGAGCCTCGCCGATTTACCCGCATCGCAACCCGCATGACGACGACGCGAGCCCTCGCGTCGCTGCCACGTGCCATCTACGAGCCGATCCTGCACGCGGCTCTCGCCGAAGATCTCGGTCTCGGCGGCGATATCACGTCGGAGGCGACGATTCCCGCGGGAACGCGCGCGCGTGCGGCGCTCGTCGCGCGCGCGTCGGGAACGCTCGCGGGGCTCGAAATCGCGCTCGCAACCTTCTCGCTACTCGATCCATCGGCGACGTTTGCGATGGAACTGCGCGATGGCGAACACGTCGCTTCCGGCACGACGCTCGCGACGATCGCCTGCGATGCGCGCGCGCTCTTGGGTGCCGAACGTACGGCACTAAACTTTCTTTCGCATCTGTGTGGCATCGCGACGGAGACGGCGCAATACGTCGCCGCCGTACGCGGCACGCACGCGCGTATCTGCGAGACGCGCAAGACGCTGCCCGGCTTACGCGCGCTCCAGAAATACGCGGTCCGTGCGGGCGGTGGGAGCAACCATCGCTTCCGGCTCGACGACGCGATCCTCATCAAAGACAACCACATCGCGATCGCGGGGGGCGTTGGGTTCGCGCTCGCAGGTGCGCGGGCGCGTGCGGGTCATTTGGTGCGCGTCGAAATCGAAGTCGATACGCTCGCGCAACTCGACGACGTTCTGGCGTGCGGTGGCGCGGATGCGATCCTACTCGATAACTTTGCGCTCGACGAATTGCGTGAAGCCGTGCGGCGCGCGCGGGGCCGCGCGACGCTCGAAGCTTCGGGCGGCGTCTCGCTCGCGACCGTTTCGGCGATTGCGTCGACGGGCGTCGACGTCATCTCCGTCGGCGCGCTCACGCACAGCGTGACGGCACTCGATATCGGGCTCGATATCGTCTAGCGACGGCAGGTCGACGTGCGATCCGGCATGGGTCCCAAGGGAACGCCGATGCGGAGCGCCACGCTCAAAGGCGGTCCGAAACGATCGACGCTCGAGAGATACGACTGATGCGTGAGATTCTCGCCGACGAGCGAGAACGATGTGCCCGAAGCGGTGGTCGCGCGTAACGTCGCGGCGACGAGGAGTGCGGCACCGAGGGGCTGGCGTTCGAGATCGTCTGCGAAGGTTTGCCCCACGTACGAAACGTCGAGCGAAGCCGCGAGCGAGCCTGCGCCCGTGGCGTCGATGCCGAGATTCGCCGCGCGCTCGGGCACGAAGGCGATGCGTTTCCCGACACTCTCGCCTGGTGCGGAGATCGTGCGCGCGTATTGCGTCGTGGCCGATGCGCGCAATCGTGTGCACGTACCGATCGCCTCGGCGATCGCAAACGTCTCGCCGTCGGTTTGGACGCGTGCGATGTTGCGGCGCTGCATGAGTGTGGGCGAAACGGTCGCGAAGGCGATCGCATCGTCGACGTGTGTTTGAAAAAGATCGAACGTCGCGCGACCGCGGCTGCGATCGAAGAGCGCGTCGATCCCGGCGCCGCTCGTGCGACTGCGCTCGGGGACGAGCGCGGGGTTCGGCGCCATCACGACGGCTCCGACGTTAAAGCCCCGAACCAATTCGTTAAGATAGGGAGCGCGAAAGCCACCCCCACCCGAAACGCGTAGTGCGAGCGACGGCGAGAGATCGTACCGTAGCGCCGCGCGCGGCGAGATCGCGCCTTCGTCGCGAAGCGCGACCGCCGTCGTCGCGATCACCGCGGGCGCAGTGACGTTTACGAGCGAGAGATTTTCGTACCGAATCGTATCGGCGCGAACGCCCACGAGCAGTTCGCCGCGACGGAACCGTAGGTTGCCTTGCACGCCGATTCCGCGCGTCGATTCGGCGCCCGAACCACGGCCTTGGAGGGCACCCGTCGGGCCGAGCTGCTCGCTCGTGCCGACGACGCGACGGTCGTCGATCGAAAGCGAGAGGTCGAGGGCCGAACTCGGCACAGCGTCGAGCCCGAGTGCGAAACCGTTCTCGGTTGTCGGCACGTGCTGGACATAGCGTGGTGTGCCGGGTTTTGCGGGGAAGACGTCGGCGAGGTTGACGACGGTCGTATCGCGCGCGAAGGTCGAGACGCGCGCGCGCAACGCGCCGATCGATCGCGTGGCACTCGCGCCGATCTGACGGAATGTGCGATCGAAGGCGTAATTCGGACGCCCTTCGTCTTGTCGATCCGATGCAGCGATGGCGGCGGCATCGACGTGGGTTTTTCCGTCGTCGAAACGCGCGCGAAGATGCGTCGCGCCGCTCGTGCTCACGGCCGTTCGATCGATCGGCGATGCGAAGGCGGGCGGAAGATCGGCGTAGGCGAGTTGCGATTGAACGCCGGAGAACGAGAGACCGACGGTCGTCCCGATCGGCGTGCGGAGTTGGATGCTCGTGTGTCGATCGTCGTTCGTCCCGAAGCCGAACGCGAGCGCTCCATCGGTCGCGACGCCTGCGCCCGTTCGGGGTGCGAACGTCGCGAGATCGAGGGCGCCGCCGATCGCGCCCGATCCGTAAAGTGCCGATCCCGCACCGCGCAAGAGCTCGACGCGCTGCACTTCGTCGCTCGGGTAGGCCTGCCAATCGATTTGGCCGCCAAATCCATCTTGCGCGGGCGTCCCGTCGACGAGGACCGTGCCGCGGTCGTTTCCCGCCCCGGAAAACGATGCGCGCAATTGGCCGTAATTGGTGAAGGCGCTGTTGCTCCGGGTGCGATCGAAGCCAGGCAACGTGCGTAGGAGTCGATCGACGGAGCTGGCCTGAGCGAGTGCGATCGTCGTGCGGTCGATCACCGATGCGGCGAGCGGAACGGAATGGAGATTTTTCTCGGCGCCGGTCGCGACGGTGACCGAGCCCACGACGGGCAAGACGCGGATGAGCCGCACGATCGTGCCGGGGGCGAAGGGACCGCGCAGGGTGCGCGTGTCGTACCCGCGCTTGCGAATCGAGACGAATTCTCCGGTGGGGAGAAGACCGGTGTCGACGATTTCGACGCCTTCGAGACGCCGACCGGTTTCGTCGACGATGACGATGTTTTTCGAGGTCGTCGGCTGCGAAACTGCCGGAGACACGGTGCTCG
Source organism: Rhodospirillales bacterium (assembly GCA_043743145.1). Taxonomy (GTDB): domain Bacteria; phylum Vulcanimicrobiota; class Vulcanimicrobiia; order Vulcanimicrobiales; family Vulcanimicrobiaceae; genus JANYGA01. The sequence goes on from JAYTXC010000145.1 coordinate 8,965, forward strand.
CGGGTGTCGTATTCGGCACGGGGCCAACGGCGTGAGAAGACGTCGCAGCGAACGCGGCGGCGATGAGGGAGACGAGGATAGGGCGCTCGATTCCTAAAGGAGGTCGCCGCGGAGCGCGGTGACGGCGGCGCTCACCCGATCGCGGACGCCGAGTTTACGGAAGAGGTGGAGGAGGTGCGTCTTCACCGTTGCGGGAGCGCACGTCAGGCGGTCGGCGATCTCTTCGTTTGTATACCCGTCAGTGAGGAGCCGTAAGATTTCGCGTTCGCGCGGCGAGAGATGCGGAACGACGGGCTTCGCAAAGGCGGCGGGCGGCGGCAACGGGTGGAGGAGAATGCGCGAGACCTCGGGATCGAGCCAGGTCGCGCCTTCGGCAACCGCGCGAATCGCTTGGGCCAGGCGGTGCTGCGACGTGGTCGCCATACAGCAGGCGTTTGCGCCCGCATCGAGGGCAGCACGCAGGCAATGTTCGTCGACGTCGCGCTTGAGGGAAACGATGCCGATGCTCGGGCGCTTCGCTTTCGCGTAACGAATAAAGTCGATGCCTTCCGCGAGCGGGCGCGCCGAGAGCGGCAAGTTGACGAGGATGACGTCGAGCGGCTCGACTTCGAGCAGGCGTCGCGCCTCGTGGGCCGATGATGCGGAGCCCGCCACGACGAGCCCGTCGTCATCCTCGATGAGCGCGAGCAAAGCGCCGAGCGAGGTCTCGCGGTCGGCGACAGCGGCAACCGATATGACGTCGTGGGATACGTGAGGCCGGATTTCGCGTTGGATCATGAGGCGTTGGGCTCCCTGGAAGCCGGGCGGCGAACGCGCACACAGCCTACGCCGTAAGATTTATGAGAGGCCGTGGAACTCCCTTTCATCAAGCGAGAGCGTGTCTAGAGGCAGTTTTCACGTAGACCGAATGGACGACTTTTATCTGAGTCGTTCCCAGGATAGCGTAGGGGGACGCTGCGGCCTGTACCCGGTCGTGCGTCCTCCGAGGAGTTTTTTGGATGAAGCGATTGTATGTCGGCGTTGCCGCGGTGGGCGCACTTGCGCTCGGCGTTGTGGGCGTGCTGAGACCTGGTACTGCGCAAGAGAAGATCTCTCTCGCGAGCATGAGCCAGGACAGCGCCCAGTGGGTGATGCCAAGCCTGAATTATGCCAATACGCGCAACTCAACGTTAAACGAAATCACGACCGCGAACGCGAAAAATCTTAAAGTTGCTTGGACGATGTCGACCGGCGCGACGCGAGGCCACGAGGGCCAACCGCTCGTGATCGGCGATACGATGTACTTCGAATCGGCGTATCCGAACCACGTGTTCGCAGTCGACCTTAACGACTACCACACGAAGTGGGAGTACACGCCGAAGGAAGATCCGTTTGCGGTCTCCGTCGCGTGTTGCGATCTCGTGAATCGCGGCGTCGCCTATGGCGACGGCAAGATCATCGTGGACGCACTCGACGGGCAAGTGATCGCGCTCAATGCCGAAAACGGCCACGTGATCTGGAACGCGAAGAACTCCGATGCCGAAGCGGGCCAGACGCTCACCGCGGCACCGCTCGTCGTACGAGATAAAGTCATCGTCGGTGTTTCCGGCGGCGAATATGGCGTCCGCGGTTACCTGACGGCGTACAGCCTCAATACCGGCAAGAAAGCCTGGCGCGCGTACAGTGCGGGGCCCGATAGCGACATTCGCATCGGCGCCGAATTCACCGGACCGAAAAATGCCGGCACCAAGACGTGGAATGGCGACCAATGGAAAGTTGGCGGCGGCACCACGTGGGGCTGGTATTCGTACGATCCCGAACTCAATTTGCTGTACTACGGCACCGGTAATCCGGGCACGTGGAATCCTTCGCAACGTCCCGGCGACAACAAGTGGTCGATGACGATCTTCGCGCGCAACCCCGACACGGGTATGGCGAAGTGGGCGTACCAAATGACGCCGCACGACGCGTGGGATTACGACGGCGTCAACGAAATGATTCTCGCGGACATCAACGTGCACGGACAGAAAACGCCCGCGCTCGTGCACTTCGACCGCAACGGTTTCGCATACGAACTCGATCGTCGCACGGGCAAATTGCTGCTTGCGAAGAAATTCGATCCCGCCGTCAACTGGGCGACGGACATCAACACGACGACGGGCATTCCCAACGTCGTCGCTGCGAAAACGCCGAAGGCCGGCGTGAACGTTCAGGGCATCTGCCCGGCCGCGATGGGGTCGAAAGATCAACAGCCGGCATCGTTCGATCCGCAGACCGGATACTTCATCGTTCCGACCAATCACAATTGCATGGACTACAAAGCGTTTGCTGTGAAGTATAAGTCCGGCTTCCCGTACGTCGGTGCCATCGTCAAGATGTTCCCGGGCCCCGGTGGAAACCGTGGCGCGGTCATCGCGTGGGATCCCAACGAGGGAAAGATCGTCTGGACGAATCCGGAGAAATTCCCCGCATGGAGCGGTACGCTCACGACGGCGGGCGGCGTGTCGTTCTACGGCACGATGGACGGGTTCTTTAAGGGCGTCGATACCAAGACGGGCGCCGAAGTCTACAAGTTCAAGGTACCCTCGGGCATCATCGGCAACCCGATGACGTACACGCACAATGGCAAGCAATATGTGGCCGTGTTCTCCGGGGTCGGTGGCTGGGCAGCTCTCGGTCTTGCGGCCGGGTTGACCAATCCGACGGCCGGTCTCGGTGCGGTTAATGCCGCACTCGATCTCGGCAGCTATACGCAACTCGGCGGAGACGTCATCGTCTTCTCGCTCTAGACGCGTCGGCCACAGCGTGGCCAAAAAAAACCACTGGGACGATCTCGACTCGCCGATC
>JAYTXC010000146.1:0-7571 GCA_043743145.1 Rhodospirillales bacterium
GCTATACCGCAAGCGTCGGAGCAGTATCTCAAGACCGTCGGTGGTTTGATGCGCTCCGCGACGAAACGGGCAACCGGGCGCGATACCGAATAGTTTGTCAGCATCTGGGCAGAACGATGGGAAGAACCCCGAAAACGACCAGAAGCTTACGGAGCCCAATCGATCGATGGATGCCACCTTCGGAACCCCGATTCCGAGCGCTCCCGCGGGCGAGAGCGCCTCGGCGCCGCACCCGCGCTTGAAGCGGCCCTCGCCGCTCTTGTTGCTTTCGGAATGGCGCTGGGTTGCCGAGTTCGGTCTTGGTATTGCGACGTTTCCGGCCTTGATGCAGGCCGCGCGTGGCGATGGGCATCCGGTCCTCGTCTTGCCGGGCTTTCTCGCAGGCGACGTTTCGACGGAGTTCTTACGCCGCTACCTGCGCGTTCTCGGATACGATAGTTACGGTTGGGAACTCGGCCGCAATCTCGGTGGCGTGCAAAAGAAGCGCGCCGCGCTCGCGGATCTCCTCGGACGTATCTTTGCGAAAACGGGACGGAAGGTTTCGGTCGTCGGTTGGAGCCTCGGGGGCATTTACGCCCGCGATATGGCGCTCGAGCATCCCGAGATGGTTCGCCAAGTCATCACGCTCGGCAGCCCGTTTTCCGGTGACGCCCGCGCCACCAATGCAAACGAACTCTATAAACTCTTCTCCGGTGAGAGCATCGAAACGACGCCACCGGGCGAACTCGAGCGCCTCGCGGGTCGACTCCCCGTTCCGACGACGTCGATCTACACGCGCACCGACGGGATCGTCAATTGGCACACGTGTCTCAACGACGATTTCGATAATGCGGAAAATATCGAAGTGTACGCAAGCCATATCGGGCTCGGCTCGAATCCGTCGGCGCTTTGGGCGGTCGCCGATCGTTTGGCGTTGCAGGAAGGCTCGTTCGTGAAGTTCGACTTCCTCGGACCCTTCGCGTACACATATCCCAAACGTATGGTGTTGCCGCTCTAAAAAGCGCACACCGGAGGACATCGCTCGTGGGCACTGCGGTCAAAAAGCTCTCGGCGGTGGATGCCGCATTCCTCTACGCGGAGACGCCGGAGATGCCGATGCACGTCGGCAGTCTCGCGTACTTCACGCTTCCCGACGGCTACGCGGGCGACTTTTTCGAAGCGTTTAAAAACGTGATCGCTTCACGCATGGCGAGCGCCCCGATGCTGAAGTGGAAGCTCGAGCCCGCTCCCTTCGATATCGATCATCCGAGTTGGATCGTCGACGAGCAATTCGATATCGATCGCCACATCTATCGGACGTCGTTACCCGCGCCGGCAACGGCCCAGGTCGCCGAGCGACTGACGGGCTGGATGCACGCAAAACTTCTCAACCGCGCGAGACCGCTCTGGGAATTTTATATCTTCGATGGTCTGCCAAACAACGAGGTCATCGTCTACAACAAAATCCATCATGCGTGTATCGATGGTGGCGCGGGCGCGGCGCTCGCGCAGATCATTTACGATCTCAACCCCGACGGTCATGGCGGCGCAACGCCGCTTGCCGCGCCGATCGTCGCGAATGCCGACCGTGGTGGCGAATTCGCCAATGTGGGCGCGAAGCTCGTGCAGTCGTACGTCGACTTCTTACAACAACCGTTCAAGTGGATGACGAGCCTTCCCGACGTGCTCAAAGAGATTCCGCCGATGTTGCGCACGTTCGTCGATCCGCGCATTTTAAGCGATCTCGTGAGCCGGACGTCGCCCAAGACGCCGATCAATCGTGCGATTTCCTCCGAGCGCAGTTTCGCCGGGATCAGTCTCTCATTCAAGCGTGCAAAAGCGATCGCAAAAGCGGCTGACGTGAAGCTCAACGATGTCGTGCTCGCGATCGCAAGTGGTGCGCTACGCCGCTATCTCCTTGCGGAGAACGCGTTACCGAGCACGTCGATGACGGCGTTCGTGCCGATCTCGTTGCGTAAGCCCGGCGATACCACGCAAGAGAATCAAGTGATGGCGATGATCTGTTCGCTCGCAAGCGATATCGAAGATCCCAAAGCTCGCCTGCTCGCGATCTCAGCCGACGCGGAACGATCGAAAGAGCTCATCAACCCGTTCCGTACGATGATGCCGCTCTATAGCGATTCGTCGATCCCCGGCGCGCCGATCTACGCGCAAGTCCTCGCGATCCTCTACAGTCGATCGAACATCGCCGACGTCATGCCGCCGCCGGCGAACGTCGTGGTCTCCAACGTCGCGGGCCCGCGCATGACGCTCTACGCGGCGGGCGCGGAATTGCAACATCTCTATCCGGTATCGATTGCAGCGCACGGAATCGGCCTCAATATCACCGTCTCGAGCTATCGCGACGACCTGGACTTCGGTCTCATCGCCGCAGCCAATCTCATCCCGGACGTTACGGTCATCACGAAGCTCTTGCCCGCGGTGCTGGAGGAACTCGAAATCGCCGTGGGGATCGTCGCCGCGGAGTCCACGCCGAGTCTCAAATAAGCCGAAAACGATGCCTACGCAAACGCGTATTGGTGATCGAGCGGCCAACGGGGGGAAGCGCGCGGATGAGATAACGCGTGGATGTCAGATGCGTGCGGAGCTCGCCCCAAAATGCCGCTCCGCCATCCTCGAACGCTCGCTTGGGAAACGAGAGAATGTATCCGCGTGCGAACGCGATGGCGAAGCTCGATGGAAACTCGTACGCTTTGCGCACGTCCTCCCAATGAAAGACGTTTGGTTTCGTCTGCTCGCCGTCGATGCCGATTGCGTCGTCGTCGATCGTAAGCCGAACCGTCGCCCCGATTCGAAATGCATTATTGCGAGACACGAATTGGCGGATGATGAGCGTGAGCAAAAGTGCGACGGAGAGTCCGAAGAAGACCGCAAAGGCGAATGCGTACTGAGAATGGTGGCGAAAAACTTCCGTCGACAAATTGAGCAGCCCCAAGGCCGCGAGGACGAAAGGCGATGGCCGTGGCGAAACGGACTTCTGATCGCGCTTAAACCCATCGATTTCGGCATTCGTGGGTACGAAACACAGCTCTCGTCTGGACATCGCCGGATGCTTCCCTTACGTACCGACCCTCGTCTTTGACGCGGTCGTCTTTGCCGCTTCCTCGGCAATGAGCACCGTCTTTTGCAATTTGCCGACGGCCGTTTTCGGGAGCGTCTCACGAAATTCGAGTTGTGCGACCATCTCGTGCTTGCCGAGCTTCTCTTTGAGAAAATCTTTGAGTTCGTCGAGTGAGAACTCGGGCGTGCCGGCCTTGAGCACGACGAACGCTTTGGGCGTTTCGCCGCGATACTCGTCCTTGATGCCGATCACGCACACTTCGTTCACGCCGGGGTGCGTGTAGATCGCTTCCTCGATGTTGCGCGGATACACGTTGAATCCGCCACACAGCAACATATCCTTGATACGATCGACGATAAAGATGAAGCCGTCGTCATCCATGAACGCAACGTCACCGGTGCGGAAATATCCGTCGGATGTGAACGATTCCGCCGTCGCAGCAGCGTTCTTCCAATAGCCCTTCATCACGTTGGGACCCTTGATCGCGATCTCGCCGCGTTCGCCGAGCGGCACCGTCTTCGTCGGATCGCCGACGTCGATGATGCGGATAACGCAGTGTGGTACCGGAATCCCGCACGAGCCGTCTTTGCGCGTCCCGCGAACGGGCGTAAACGTCCCCGATGGCGACGTTTCGGTCATGCCCCAGCCTTCGCTAATCGAGATGCCCGTGAGTTCGCGGAACTTGTGGAGAATTTCGACCGGCAACGGCGCGCCACCCGAGGCGCAATACTTCAGTGCGGAAAAATCCATCCCGCCGATACCGGGGTAGTTCACGAGCGCCGTATACATGGTCGGCACGCCGTAGAATTTCGTCGTCTTATTCTTGACGAGATCGTCGACGATCGCAGCTGCATCGAAGCGCGGATGTAAACTGAGCTCCGAACCATATTTGATCGAGAGCAGCATCACGGACGTCAGCGCATAGATATGGAAAAGCGGCAGGACGAGGATCGCGCGCTCGACGCCCTCGATCAAAAGTGGTGGCGTAACTTTCGTCGTCTCGAAGTATTGGTTCGTCGCCGCCGTGAGGTTCGCGTGTGTGAGAATCGCGCCTTTGGGAAGCCCCGTCGTGCCGCCGGTGTATTGAACGACGGCGATCTCTTCGGCGGGGTCGCCGAAGGGATGCTTGACGTACGTGCCATCGTTCGCGAGCAGGTCGGCGAAACCGATTCGCGTCGCTTCCGGTGATACCGCGGTGGAATCGCCGACGGTTGCGAAGCGTGGAAACGCGCCGAGATCGCTCGTGAGATTTCCAAGGACGATCGTGCGCAGTGGAGCGATTTTCGCCATCGCTTCGGTTTGCGCCGCGAGTTGCGGGATGTCGAGCGTCACGAGAATCTGCGTGTCGCTATCGTGGATTTTGTGTGCGAGAACGTCGACTGCATCGAGCGGCGAGTAATTGACGATCGTGCCGCCCGCCGCGAGGATGCCGAAAAACGCGATCGGATAGTGCGGCGTATTGGGCAGATACAGCCCGACGTGGACGCCCGGCTTGACGCCAAGTTTTTGAAAGCCCGCAGCCGCGCGCGCCACGAGGGTGTGAAGTTGCCCGTACGTCGCGCGCATGCCCATGAAAGAGATGGCGGGACGGTCGGCAAATTTCGCGACGGCTTCGTCGAGAATCGTCGTAACCTGTGAGGTTTCGAGCGGAGCATCCCAGCGCGCGGGCTCGGGATAGGAATGTTCCCACGGATGTGCGGACATGCGCGACGTTCCTTTCAGGTGGTGGCGGCGCGCGCGTGTCGCGCGATCGCCGCGATCAATTGCGGCCAGGCGGCGCGCGGCAACGCGTGGCCCATGCCTTCGATGACTTCGAACGAGGAGCTTGGAATCGCGTGTGCGGTCGCGCGACCGTGCGCGATCGGCACGAGCGGATCTTTCGAGCCATGCATCACGAGCGTCGGCACCGTGACCTGAGCGAGCGCGGTCGTGCGATCGGGCGCGGCGATGATCGCCTTGAGCTGTCGCGCGACGCCTTTGGGATTGATGCCGCGACTGAAGGCGAGTTCACCCTGCGCGATCGTGCGCGCGGGATCGAGCGGCAACACGTCACCCGCGAGCACGCGCCACGTATCGGTGTAGCGCTGCATGTACGAGTCGTGATCTTTCGGCGTCGGCTTGAGGAGTACGGCGAGCGCTTGCGGTTCGGCACGTGGCAGCTTCGTGTTGCCGGTCGTGGACATGATCGAGGTGAGTGAGCGCAGTCGCATGGGATAGCGGATCGCGACTTCTTGCGCGATCATGCCGCCCATCGAGACGCCGACGATATGCGCTCGCGCGATGTTGAGTGCGTCCATGAGACCGACGGTGTCCGCCGCCATGTCGCCGAGCGTATAACTTGGCGCGATAAAGTTTTTGGTAAACGGCGTGAGCATGAGTGAGAGCGCGCCCGGCGATCCGGATCTGGGAAACTTCGTCGATTTACCAATATCGCGGTTATCGAAACGTATGACCCAGAAGCCTTCGCCTGCAAGTTGCCGACAAAACTCTTCTTCCCAAAGAATCATCTGCGAGGCGAGCCCCATGACCAGGAGAATCGGCGGGTCGCCGGGCGTGCCGAACGTCTCGTAACATAGCTCGATGCCGTTGGCACGTGCGATGGTGGCCGGCGTATGGCCGACGGTATTCTCGAGCATGCGTTGCTGTACGTCATGGAAGGAACTTCCCCCCGTGGGCGCCTCGCGGGGGAGTTCTCTGCCATGACGAGTAGTAGGCTTTCGTGACGGCACACGCCGCTCGCGACGGCGTTGCGGAAAAACGCGCGCGTCTGCGTCGGGTCAAGCTTTTAGCGACGGGCCTGCTGCCGGTGATGGCGGTGCTCTTCATCGTTTCCGCGCATGTGCGAGCGCGGTATCCCGGCTTCGCGTGGCTCGAATCGTTTGCGGAAGCCGCGATGGTCGGCGGTCTCGCGGACTGGTTTGCCGTCGTCGCGCTCTTCCGCCATCCCGCGGGTTTGCCGTTGCCGCACACCGCGATCATCCCAAAAAATAAGGATCGTATCGGGAGCCAACTCGGCATTTTCGTCGAGCAAAATTTCTTAACGCCAGGGATCATCGCGCAGAAGCTCCGCGAGTTCGAACTCGCGGCATCGACGTTGCGCTGGTTCGCACGACCCGAAAATACGGAAAAACTTTTCGGCGTCGCGGGCGACGTCTTGCCGCGCGCGTTTTCAGCCGTCGACGATGACGACGTCCAACGCCTCCTGAAGCGCATCATCGTGCAAGAAGTCGATCGCCTCGATTTTGCAAACGCCGCCGCCGACGTGCTCCTGTTGCTGATGGAAGAAGAACGCTTGCAGGGCGTGCTCGACGAGGCTCTCCGCGTCATCGCAGCCGCGCTCGATCGGCAGCGCGACGAGATCACATCGCGATTTGCGAAGCGATCGGTGATCGTCTTACCCTTCGTAAACAACTATATCGTCAAGAATTTCGTCGACGGCATCATCGATCTCATCAAGGAAATCTCGATGGAACCCAACCACGAGATGCGACTCGCCTTCGACGACTACGTGCGCGGTTACGCACAGCGTTTGCGTGGTGATACGCGCTTGGCGCGGCAAGCAATCGCGCTCAAAGAATCGCTCATGAGCGGTCGCGAAATCGATGCGCTCGTCGCGACACTCATGCGCATACTTCGCGATCGCGTCACGCGTCCGAGCGAGGCATCGCATGGTCCGAGCGACGTATCGATTGTGGACCTGGTCGCGCGTATCGCCACGGGTTTGCTAGCCGATTCGGCGGTCGTCGAGCGTCTGGATGTAACGATCGGACGCGTCGTCGAGGCGGGGCTCGAGCGCTACCAGCACCAGGTTTCTGCGCTCATCGAGGAGATCGTGCAGCGGTGGGATTCCGCGCTGGTTACGGAAAAAATCGAACTCGAGCTGGGACCCGATCTTCAGTATATCCGGCTAAATGGCACCCTCGTCGGAGGGATCGCGGGCCTCGTCTTACATGCGTTTCTGGTCTTGGTCGCCCCGGGTGCCGCGTTCTAGGCCGACCATCGTCGTACACCGTCGTGCTTTCATTCGTGGTTAACTCGTGTATCGCTCGCGCTCGAGCTTGGGGAGAATCAATGTGACCGCCGTCTTGCGCGAAATGCTCGAATCGGTACGTATCGTTCCGGTTGCCTACGATGCGTATCGCCCGCTCATCGTCGACGGGCTCATGTATTTTCTCGAACATCTGCCGACCGAGCGTCTCGATTCGATCGTGGAAGAGCAACTCGGGCTCGCCTCAGCGCTCGATTCCGACGAACGCGTGATCGCGCTCTTACGCCGGTGCCCGACGTTACATAAACTCGGTCAAGTCGTCGGCCACGATAAGGGCTTGCCCGCCGACATTCGCGCGCGCTTGCAGACGCTCGAAACGATGCCGCCGACGGTTGATTTTGGCGCCGTCGCGGCGTTGATCCGCAAGGAGCTCGGCGAAGCCTCCGGCGTCGTCCTCGCAGATGGGGCACTCGCCGAAGGAAGCGTCGCGGTCGTCGTTCGCTTCACGTGGCGCGACGCTCC
>JAYTXC010000147.1:0-4075 GCA_043743145.1 Rhodospirillales bacterium
CGACCCGTCGGCAAGACGTTCGCCATACCGCGCGTCGGCGGCCCGCTCGGCCCCGGCGGCACGTGTCGTCCGCGCAAACCGCCGAGTAAGTTCGTCATCTCGTCCGTCGAGCGCAGCACGTCGGGCACGATGCGCCGCGCGAGAAGATCGAGCGTGCCCGAAAAGCGTCCCCCTATCGGAATCCGATGCTGCGTGAAAGCATCGGCGACGACCGCGTCGTCGGTAAAGCGGTTCGGCACGTGCCGACGAACGACGTCGACAAGATCATTCGGTACCGTACCATCGAGTGCCGCGGCGCGGTCGACGAGCCCCCACGCACCGAGCGTCGCAATCGTGAGCTCGCGCGCGATTGCATCGAGTGCGTCGCGGACCGCACGTACCGTCGGCACGCTGCCGTCACCCGCGACCAGTCCGCTCGGAATCGGCCCCGCATACGGCAGCCCGCCTCGCGCAGGATCGGAGATCGCCGAATACTCCAGGCCGAGATCGTCGGCAAGTGCGTGCATTACGCCCGGGGCGTCGGGTGCATCGAGCCGCACGAGCGCGAGCGCGAGATCGACGAGCCGCCGACCCGCAGGCGGCGCGCCGAGGACATGCAAGCCGTCGCGAATCTGCAGGTCGCCGAGTTCGCAGAGATAGCCATCGACGTGTTGCAAGAATTCGCCGAACGCCTCGCCTTCGGGCGGTGCGTCGACGCCGAGATCGCGTTGCAGATCGGCTGCGACGACGCTCTGCCAGATCGCGCTTGCGATCAGCGGAGCTTTTTCGGGATCGATGCGTTCGGCCGATGCATATTCGCCAAGGAGTCGTTGGAGTTTTGCGAGCTCGTCGTAGGTCTCCGCCTTCGTCATCGGCGGAACGAGATGATCGATGATGCACGCGTGTGCGCGCCGCTTGGCCTGCGTGCCCTCGCCCGGATCGTCGACGATAAAGGGGTAAAATAACGGCACGTCGCCTTGGGCGAGCGCGGGATAGCACGATGCCGAGAGCCCGAGCGCCTTCCCCGGCAACCATTCCAATGTGCCGTGCTTCCCGCATTGCACGATCGCATCGGCACCGAAGACATCACGCACCCAAGCGTACGCGCCGAGATACTGGTGCGTCGGAACGAGTTCGCCCGAGTGATAGACCGCAAGGGGATTCTCGCCGAAGCCGCGCGGCGGTTGGATCATCACGAAAACGTTGCCGTAGCGCACGCCCGCGACGTACACGTCGTCGCCGCTTCGGTAGGCATCGCCCGGCGCCGCACCCCATTGCGCCGCGATGTCTTCGCGCACGCGCGTGGGAAACGCCGCGTACCACGTCGCGTACGCATCGCTCGAATAGCGCGCCTCGTTACACGCGAGTTGCTCGTCCGTGAGGGTATCCGTATCGTACCCGCCGCGCGCGAGCAATTCGGCCATGAGCGCATCACCATTGGCGGGAATCGAGCCCGCATCGTAGCCCTCGGCCGCGAGCGCGCGCATGATCGCGACGACCGATGCCGGCGTGTCGAGCCCGACGGCACCGCCAACGCGCCCCTGACGATTCGCGAAATTCGTCAGCACGAGCGCGATGCGTTTTTCGGCGTTGGGTTTGCGGCGCAAACGCACGTGTCGTGCGGCCAACCGCGCGAGTGCATCGGTTTGCTCGGGCTCTGCGACCGCAAGCGACGTCACGGGATCGCGAAACGCGAAGACCGGGCCGTCGATCTTGCCATCGAACTCCGGCATCACGATCTTGGTCGCCGCATCGAAGGGCCCCAGACCCGCGGCACTCGCGCGCCACGCCTCGATCGTTTGCATCGTCGTGACGCCTTGCACGAGCGGCACGTCGAGCGCGACATCGGCGCGCAAGGCCGGCCCGACGCTGCGCACGAGGCGCTCCTCGCGCGAGAGATCGCTCGCCGCATACGATAGGAGACTTACGACGACGTCGACGATCGTGACACCGTCGCGCATGAACGAACTCGCGTACACCAGCGGCAGATCGCCGATGCGATCGCAATCGCGCAGCGAGTAGACGAAGACGGGCAAGACGTCGAGCCCACGCGCTTCGCACGCGCGCACGAGTGCATCGACGTGCGCGAGATTACCGCTTGCCCAATCCGCGCGATAGAAGACGATGCCCGCCACACCCTCGCGCGCGCGCCAGTGCGCCACGGCGAAGCTCGCACGATCGAGTCGCGCGCACCCCGCGCGATCGGTGGCATCGGGATGGTAGAAGCCGAAATCCGGCGTTTCTTCGGGCGGCTCGAAGCCATAGGACGTCGCGAGTTGCGTATCGGCAACGAAGCGGAAGAGCTGCGCGAGATTTGCCGCGCCGCCCGCGAACGCATACGCGAACGCGTCGCGCAGCGTCGGAATATCAGCAGAGGAAAGGGCGTCGAGTTCGGGATCGCTCTGCGCTTCGCCCGAGATCGCGATAACACGTATGCTACGCTCGCGCGCAAGTGCCGCAATCGCCGCGAACCCGTGCTCGAAATACGCACGTCCACCGAGGATGCGCACGATGACGACCGATGCGAATGAAAGCGCTTCGCGCACCGCCGCTTCCGTGCCCAGCGTGTACGCCGCGCGAACGGCGATGCACGGGAATCCCGCGGGAAGCCGCGCTCGTGCGGCACGCGCTGAGACGAGATCCGTTTCGACCGCAGAGATGAAGGCGATCACGACCGCACCTCGGCGCGGCGTGCGACGCGTCGGGAAATCGCAATACCGAGTGCCGTGAAGACGAGCGTGCCGACAACGAGAGCGCTAAAGACGAGTTCGTCAACGGGCGGCGCGATGCCGACGAACTCAGCGATGCGCTCACAGGCGACCACAAGCGCGACGATCGTCACCGCGATGAGCCACGGTCGACGCACGCGCGCTGCGTCGATCGGATTGCCGCCAACGATCCGCGCGACGAAAACGCTATCGAGGGTATCCGTGCAGATCATGCCCGCACAAAACGCCGCGCCGACGAGCGCCCCGTCGGCTGCGTGCGCGCTCGAAAACGCGGCGCCATAGGCGATGAGTTGGCTCGAGGTTTCGAAGCCGAGCCCGAAGATCGCGCCGATCGGCACGGCCACCAGCGGATGCGTTGCCTCGCGCAAGATCCGTGGGAGCAGGCGCGCGCGCGGGCGCTCGGCGCCGGGACCACGCACGAGTGCGACGGCGTTGAAGAGCGCCATCGCGACGAGCACGACGATGCTCGCGATACTGCCGGCGCGTTCGAGCGTGGCGGATTCGTGCACGAGCCGTTCGCCCGCAAGTGCGGCGAGCGCCGCGATTCCGAGCACCATCGCCGAGTGGCCGAGCGCGAAGAACGTACCGACGAACCGGCTCGTGCGCGGCATGCGGGCCGTTGCGTTGCGCGTGAGATTATCGATCGCGGCGAGATGATCGGGATCGGCTCCGTGCCGCAATCCGATCGCGAAGACGACCAGCGCGCCGGCGTTCATCGCACACCAGCGAACGCGCGCGCGTGCGCGACGAATCGGTCGACGGCCGCATCGTGCGCGCCGAGATGGACGTGTACGTAAGACGCGTGCACGTTCGCCGACGTAAAGCCTTCGGCGCCGTCTTCGAGAGCGAAGGCGTGCGCGCTTTTGCGATAACGCGTCTGCGAATAATGAAACTCGTGCCCACGGACGACGTCGCCGGCCGCGAACATCGGCCCGGTCGCGAGCGCGCGCGCATCGACGTACCGGAGCGCCGAACGCTTCGCCGACATCCTCGACGTCGCGGGAACCGCCCCGACCATCGCATACGTCCCGGCACTCGTTTCGAGCGCATCGCACGCGTACATCAAACCGCCGCACTCCGCATAGGCGGGCATACCTGCAGCGATCGCGCGCCGCAAGCCGTCGCGCGCGGCGACGTTGCGTTCGAGTGCGGCCGCGTGCAGTTCGGGATACCCGCCGCCCACGATCGCGCCCGCGACGTCGCTCGGAAACGGATCGCGCAGCGGCGCGTATGGCACGAGTTCGGCACCGCGATCGCGCAGCGCATCGAGACTCGCTTCATCGTAAAACCAAAACGCTTCGTCACGCGCGAGCGCGATCCGCACGGAAGACGACGTCGCGTTCTCGGTTACCTCATCTACGATCGGT
>JAYTXC010000148.1:0-17362 GCA_043743145.1 Rhodospirillales bacterium
CGTGCCGATCTGCGTTGCGAATGCGACACCGATCGCTTCGCTCGCAAGATGTGGCACGCGCGCATCCTCGCACGCGCGCGCGATCGGTCCCGCAAATGCGAAGATCGCAGCTACGCATGAAAACGAGAGTGCGAAGGAGACCGTGACGACCGATGCGGGCCGCATCAACGTCACGACGATCGCGGCTGCGGCGAGCGCGTTCCACGACACGGCCTCGCGTCCCGACGCGCGCGCGAGCAGCACGAACGAAAGCATGGTAGCGGCGCGCAACGACGGCAGATGCGCGCCGCTAAAGGCCGCGTAGGCCCAGACGACCCCGATCGCGCCGAGCGACGCACCGATGCGGCCGCACCGCACGAGCTGCAAGAGTCCGACGGCGACTCCTGCGACGACCCCGAGATGCAGACCGGCCGTGACGAGGACGTGGACGGTGCCCGTATCTTGAAACTCCGCACGCAAGTCTGGCGGAAGCGCCCCACGCTCGCCCCACATCGCACCTGTCAGGAGCGTCGCCTCGGGTTCGCCGAGCAATGCGTGCAGGCGCGCCGATGCCCATGCGCGAGCGCGGGGAATCCAGAGCGTGACGTCGCGTTCGTCGGGTGGCGCCCGGCGCAGAATTCGCGGATGCACGAGACGCCACGCGATGCCGCGCTCAGCTTCGATTTCGCGAAGGCTCGCTTCACCAGGATTGCGCGCCACATCGAATTCGGCGCGCTTTGTCGCGACGAGAAGGCGCGTTCCGATCGTTGGTGCCACGCCGAGAACGGTGGTCGCCGCGAACGTGCCATCAACGAGGCGAACGATGGCCTCGCTTCGTGCGATATCGCTCGAGCGAATCTCGAGGACCGTCGCCGCGAGGCGAACGACGTGTGCGTCTGGGGTTGCGTGTCGGGTGTCGACGCGCAGGTGCGCGTAGAACATCCCGCTCGCGAGGGCGGCCACGGCGCTCGCGCGAACGACCCCGGACGCCGCACGCGCGACGAATGCGAGCACCCCAGCCACGGCGAGCGTCGGCACGACGACGCCGAGGTGCATGCTTGCGACGCCCGCGACGAAGGCGAGCGCCGCCGGTACGAGATGCGCACGATTCACGTGCTACCACGTCACGACGACGATTCGCGTCGTCAAGGAGCCTCATGCGAGTCATCATCACCGGCGGGGCCGGATTCATCGGATCGCACATTGCCGACACGTACCTCGCCGCCGGTCACGACGTCTGTGTCGTCGATAGCCTCTGGGCCCATGGCGGTGGCCGACGCGACAATATCGCGCAGCGTGCCTCGTTTCTCCATGTCGATATCCGCGATGCCTCGCTCGAGCGCGTCTTCCGCGATTTCAACCCCGATATCGTGAGCCATCACGCCGCGCAGCACAGCGTCGCCATCAGCACGCGCGATCCGCAGCTCGACGCGCAAGTCAACGTGATGGGCCTCATCAACGTTCTCGATAATTGCGTGAAGGCCGGCGTGAAGAAAGTTATCTTTGCTTCGAGCGGTGCGACGTTCGGCGAACCGGCGAAACTGCCGGCAAACGAATTGACGCCGCAGATCCCCGAGTCGCCGTATGCCATCACGAAGATGGTTGCAGAGCACTACCTCCGGTTCTACAAAACGCAACACGGCCTCGATTTTACGGCACTGCGCTACGGCAACGTCTTCGGGCCGCGTCAGGATCCGAACGGTGAAGCGGGCGTCATCTCGATTTTCATCGGACGTTTCCTCGCGAAAGCCGGCATCAAAATCACGTGGGATGGCGAGCAGACGCGCGATTATATTTACGTCGGCGACGTCGCATCGGCGAATCTCCAAGCCCTCACACGCGGAAGCGGGATGTGTTATTGCATCGGCACCGGTCGGAAGACGAGCGTGAATGAGATCTACCGTGCGCTCGTGGACGTGACGGGCTTCGAGGCACCCGTCGAACATATCGATCGACGTGCCGGGGACGTGCGCGACGCACAATTCGATTCCGCGCTCGCGCAACGCGAACTCGAGTGGCACGTCGAGACACCGCTCCTTGAGGGAATGCGCAAGACGGTCGACTATTTCCGCGCGCGGCTGCCCGCCTGATGTCGTTCCTGGATCTCTCCGGTCGCACGAGTGTCGTCACGGGTGGAAGTCGCGGTATCGGTGCCGCGGCGGCGATCGAACTCGCACGTGCGGGCTCCGCGATCGCAATCTTCGATCTCGACGGCGATGAAGCGAGCCACGCGGCCGCAACGATCGAACGCGAAACCGGGAAGAAGGCGCGCGGCTACGCAGTCGACGTGCGCAATTCTGCCGTGATCGCGCGGATGTGCGATGCGGTTGCGCAAGATTTCGGCGGCATCGATCATCTGATCAATAATGCAGGTGTGCAATTCGTCGCGCCGATCGCCGATTTTCCCGATGACAAATGGGAGTTCGTCACGTCGATCAATCTCGACGGCGTCTTCTATGCAACCAAAGCCGTATGGCCGCACATGGTCGCGCGCAAACGCGGTCGCATCGTTAATATTGCGAGCGTTCACGGGCTCGTCGCATCGCCGTATAAGCCCGCGTATGTCGCGGCGAAACACGGCGTCATCGGCCTCACGCGCGCGTCGGCACTCGAAGGCGCCACACTCGGCATTACCGTGAACGCGGTCTGTCCGGGTGCGGTGATGACCGATCTCATCCGCGGTCAAGCGGCGCAACTCGTGCAATCGTACGGCGGCGATCTCACCGAAGATGAAGCGCTCGCGCGTGCGTTTTTGGAGGCGATGCCGACGAAGACGTTCATCGATCCACAAGAAGTTGGGCAGCTCTGCGCCTATCTCTGCTCCGATGCCGCGCGCTCGATCACGGGAACGCCCATTGCGATCGACGGCGGTTGGTCCGCCCACTAAACGCGTTCCCGCACCCGTACAGCGCTCGTCGCTTCGGCGAGCATTCTATGAAAAGAGAGACGATATGGCCGCACACGTTCTCGCACTCTACAACGCGCCGACCGATCCCACGCACTTCGAGCAGTACTATCACGGCACGCACATTCCGATCGCGAAAAAACTTCCGGGCCTGCGCTCGTATTCGATCAGCAAAGGTGCGATCGGCACGCCGACGGGTGCGGCGCCGTATTACCTGGTTGCCGATCTCGTGTTCGACTCGATGGAAGCGATCCAAGCCGCGCTCACGTCGCCTGAAGGCGCCGCGACCGTCGCCGACGTCCCGAATTTCGCGACCACCGGCGTCACGCTGATGATGTACGAAACCGCGGACGTCTAGTCGACGCCCCCGGGGTTCGCGCGACGTTCACACGCGGTGGATTTTCGCGCGAATCACATATTGATCCGCGACGGAGTAGTACAGACAGATTTCACCCTCGATGTCGATCGCCGAGGCGGCGAAGGCGATGTCGGTGTCGTCGTGTTGACGCTTGATATGCGGCAGTACGATCGGCTCGTGCGAGCGCGCGACGACGCGCGTATACGCGCGATCGAAAACGACCCACCCGATTCGCCACTGCGCCCCTCGCGTCGCGCCGTTGTAGAACATGACCGGAAAATCGGGATTACTCGTTACGACGGGCCCGGTGCTGAGATGGTAGTTGTCCCACAACTCGGGTCGCGCTTCGAAGAGCGGCGGTAACACCTGCCACGGCCCGTCGACGTTCGGCGATCGCGCGATGCCGATCTTCGAACGGTCGTCGTGTGCGTACTCGAAGAAGAGCCGCCAGCTGCCGTCATCGGCGCGGACGATCTCGGCTTCTTTCGGATTGCGCGTCGCTTCCGACGAGGCAAGGGCGATTCCACGTTTCGCGAGGTGGCGAAGGTCGCCGCCCGAGGCGAGTAAGAGTTCGCCGCGCTTGGCGCGCTCGTTCCACCCCGTGTAGTACACGTGGTGCATGCCGTCGACGGTGGCGAGCGACGGATCTTCGCAGCCTCCGTTATCGAAGGCGTCGGGACGTGCGTCCGGGGCGATCACCGGATCATCGTCGATTACGAAATGCACGCCATCGAGCGACGCCCCGTAGTGAATGCGGGCGACCTTCTTGCTCGCGTCGTCGTCATGATTGACGACGCGCAGCAAAAGCTCGAAGCGATCGTTCGTACGCCACACGAAGGGGCTCAATTTGTACATCGCGTCGACCTCGGGTGACGCGTCGTACGTGATTTCGTCCATGGCGTCGAGACAAAACCCGTGGGTCTCCGGCGGCGGCAGCGAGCTATTCATGGCCCGAGCATACGCCATGCATCGCGCCAATGACCGTAAGGGTCCCGACTATTCGCGGGCCCGGCTCAGGCGACCACGAGGCTCACGAGTTTTCCCGGCACGAAGACTTCTTTGCGCACGGTCTTGCCTTCGAGATACGTTCGGACGTTGGGGTCGGCGTGCGCGAGGGCGAGCGCATCGGCTTGCGCGATATCGGGTGCGACGGGGAGACGCGCTCGAATCTTGCCGTTGACTTGCACGACGAGCTCGATCGTCGCAACGGCGAGTGCGACGGGATCGGTTGCGAGCCAGCGTTCGAGATGGACGGAGGTTTCATAGCCGTACAGCGACCAGAGTTCGTCTGCGATATGCGGCGCGAACGGTGCGAGCACGATCGGGAGGGCGTGCACGGCGTAGAGCGTCGCGGGATCGACGTGCGCGCCATCCGTCTGCATGAACTTGGTGAGCGCGTTGATGAGTTCGTCGAGTCGCGCGAGCGTCGTGTTGTAGTGGAAGCGGCGCGTGCGCGTCTCTTCATCCCCACTTTTGAGTGCGGCGTGGACCGCGCGAACGAGATCGCGCTGCGCCTCACCCGACATCGGCGGCAGCACGTCGAGTGCAACGGAGCGTGCATGCGGTGCGAGCGCGTGCGCGGCGCGCCACACGCGATCGAGAAAGCGGACGCGTCCGGCGATGCCTTCATCGGTCCATTCCATCGTATCTTCAGGCGGCGTCGCCTTGAGCAAGAAGAGCCGCATCGCATCGACGCCCGTGCGCTCCGCGGTCTCGTCGATGCCGACGACGTTGCCGCGACTCTTACTCATTTTTTCGCCGTTGCGAAGAACCATGCCCTGATTGAAGAGCCGCGCGAAGGGCTCGTCGGCACCGTGCACCCAGCCCTTGTCGTGAAAATATTTGTAGAAGAACCGCGCGTAGAGCAGATGCAAGACGGCGTGTTCCGCGCCACCGATATATTGATCGACGTTGAGCCACGGGTCGACGCGCACCGCATCGAATGGCGCGTGCTCGTTGTGCACGTCGAGATAGCGCACGTAGTACCACGACGATTCGAAGAACGTATCCATCGTGTCGCTCTCGCGTCGCGCCGGGCCGCCGCATTTCGGACACGTCGTATTGATGAAGCGCTCGTCGCGCGCGAGCGGCGAACCTTCACCCGTGATCGGAACGTCGGCGGGCAAGATGATGGGCAGACCCGTGAGCGGCACGGGCACTTCGCCGTCCTTCGGGCAGTACACGATTGGGATCGGCGTGCCCCAGTAGCGTTGGCGCGAGATGAGCCAATCGCGAATGCGATAGTTCACCGTCCTCTCGCCGCGGCCGAGCGCGACGAGCCGATCGCCGATGGCCTCGCGTGCGATTGCGGAATGCATGCCCGAGAAATCACCGCTCGCCATCAGCGTGCCGTCTTCCGTGTACGCAGCTGCCGGCGCGATCGCATTATCGACTGCGGGATCTTCGATGACGCGCGGAATCGGTAGGGCCATTTTCGTTGCGAATTCGAAGTCGCGATCGTCGTGCGCGGGCACACCCATCACGGCGCCCGTCCCGTACTCGGCGAGAACGTAATTCGTAATCCAAATCGGGACGCGTTCGTTGGAGAGCGGATTGAGCGCATAGACGCCCGTGAAGACGCCGGTTTTTTCCATGAGACTCGTGCGTTCGAGTTCGCTTTTATTCTTGAGCGTTGCGGCGAACGCGTCGACGATGGGACGCTGCGCCGGATGCTTTGCGAGCATCGCTTCGACGAGCGGATGCTCCGCGGCAACCGCGATATACGTCACGCCAAAGAGCGTATCGACGCGCGTCGTGTAGACCGAGATGCGCTCGGCGAGATTTTCGACATCGAACGAAAACGTGACGCCTTCGCTGCGCCCGATCCAGTTGCGCTGCATCGATTTGATTTTGTCGGGCCAGCCGTCGAGGCCATCGATACTCGCGAGTAAGCGATCGGCAAACGACGTGATCTTCAAAAACCACTGCGAGAGATTACGCCGTTCGACGAGTGAATTGCAGCGCCAGCAACGGCCGTCTTCGACTTGCTCGTTCGCGAGGACGGTTTGATCTTTGGGGCACCAGTTCACGGGTGCTTCGCGTTTGTAGGCGAGGCCGTCTCCGTAAAGTTTTAAAAAGAGCCACTGATTCCAGCGATAGTAATCGGGTTCGCAGGTTGCGAGTTCGCGCGACCAATCGTAGCCCGTGCCCATCAAGCGGATCTGGCGTTCCATGTTTTTGATGTTGCTGCGCGTCCACACGCCGGGATCGATACCGCGGTCGATTGCGGCGTTTTCAGCGGGTAAGCCGAAGGCGTCGAAACCCATCGGATGCACGACGTTGAAGCCCTGCATGCGATTCATGCGCGCGACGGCATCGCCGAGCGTGTAATTTTTTGCATGGCCGACGTGCAGATCGCCTGAGGGATATGGCAGCATCTCGAGGATGTAGCGCTTCTCGCGCGCGTCGTCGTCGTTCGCGCGGTAGATCCCGGTACGTTCCCACGTTGCTTGCCAGCGGTGTTCGACGGCGGAAAAATCGTACGTGAGTGGGGCGCGTTCTTCGAGCATCTCGGCATACTTCGGCCGCTTGGCGCCCGGCGGCCTTGCGGCACGGCTGCGGATGGCTTGTTGCGCGAGGCCGAGCGCGTGATTGATCGGCATGCATCTGCCATTGCCGATCTTTGCGGGCGTCCTCGCGGTCGCCGCCACGGCCGCGGGGTACCGCGCCTTCACGACGCTACCGCATGCGAGTCTCAATTTTGGGACGCGTCCATCGCCGGGTGGGACGCTCGCGTCGGGAGCCGATGCGGGCCTCGTGCTGACCACGCCCGGGATGTCGGGCAAAACGCATCCCGGACATCGTGGTCGACACGGCGCGCAGCGCGATGGGCGCGATGCAGCGACGATCGTCGTTTACGTTGCGGGTGCCGTCGCGCACGCCGGCCTCTACCGACTTCCCGCTCACGCGCGCGGCGACGATGCGCTCCGCGCGGCGGGCGGTGCGCGCAGCGACGCCGATCTGCTCGCCGTCAATCTCGCGGCGCGACTCGCGGATGGCGATGAGGTCGCGGTCTATCCGCAGGGAAGTGCGCCCGGATCACGCGCTCGCCACAGCGGCGTTCACCAAAGCGGTGCGAGTCGGACGCACCCGCACAAGGTAAAGGGTTCACGCAAACAGCGACTCGCCGCGAGCGATGCCGGCTCTCCGCCCGAGATGGTCGTCGATCTCAATTCGGCGGATGTGAGCGAACTCGAGACGTTACCGGGGGTCGGTTCGGCCCTCGCGGAGCGCATCGTTACGGTCCGAGAAACGAGCGGCCCGTTCGGATCGCTCGACGATCTGCTCGATGTCGCGGGGATGACGGCCGGAAAAGTCGACGCGATCACGCCGTTTGCGGTCGTGCGCTAACGAGCCGCCGACCAACGCGCGTAGGCAAAAAGAGAGCGCCCGACTCGCGTCGGACGCTCTCTTTCTAAGACTTGGTAGCGGCCCCTTACCAGCCGCCGCCCGAATCGCCGCCGCCGCCGCCGCCATCGAAGCCGCCTCCACCGGAACCGGAGTCGAAACCGCCACCCGACGAGCCGTAGTCGCCGAAGGAGGAGTTACCGGGATCGGCCTGACCCGCATCGGATTGCCAGCCGCTGGAATCACCGCCACCGGGGTTGCCCTCGCCGCCGTTGCCGCCGCCGAAACCGGCTTGGTCGCCAGAGCCGCCGCCATCATGGCGGCCAAAGAGTTCGTTGCCCAGGAAGGCGCCACCGAGGCCACCGAGGAGGCCGCTAAAGAAGCTTCCGCCGCCACCGCCACCCATCATACCGCCGCCCATACCACCGCCCATGCCCTGGCCGTAGCCGGGTTGGCCGCCGTAGCCTGGCGGCGTGACGCGTGGTCCCGACATCGCGCGGAAGATTGCGCGAATAATCAGGAAGCCCGCGATCAGGATCAGGATCAACCAAAAGAGCGACATACCACCTCCGAAAGATGAAGAACGCGACGCCGGGGCGAGTTCGCGGTTGTGCGACGCGCCACGAATCGACGACTCGTGGCCGCGATAATCGCTCAAAACGAGATCGACGCCGGTCGTGATACCCGTATCGAAATCACCTTGACGAAAGTAGCCCCGCATCGCCTGGCGGATGCTCACGAACGATCCCGCCGGAAAAAACGTGCGTGAAGCGCGATCGCCGATGATTCCGTCTTTCTTCTCTGCTTTCGAAAGAAAGATCATGACGCCGTTGACTTGCTGTTGCGCGAAGGCTTTCTCCGCCGCGGCGGGCGCGGTCTCGCCGTTGAGCGAGGGGACCGTCACGACGACGACTTCTTTGCCCGTCGTGCGTTGAAAATCGGCAATTTTGCTGTTGAGGCTCGAAACGGTCGCCGGCGTGAAAAATCCGCCGTTATCTTGGACGAACGATTCGCGGGCGAGTGCGGGCGCGGCCGCAAAGCCGAGCGTGAGCACGAATGCGGTGAGCGCACGGAAGATGTTCATGGGGACCCTCTTGTTAGTCACGCGCTTCCATACCCGGTCCATGTTCGTTTGTTTCCGCTTGGAAGCGCGGCCGAGGAGCGCCGTTTGGGATTAGCGCGAGACCGTGACGAGGGCGACGCCGACGATACTGAGCATGAAGATGCCGATAAAGGCCCAAATCGCGGCCTTTTTGAGGTTTTCTTTGAGATTGCGCTGGCGACGCGTTCGAATTTTCACGACGTTTTCGCGGCCGCCACATCGGGCGCACCCCAGAGGCGTTCGAGGTTGTAAAACGTTCGCTGCTCGGGCGTGAAGACGTGCGCGACGATCGGGCCGAGATCGATGAGAATCCAGCCGCCGTCGGCATAACCCTCGGTTCGAGCGACCGGGAAGCCGGCTTCCTTGGCCTTTTGTACGATGGCGTCGGCGATCGAGCGTGTTTGGATCTTCGACCGACCCGTCGCGATCACGAAGGCGTCGGCAATGATCGTGCGGCCTTCGAGCGGGAGCGTGAGGACGTCTTCGGCTTTGAGGTCGAGTGCGGCGTCGCGCACGATATCGATGAGTTCAGGCAGAGCGTCGGCTCCTTCGAAGTTCGAGAGTGGTGAGAGCGGCGAGGGTTTGCGGTGCGGCCTCGAGATCGCGGCTCGCGAGATATGCGAGAGACGAGCGTAGCACCGCGACCATGGCGGCGTCGAGGTCGACGAACGCCAGAGCTTCAAACGATTCGCGTTCCGCATAGGTGCGACCCGGTTCGAGGGCGTCGGCGAGGTAGACGATCGTATCGAACGGCGTCATCTCGGGAGCCGCGACCGTATGGCGTGAAATCGCCTGGAGCACGCCGGCATCGGTCACGCCGAACCGCTCACGGGCGAGTTCGGCGCCGAGGCGCGCGTGCAAGACGATGGGATGGCGCGATTCGAACGCGTCGATCGGCATCGCGCGCATGGCGCATTCATCGAGGAGGCGTGCCGTGGAATAGAGGCGTGCGAGATCGTGGAGCATACCCGCGAGTCGCGCGCGCGCCGGATCTTCGCCATGACGCCGTGCGAGCCGCGCGGCGAGGCGCGCGACCCCGAGCGTATGCGCGTAGCGATGGTCTTGCCCGATCGCTTCGCGTACCGCGCGCGCGAGTGCGAGGAAGGCGACGGGTACGTTACCGATCGCGTTCGATCGCCCGCTCGAGTTCGCCTGAGAGCAACGCGAGACGATTGCGATAGAGATCGCCGCGGAGATGCCCCGCCCACATCACGACGGCGTTTTCGCCGTTATCGCTGTAATACGCGCGGCGTGTCGAGACGATCGTAAAACCGTATTTCTTATAGAGATTCTGCGCGACGACGTTGGATTCGCGCGCCTCGAGCGTGATCCACGAAGCTCCGCGTTCGATCGCCTCGTGCAAGAGATGCACGAGCAATTCTTCGCCGTAGCGTTTGCCGCGAAAATCGGGATGCACGGCGATCGTCGTGATGTGCGAATCTTCGAGAATCACCCAAATGCCGCCGTAGGCGACGACGTCGCCCGTGCGTGGATTGCCAACGCGACCGATGAAATAGTGCGCGAGTTTATTATCGGAGAGTTCGCTTGCGAACGCACTCGGCGGCCACGACGTCGTAAACGAAAGCGCTTCGATCCGCATCACGGGCCGAATGTCTGCTTGCGTCATGCGCGTAATCGTCAGCCGTTGCGGCGCTTCAGCTCGACGCTGCTCGAGATCGGCGCGCACGCTACGGCGTTCGCTCGGCGTAATGCGCTTCGCCGTAATCGGCGCGCGGCACGTGCGCGCTCCCGAGCGTTCCGAACGCAAGTGCGAATCGGACGATGGCCAGGGCAGGGACGACCGTTTCGACTTGCGTGGAAAGCACGGTTGGGAAGTGTTCTCCCAAAGCGGCAGCGGCGCCCGCCGCATTGCCGTACGCCGTGAGCGGCGTCGCTGGGGGCACAGATGGTGCCAGCGTGTCGATGAGGGCCGCGTAGGGGCCGCACGCGATGTGTTCCGTCCGCTTCCCGTCGGCGTCCACGACGCGTAGTCGCGCGCAGGCGATTCCGGCTCGACCGTGGACGAACGTCACATGCGTGCCGCGCGCGTCCGGCGGCGTCAGCGCATCGTACGACGAGACGCCCGCGAGCGGCAGTCCCGCGGCGAAGGCGAGTCCTTTCGCATAGGAAAGCGCGATCCGCAGTCCCGTAAAACCGCCCGGGCCCGTGCCGACGGCAAGCGCCCCGAGCGATTCGAATCCGAGGCCGTCGAGCACGTCGTCGATGAGCGCGAGGCCGCGTTCGAGGGCGTCGTTGCCTGATGCCGTGGCGGTCCGCGGGGCGAAAGCGCCTTCACTATCCACGACGGCCGCGGAAAAGACGCCGAGCGCCCCGTCGATCCCGAGCCAGATCACGGGCGTACGATCTCGACGGTCCGCGGCACATCGCCCGACCCCGTGAGCGTCACGGCGATGGCGTCTGCGGGAAGGAAGCCCGGCAAACGATCGGGCCACTCGACGAAAGCGATCCCGCGGCTATCGAGGGCATCGTCGAGCCCGAGTTCACGCGCGTCGAGCGGCGATTCGATGCGGTAGAGATCGAGATGTTCGACCGGCGGCGTGCCGCCATAGCGATGCCAGAACGTGAAGGTCGGGCTCGCCACGTCGGCGTCGTTCCCGAGCGCGCGGACGATCGCCGCAACGAAGGTCGTCTTTCCTGCGCCGAGGTCACCGCGCAGCGCGATCACGTCGCCTGCTTTCAGCGTGGGGGCGAACCCGACTGCGAGCCGATCGAGTGCATCGAGCCCGTCGACGGTGACCCTCAGCGTCGACAAAAACAAGATGTCCCGGATAATGCCGCGAACCTCTGGGACATGTGGTTGAGAGCGAACGACGCGCTGGTCGGCGTCATAACCGGCGTCTGCGCGGCCGTGGTTGCGGCGCTTTTCGAAGCGTTTTTCGTCGCACAACGTTTCCTTTCGCTCGGCGCGAATGGCGGCGGGGTCGGCAGCAAGATCGTCTTCATCGCGATCGTCGGCGCGATCGTCGGCGGTATCGTCGGATTTTTCGTTGGGGCGGTCATCAAACCGCGACCGCAGATCCGCTAATCATATTTCCCGGCCTTTCGCCGGGCTCACCGCGGGCGCCCCGCATGGCGGCGCGCTTCGCGGATCGCATCGCGTAATGGACTAGGTATTGGAACCGACATACGATAGAGTCTCACTGGTCAACGTCGAAGACGAAATGCGCGAGAGTTATCTCTCGTACGCGATGTCGGTCATCGCGTCGCGCGCGCTTCCCGACGTGCGCGACGGCCTCAAGCCCGTGCAACGCCGCATCCTCTACGCGATGCGTGAGATCAATCTCACACCCGATAAACAACATCGCAAATGCGCGGGTGTCATCGGTGAGGTCCTTAAGAGCTTTCACCCGCACGGCGACTCGTCGGTCTACGACGCCCTCGTGCGCATGGCGCAAGATTTTACGTTGCGCTATCCGCTCGTCGACGGGCATGGGAACTTCGGCTCGATCGACGGGGATCCGCCGGCCGCCTACCGCTACACCGAAGCGCGCCTCGCGCGCATCGCGATGGAGATGCTCGCGGAGATCGATAAAGACACGGTCGATTTCATTCCCAATTTCGATAACCAGGGAACGGAACCGGTCGTCCTTCCAGCGCGTCTGCCGCAGCTACTGGTCAACGGCTCTTCGGGCATCGCGGTTGGGATGGCGACGAACATTCCGCCACACAACGTCGGTGAGATCTGCGATGCGATCGTCCATCTCGTCTCGCACCCGAACGACGAAAACGAGATCCTCGATGAGGCGCTCGCCGATATCGTTTTAGGACCGGACTTTCCAACCGGCGGCCTGCTGATGGGCAATCAGATCATCCGCACGGCCTACAAGACGGGCCGGGGTTCCGTGATGATGCGGGGCAAAGCTGAGATCGTCGAAATCAACGGCAAAAGCAAGATCGTCATCACGGAAGTGCCGTTTCAAGTGACGACGGCGCGGATCGTCGAAGCGATCGCGGAAGCGTACGCGGAGAAGTCGATCCCCGGCATCGCGGGACTCACGAACGAGAGCGATCGCAAGGGCATTCGCATCGTCGTCGATCTCAAGCGGGACGCGACGCCGTCGGTCGTGCTCAACCAGCTCTACAAACATACGCCGTTGCAGACGAGCTTTGGCTTTAACATGCTCGCGCTCGTCCCGTCGCCGACGCCGATGCCGGGTATGGTGCAGACGCTCGAACCGCAGGTGCTCGGCTTGCGGTCGATGTTGCAGCACTTCATCGCGCATCGTAAAGTCGTGATCCGGCGCCGCACGCAGTACGAACTCGACAAAGCGCGCGACCGCGCGCATGTCCTCGAAGGCTTCCGGATCGCCCTCGATCACATCGACGAAGTCATCCGGATCATCCGCGAGAGCGATTCAACCGAAGCAGCGCGCGAAGCGCTCATCGCGCGGTTTTCGTTCTCGCTCGTTCAAGCAAACGCGATCCTCGATATGCGTCTGCGCACGCTCACGAGCCTCGAGCGTCAGAAGATCGAAGACGAGTACAACGGGCTTCTCGCAACGATCGCCGATCTCGAAGATATTCTCGCGCGGGAAGATCGCGTGTTCGCGATCATCACGGCGGACTGCGAAGATATCAAAAAGCGCTTCGGCGACGCACGCCGCACGACGATCTTGCCGCTCGAAGACGAGCTCAATATGCTCGACATCATTCCCGACGAACCCGTCGTCGTGACGTCGACGGTCGGTGGGTACATCAAGCGTATCAACGTCGATACCTACCGCGCGCAGAACCGTGGTGGGCGCGGTGTGATCGGCATCGCGGGCCTCAAAACCGAAGACGTCGTGCGCAATTTCTTCACGGCGACGACGCACGAATTCATCTTGTTCTTTACCAACAAGGGCCGTGCGTATCGCTTGCGTGCGTACGAAATTCCCGACTCGTCGCGCACGTCGCGCGGCACGGCGCTCGTCAATCTCTTGACGCTACCGCCGGGGGAATTCGTGACGGCCGTCTTCCCGATTCGCGAATTCGTGGAGGACAAATTCCTCGTGATGATCACGCGTCGCGGCGTGATTAAGAAAACGTCGCTGAGCGATTTTGCGAATATTCGTCGCAGCGGCCTCAACGCCGCGGGTCTCGATGAAAACGACGAATTGCTCGCGGTCGACCTCTCGGATGGCGCGGCGGATATTCTCCTCGCCACGCGCGAGGGGATGGCGGTGCACTTCCCTGAGGGGGACGTGCGTGCGATGGGCCGCAATGCCCGCGGCGTGCGTGCGATCCGACTCGCCGCGGGCGACGAAGTCGTCGCGATGGATGTCGTCGAGCCCGAGCGTCGCGAAGTGCTCGTCGTCACGTCGCTCGCGTTCGGGAAGCGCACGCCGATTACGGATTACCGTCACACCAAGCGCGGCGGTAAGGGCGTGAAAGCGTTCGCGAAAGACAAGGGCATTGGCTCCGTCGTCGATCAGATTCTCGTCAACGAAAACGACGAAGTATTATTGATGACGTCGGGCAACCAAGTGATCCGTATTCGCGTTGCCGACATCCGTCAGACGGGGCGCGCCGCAAAGGGCGTTCGCTTGCAGCGGCTCGAGGATGGCGATGCCGTCATCGCGATCACGAATCTCGGCGTCCAGTCGGCGCAGATCGAAGAAGTCACGGGCGAAGCGCCGCTGATCGTGGGTCTCGCACCCGCAGCCGTGGTGAACGTGCCGGAATCGCCCGATGAGGTGATCGTGCTCGACGATCCCGATGAGGATGAGGACGACGTCGACGACGATGAGGACGACGAGACGACGACGTAGCGTCGTCGCCGCGCGAGCATCACGTTACGGCGCCGTCGTTTTCGGGATGGGTTCGACGAGATCGCCGACGCCCGGTTTATCGCCGAGTGACGAGAACATCACCTCGAGATATTTATCGAAGGTTTGCGTAACGGTCATGATGATCGGTGTCTTACGCAAGCTCCGATCGGCATGCGCGAAATCGCGCAGCGCGTCGCCCGCGTGAATGCTTCCGGCCTTGATGTCGACGAGTGCGAGTGGTGAGGTGATCTGCATGACGCGCGCGATGCGCTCGAACGCGAGTGGCACTTTTGCGAGTGCCGCGGGCACGCCATGCGCCCACGTGACCTCCGGAACGCTGTCGAAATCGCCATCGCTTGCAATGGAGGGGACGTCGCTTTCGAACATCACGGCTTGATCGAGCGACGTCGAACCCGCGATGCAGTTCGTGACGACGAGATGCGTTCGCGCGGCCACGCGGCCGTTGGCGTTCGCGAGTCCGGGCAGGCTTGGCCGCAGATCGAAAGGTGCGGCAATCGCGTAATCGGCGCCGGCTGCTTTGCAATCGGCAAGCGTCGGTGCCACGTCACCGGCGAACGGGATGACGTTTCCGCCGACGTAGGCGTTGACGTCTTTCGTCCAGAGCGCTTGCGACATCGTATTACGCGCGGATTCGGCGACGATCGCCCAGACGAGGACCCGGAGCGGGGAGCCGGCGGCGTGCGCTGGGGCCATATGCCCGACGAGCGCCACGAACGCGACCGCCGCAAAGCCCGACCGCAACCGCCGCAGGCACGCGGCGGTTGAGCGGGCTGGAGGTTGATACATACCCATGAGTGCACTCCCCGAAGTCTCGCAGACGTCGTTCGCAGCGGACGTTCTCGCGAGCGACCAAC
This sequence comes from Rhodospirillales bacterium, assembly GCA_043743145.1. Taxonomy (GTDB): domain Bacteria; phylum Vulcanimicrobiota; class Vulcanimicrobiia; order Vulcanimicrobiales; family Vulcanimicrobiaceae; genus JANYGA01. The sequence continues at coordinate 15,338 of JAYTXC010000148.1, forward strand.
CCGTTCTCGTCGATTTTTGGGCTCCCTGGTGCGGTCCTTGCCGCATGCTGGCGCCCGTCGTCGAAAAGGTGGCCGCCGCGCACGTTGGCCGCGCCAAATTCGTCAAACTCAATACCGATGAGGCGCCGAGCATCGCCGGACAGTACGGTGTTCAAGGTATCCCGTGTCTCATTCTGTACAAGGGCGGTGAAGCGGTCGACCGTATCGTCGGCTTCGTACCGGAATCGAAGATCACGGAAATGCTTTCGCGTCATCTCGCCGTCGCCTAGAGCCGGCCTTCACGGCAGGTGAGCTTACGCGATCTGCCCGCGATGAATCGGTTTCTCGGCGAACCCGACGTCGCGGGCTATGCGGCTCTTTTTGGAACGACCGCCGTGAAAACGGCGGTCGATGACGTTTTACGCGACATCCGTTCGCACGCGGTCCGTGATGCGGTCGCGATCCCCGCGTACGATGAGATGCTCGCTCGCGTCCGCGCGCGCCTCGCACGCGAAGAGAACGACAGTCTCGTCGACGTGCTCAACGGCACGGGCATTCTACTGCATACCAACCTCGGTCGCGCGCCGCTGGCGCCAGAAGCGCTCGCCGCGATGCACGAGATCTCGGGCGGCTACTCCAATCTCGAATTCGATCTCGCATCGGGGACGCGTGGCTCGCGCTACGCTCGCGTGACGGCGCTCTTGCGTGCGACGACCGGTGCCGAAGATGCTTTGGTCGTGAACAACTGTGCGGCGGCGATCCTGCTCATCCTCGATACGTTCGCGCGATCGAGCGTGCCGGGGCGCGCGGGTCGCGAAGTCGTGGTCTCGCGCAACCAACTCGTCGAGATCGGCGGCGGCTTTCGCCTGCCCGACGTTCTGCGCCGCAGCGGCGCCACGCTCGTCGAGGTCGGCACGACGAACAAAGTCTATTTGCGCGATTTCGAACGCTCGCTTTCGAGTGAGACGGCGCTGCTGATGCGTAGCCACACGTCGAATTATTCGATCGAAGGCTTCGTCTCCGACGTCGCTCCCGCCGACCTCGCGGCGCTCGGGAAGCGCGTCGGCGTGCCGACGGTGGAAGATCTGGGCTCGGGCGTGCTGGTCGATCTCGCGCCGTATGGCTTGCCGCACGAACGCACGGTCGGCGAAGTCGTCGCCGACGGCATCGATCTCGTCGCATTCTCGGGTGACAAACTGCTCGGCGGTCCGCAATCGGGTATCATCGTCGGCACCGCGAGCGCGATCGCACGGATGCGGGCGAATCCGCTCCTTCGCGCGCTACGTGTCGATAAGGCGACGCTCGCGGCACTTGGTGCGACACTGCGACTTTACGTCCAGCCGAACGGCTTCGAACGCATTCCGTTTTATGCGATGTTACGCGCGACGCGCGAGGAACTGCGGACACGCGTTCGTGCGTTCATCGAGACGCTCGGCCACGACTACGACGAACGCGTTGCCGGTGTCGAGACGCTCGCATATGCGGGCGGCGGCTCCGCGCCGACGGCGACCGTCCCCTCATACGCACTCGCGCTACGCGACGGACGCACGAATCCCAACGCCTTTGCCGCGCGATTACGTGCGCAGGCGCCGCGCGTCGTCGCGCGCGTCGAAGGCGATGCGGCGCTCGTCGATTTTCGTACGATCCCGCCCGAGCGCGAAGCGGATCTCGCGCGCGCGATCGTCGCCGCGCTGAGCTAGCGCGCATGCACATTCTCGGTACGGCAGGTCACGTCGACCACGGCAAATCTTCGCTCGTCCGCGCGCTCACGGGCACCAACCCCGATCGTTGGATCGAGGAGCAACTGCGCGGGATGACGCTCGATCTCGGCTTCGCGCACCTACGCTTCGAAGACGGTCTCGAAGCGGGCATCGTCGACGTGCCTGGCCACGAACGTTTTTTGCACAACATGCTCGCGGGAGCTGCGGGCATGGAATTGTTGTTGCTCGTGATTGCCGCAAACGAGGGGCCGAAGCCGCAAACGGTCGAGCATCTCGCGATACTTCAGTACCTGAGCGTCAAGAAGACGATCGTCGTGCTGACGAA
>JAYTXC010000149.1:0-4526 GCA_043743145.1 Rhodospirillales bacterium
CGCGCTGAGGCGATCTTCTGCGGCGGCCGATCGCTCTTCGAAACGCGAAAACATCTGGGAGCACGCGTGCATCTTTTTGCAAGCGGCGTTGAATTCGAACACTTCGCGCGCGCTCGATCGCTCGCGCCGCACCCGCTTTTGCGCAATCTGCCGCATCCGATCTGTGGTTACATTGGCGTTGTCGACGAACGCATCGACATCGCGCTTCTCGAAACGCTCGCCGCGCGCGCGTGCTCGGTCGCACTCATCGGGCCGATCGTAAAGATCGATCCCGTGATCTTGCCGCAACGCACGAACGTCCACTACACGGGTCAGGTCGATTACGCGGATTTACCCGCCCTGCTCGCCGGGCTCGACGTCGCGCTCATGCCATTTGCGCGGAATGCTGCGACGGCGAATATCTCGCCAACGAAGACGCCGGAATATCTCGCTGCGGGCGTGCCCGTCGTAAGTACGCGGATCGCCGACGTCATTGCGGCGTATGGCGATGTCGTCACGATCGCCGACGACGCGGAGTCGTTTGTGGATGCCGTCATGATCGCGGCATCCACATCTTCCCAACGCATCGCCGACGGTGTCGCTCGGGCGCACGCCGTGAGCTGGGATGCGATCGTTGAGCGCATGTGGGCGACGCTCGAGGGCGAATGAACCGGCGTATGAGATCTGCCCGCGACACACACCGAATCGCCGTTCGGTTCGTTCCGTTCGCTTCGAAAGCACCGTATGCGTCCGCCGTATCATCGTTGGCGATCCTTCGTCGTTCGCTGGCTGCGATGGTCCTCGCGGCATCGGCACTTGGCGGCGTCGCCTCGGCCGCAAACGCAGGCGAACCACCGTATCTCAAACTCGCCGAAGCGCTCGGCACGCCGAAGCTGGCGCAGTCGACCGGACCACGAGACAAATCGCTCTTGGGCCTCAACTTCGTGCGTCCGGGCGAGTCGATGGAGCGTTGGACGAAGATGACGACCGTGAGCATCGTGAAAGTGCCGCAAGAAACGACCGATGCGGCAACGCGTGGTGTGATCGCGCGCTTGCGCGCCAAGCTCGGTCTCTTGCACGCGAAGATCGCGACGTTCGAAACTTCACCTGGCACGCCAACGTCCGCGTACTTCGAATTTGCCGCGAAAAACGAAAACGATATCGGAATCGCGTACAGCCCGCACCCCGGTTTCGTCACGGTCGTGCAAGTCGAAGCGCGCAAGGTAGGCGAGATCTCCGCAATCGATATCGCCGGGTTACGGCATATCGTCGGCAAAGATCGTTAGCTTCTGGTCGCCGCCGCCTCTTCGAGGGCGGCGATGCGACTGCGCAGCGACGGATGGGAAGAGAAGAGCGTTTCCATCCACGCCGGTTGCTCGTCTTCGGCCATATTGCGTTCGCGCAAACGCCGGAACGCCGCCGCACCCGAAGGCGCGTCGCTCGTTGCCGTAACGGCAAAGCGGTCTGCCGCGCGTTCGCGATTGCGCGAGAAGCTCGCGAGCACGGGCCCTGCAAGGGTGCCCAGTAGCGACATCGCAAACGAGAGACGCGCGAGGCCGGCCGTGGTCGCGAGCGATTCGCCATCGCGTCGCGCCATCGCTCGGGCCCCGAAGAAGATCGCCGCCGACGACACCATCGCGAGCGCGACGCCGCGCCAGACGTCGGCTGCGACGTAGTGGCCGAGTTCGTGCGCGACGACGAAGAGCGTCTCGCGTTCCTCGAATCGATCGAGGAGCGTGTCGCCGATGACGATTCGTTTGGTGCCGAATAATCCCGTCACATATGCGTTCGCCTTCTCGGTCTGTCGACTCATGTCGACGCGCAGGATCGTCGCATCGCCCGCGCCATAGCGGGCCGCGAGCGCGCGAATCGTATCGGCGAAATCACCCTCGACCGGGACGAACGTATTGAACAGTGGCGCGATATACGTTGGTGCGACGACGTTTGCGAGGATTAAAAGCGGAAGCGTGCCCACCGTCGCGACGAGCGGCCACGAATCTGGCGCGCGATCGATCGCGAATGCGAGAGCTTCGACGAGCGGCACGGAAAGCGCGAGCGAAAGACCGAGACCCTTCGCCCGATCTGCGAGCCATGCATCGGCCGTTTGCTTCGAGAGACCGTAGCGCCGTTCGAGGACGAAGCCTTCGACGTAATCGATCGGCAATTCCAGGAGTGTCGTCCCCACGATGCCCGTAGCGACGATCGCGATGCGCCGTATGCGCGATTCCGATGTGCCGTCGGATCGATCGAGGGCGGGGGCAACGGCGTACGCGGTCGCGGCGAGTGTCGCGAGCGAGCGCGCGATCCCCGCGAGCATGTAGGCGCGCCGGACGCCGCCATATGCGGCGGGATCGCTTGCGAGCGAAGGCGCCGGTTTTGTGCGGTCGGAAATCGCGTCACGCGCGCGCATCGCCGTATAGCCAACGACGGCACCGCAGCTCAGTCCGATCAAAAATCTCCGCATTGCCAGGTCGTACGCCAAAGCGCCCGGTGGACACTCCGTACGCGCCGCACAAACAGCGGCGGTCGATGCAGCGTATTCCTTATTTAGTATGAGAGCAGGTTGCAACAGCGAGATGCCTTTGCAAAACACATCTATATTGTGTTTGCCCTCTTTCTTAAACTTGGATCGGTGCAATAAAAAATTCGCGATCATCTCGCACGTTCATAAGAACGGCGAAGTCAAAACCCGTGGCGAGTTCGCTGCAGCGCGAGAGACATGAGCGTCACGCGCGTCCCGAGCGCGACGGAACATGGGAACGGTTGTAGCGTTGCGCCGAAGAAGAACAGCATATCGACGAGACTCCCCTATGATTGACATTATTGTCCGTTCCTTGAAAGGCAAAATGAAACGCACGATACTCTCTTGCGTGGCGCTGAGCGCCATGATTCTTCCGCTGGGCGTCAGCGCTCAGGAAAAAGTCGCGACTGCGGGCACGCCGTCCACGACGATGGCCTCGAAAGGCGATTGGTCGACGTACGGACATGACTTCACGAACCAACGGTTTGCCGAACTCGATCAAATCACGCCCGCCAACGCGTCGAAAATGACGACCGCGTTCGCCGTGCAGACGGGCGTCGTTGCCCCGTTCGAAACCACGCCGATCGTCAGCAATGGCGTGATGTATCTTACGACGGCGTACGATCACGTTCTGGCCGTCGACGCAAAGACGGGAAAGCGTCTCTGGGCGTATCAAGCAAAACTCGGGAAGACCATCTTTTGCTGTGGCCCGGTCAACCGAGGCGTTGCAATCTCCGAAGGCAAGGTACTTCTCGGCCAACTCGACGGCAAGCTCGTGGCACTCGATCAAAAGACGGGATCGATCGTCTGGTCGGTACAGGCTGGCGATAACGCTGCCGGCTACTCGCTGACGCACGCACCGCTTGTGTACAAAGACATGGTCATCGTCGGCGGAGCGGGCGGCGAGTATGGTATTCGTGGCACCGTCACCGCGTACAACGTTGCAGACGGTCACAAAGTCTGGAATTGGTACGCGACCGATAAAGCGCATTGGGCAGGATCGTTCTCGCCGACCACACCGGACGGCATGAATCTCCATCGCGACATCGCTGCGGAAAAAGCGGCATTTCCGAAATACGCGGATGCCTGGCAAAAAGGCGGCGGCGCTGTCTGGATGACGCCGGCTGCCGACGAGTCGCGCAACATGATCTACGTCGCGACCGGAAATCCGTCGCCCGACCTCACCGGAGCGATTCGCCCCGGCGATAATCTCTACACCGACTCTATCGTCGCGCTCGATGCTTCGTCGGGTGAGATCAAGTGGTACTACCAAGAGATTCCGCACGACGTTTGGGATCTCGATGCTGTCTCGCCCGTCGTGCTCTTCGATACCGTCGACAAAGACGGCAAGAAGGTCGCCGCTGTCGGTCAAGCCGGCAAAACCGGTTGGTTCTACGAGCTCAACCGCGACACGGGTAAATTCATTCGCAAGTCGGATGCTTTCGTACCACAAGAAAACATGTTCGCGCAGCCCACGCCCGGCGGAACGCGTATGCTTCCCGGTGCAAACGGCGGCGTCGATTGGTCGCCCGTCTCGTACGATCCGACGAATCACATCGTCGTCGTCTCGGCGTTGCATCAACCGATGAACTACGCGAACAAAGACCAGCCGCTCGAGAAAGGCGCGCTCTGGCTCGCCGGAGCGTTCACGAGCATCCCCACGGAAAAACAGTACGGCCTCGTTTCAGGCATCAACGTCGACACGGGTAAGATCGTCTGGCAGAACAAGGTCGATTACCCGCTCCTAGGCGGCTCGGTCTCAACCTCGGGCGGCGTCACCTTCGTTGGCGAGTCGAACGGCTTCTTCGATGCATTCGATACGAAAACCGGAAAACAACTTTGGCAGTTCAACACCGGCGCGGGCGTTAACGCAGCACCGATGGCCTACATGATCGATGGCGAAGAGTACGTCGCCGTCGCCTCGGGTGGCAGCTTCCAAATCGGCACGCAATACGGAAACACGCTCTACGTGTTCCATCTCCCGAAATCGTAGGGGTATGACGCGCACACTCATCGCAACGATCGC
>JAYTXC010000150.1:0-1592 GCA_043743145.1 Rhodospirillales bacterium
GCGCACTAGTCTGGGGGACTAGGGGTCGCAGGATCAAATCCTGTCTACCCGACCATATACAGCCCGCGTCGTAGCCGACGCGGGCTTTTTTTTTGCAACGTAGCGGTGGCTACATCGCGAAGTCTTCGCATGTTCTATACTCATCGCGACCCAATCTCCGTGGAGGCCACCGTGCAATCTCAGCTTACCAACCTCATCCTCATGGGTGTGTTCTTCGGAGTTCTTGGCGCCGTGCCGGTGATGTGGTACCTCTTGGGAATCAAGACGTATGGCACGGGTGATTACCACCAGCCGTAGCTCTGCGGCAATCGCATATCGGGTCGCGGCGAATCGAGAGATGGATCGCCGCCGAGCAAAAGACGCGTTTGCGTCTTTTGTTCGTCTTTGGGGTGCGCTCAGCGCTGCTGACAGCGAGTTCTTCAGCGTAAGCAGAGGAAGCGTGCCTGGTACCCTTCGAATGATCGTCGTCCCCCGAAGAGCTTCGTATCGGAGGACGCATGGTCTCGCGCAAACCGCACGGCTCCAGCAATCCATTCGCGGCCGTGTGGTCGGGCGATTACGAACGCGCGATCGGCGAACTCTACCACGAGACGCGATCGGGAGCCGCCGTGATGCGGGCGCGCGTTTACGGCCATCTCCACCTCGATGCACGCATCGTCGCCGAGTACGAGTCCGGCATTTGCAACGTGCTCGAACCAATCGAACGCGCGATCTATCTCGCGATCGCAGCGTGCGCGCACCTCGCAATCGGCCGCGCACTCGACGCGCGCGCAATCTTTGCCGAATCCGAACGCGCTGGCGCCGTGCTCGCCGATCCGCTCGCTCGCGCAACGCTCGGATTCTACCGCGTCGTCTTTGCGTTTCGATCGCAAGACGAAGCCGCGACGATTGCGCATGTGCGATCCACGCTAGCGGATCTCGACGCGTTGCCCGATCTCGAGCCACGCGAATCGTGGCGTTACGAACGCAACCACCTGCGCGCGCGTCTGCACGGCGTGCGCGCGGTGCTCTTGAGTTTGCGCGGCGATTACGCGGGGGAAGAGCGCGCGCTCTGCGAGGCGATTTTATGTTGCGAGCTCGTGCGAAATCGCGACGCCGTTCACGAAGCCGAGCTTCTCGCCGCACTTGCGGTTCATACGAAGCATTTTCCGGGCATTTCATCGCGCGAACTCGTGTTTCTCAAAGCGCGGCGATTTACGTGGACGACACACGTCGATCGTCATCGCGCGATGATCAAGGGTGCCCTCGCGCTCAATCGCATGCTCTTCGGCGGGTCGATCGATGTGGAGGCGCTCGGTGGTCGCTCGGCGCCGGCGCTCGCGACGCGGATCTGGCCGTGTGTGAACGCACTCGCCTTTACGACATGGTCGGATGCAAGCGCGTATGCAGACGAAGTGCGCTTCGCGCTCACGCTCGCGCGCGGGAGCGCGTGGGATACGACGCTCGACGATAGCGCGAGCGCGCTCCTCGTGCTCATTCCCGTCATCGCGCCGAGCGATCTCGCGTCCGCGCGTGAACTGCTCGCGATTTACGATCGCGCGATCGCCGCGCGCGCGCCGTACGTGATAACGACGCAGGAGCCACGGCAGCTG
>JAYTXC010000151.1:0-1701 GCA_043743145.1 Rhodospirillales bacterium
GTGCACGAACTCCTCGCCGATCCCGATACGAAGCTGCACGTGTACGGGAAACGACATGCGGCGCTACGACGCAAGATGGCGCATTTCACCGTGCTCGGCGACGATGTTGCGTCGGCCCTCGCGAAAGCGGAAATTGCGCGCGGTCTCCTCTCGTGGCGCGCCCCGAGATCGCACTAACGCAGCTTCACCACACGATCCCAGGCCCGCTGCGAAGTGTGCGCGGTTGCGGCGGGAGATCGGTAAAGCCCATCGGCCGATCCCAGTAATCGCGGTCGCGCGCGGCAAGCGCGGCGTCACTCGGTTTTGGTGGTTGGCCGAGCGCGAGCGCGCGTAGGTACGCGGCTTCGTATCCGTCGAGCATGCGCTCGAGAGAGAAGCGCGACTCGACGTGTCGGCGGCACGCGCGTCGATCGAGCGTGGCGAGATCCGAGACGCGCGCCACGGCCGCATCGACGGAATCGCAGATGAAGCCCGTCTCGCCATCGATCACGATTTCGGGGATCGAGCCCATCTTCGCACCGAGAACTGGCGTGCCGCAGGCCATCGCCTCGATCATCGTGAGCCCGAAGCGTTCGGGTCGCGTCGTCATGTGCACGAGTGCGAGCGCGCCGCCGAGGAGCGTATCGCGCGCTTCACGTTCGACCGCACCGACGAAACGTACGCGATCGCCGTCGATGTGCGGCGCGATCTCCGTACGAAAATACGCTTCATCTTGCGGGATCGCTGCGATCACGAGCTGCACGCCCGCGCGTCGCGCGATTTCGATTGCGAGATGCGTGCCTTTTTCGGGATGGAATCGCCCGAGAAAGAGCAGATAGTCGCCGGGACGTTCGACGAACGTGAATGCGGCGGGGTCGATCCCGTTGTAGGTTGTGGCGAGATAATCGAGACCGGGGTCGCGATCGCTCTCGCTGATCGAACAGAAGAAACTGCGGTGAGCGGCGGCATAATAGGCCGCGAGAATCGGCGGCGCTGAGAAGCCGTGGATCGTCGTCACGAGCGGCGGTGCGGTCGTCGCGAGCGCGTACGTGAGCGGCTTCCAATCGAAGTTGTTGTGAATGAGATCGAACTCCGACGCGCGCGCGAAGCAATGCGCCGTGTGGAGCGCACCATACACATCGCCACTGAGAGCGGGGTCTTCGTTGATGCCGACGGGGACGACCGAAGCGATGCGCACCGGCGTCGTCGAGTTGCCCGTCGCGAAAAGCGTCACGTCGCACCCGCGCCGGGCCATGCCGGTCGCGACATCGTGCGCGATCTGCTCCCACGGGCCGTATCCCCGCGGCGGCGTCGGCCACGAGATCGGGGCGAGAATGGCGAGTCGCAGGCCATGTAGCGACGGAGATGATCGCAATTGGTTCATGACCGCTACGCGACGAGCGCGCCCGCCTTGACGACCGCGATCGGCGCGCGATAGGGTCGCGCATCGCTGTCGATCGTCGAGCGAAGCAACACGAGATCGGCGACGTTGCCGACACCGAGTGTTCCGCGCTCGATCCCAAGGAGATCCGCACCCGCAACCGTCGCGGTCCGCAAGGCTTGACGCGCCGACATGCCGAGCATCGATTGCATCAGTTCGAGTTCGTACGCGTAGGCATCGTGCGCGTTAAACGGCGTACCGGCGTCGGAACCGCCGGCAAATTTCACGCCCGCGGCGAGGGCTTTCATGAGATTTGTCGCCGCGTGTTCGGCGATATCGCG
>JAYTXC010000152.1:0-1903 GCA_043743145.1 Rhodospirillales bacterium
TCCGATGGCGCATTCCGCGTCGGTCCGGAACTGCCGGAATTCAACAAACTCTACACGGATATGGCGGGCGAAACCGATGCCGCAAAATTCGTGAAGAAAGCCGAAGCGATCGATCGCTTTAGCAAAGAAGAAGCGCTCGGGCTTTTCCTCTGCTCGCCGAAAACGCTCACCGCCGTGAACAACCACGTCAAGTTCGAACCCTACGCAACGACGTTCGAACTCGCCGAAGCGGAAGTCCTCGACGGCCACTGGTCGCTGAAGTAACCGCAACATAACGCAAGACGAACGAGGTGTCGGTATCGATCCGGCGCCTCGTTCGTTTTTTTATCGCAAGGCGAACATCATCGCGTGACGCAAAATCGCGTCCGCGCACAGGGCTTCCCCCGACGTAACCGCATCGTCGAAGTTCGGCGAATCGCACCGCTCGCACACGTGCGCGCGAGACGGTTACGACGTCTTTTCGACAAAGGCGGTGATCGCATCGAAAAGGGCTTTCGGCTGATCGATCATCACAAAATGCAATGAGTCAGAGATCGGGACAACCGTGAGGTGCGGTGTCCCGGGAAAGAGCGACGCATAAAATCCGGCGTATGAAGCGGCCCGCTCGGCCTTGCTCTTCGTCGCGGCACCGGGTCCTTCGTACGCCGTCGGCGTCGTCGGGACGGGCGCGATCTCGAGCGTCGGTGCGGTAAGCATCTTCATCTGCGGACGCAGATCGCTTGCGAAGAGTTCGCCCGCATACACACCGACCGCCGAGGGATCGGATTTCGATGAAAGCTCCGCAACGCGTCGCGCACGCTCGGGATCGGTCACCATCGATGCGATCGTGACACGTTGTTGTTCCGCGAATGCCGCGGGCGTCGCCTTGGACATCGAAGCTGCGGTCGCGTCGGCGATCGATTTGCGTCGCTCCGGGGTCACATCGATGAGTGATGGAAAAACGGGCAAGCCGTCGACCGATACGATACCGCGGACGAGATCTGAATGTTCGCTACCGAAACGAAGCGCGAGAAAACCACCGAGGCTGTGGCCGATGACGATCGGCCGATCGAGATGATACATCGCGAGCATTTGCGTGAGCGACGCATCGGCCGCGTCCATCGCCTGACCCGGCTTTGCCGGAAATCCATCGAAGCCCGCAAGGGTTACGACGTAGACGGCGTGCGATGTTTCGTACGTTCGAACCGCGTCGTCCCAAACCCACGAGCCGCACGACAGTCCCGGAATAAAGATGAGTGCGGGCGCGCCTTTCCCATATGCCTCGACGCGCATCGTACCGACGGTCGACACCGATGTCGGCGTCGGCCGTGCGCTATCCGTCGTCGCCGCGTGGCCGGCTGAAAAAGACGTGAGGACGAGCGCGATCGTCGCGACGAATCGGGCGATCGGGCGTGCGTGTCGGTGCATCGGAAGCCTCCAAAAGTGCGGGGAGCGTCTCGTCGAGATCGGGTGCGAAGACGTCGTTGATATCGGCTGCGAAGAGCGTTGCGATTTTAAATGCGAGGGAAAGACTCGGCGCAAATTTTCCGTTCTCGATTGCATGCACGGTCTGACGTGCGACGCCGAGCCGTTCGGCGAGTTGCGCTTGCGAGATTCGGAATTCGGCGCGTAACACGCGCATGCGATTTTTCAAAGATAGCGTCGCCGCACGAACGGCATCGCAAGCCCCCACGAAGCAGCCGCGATTGGCAAAACCCACGTCATATTGACGTGCGGGATGCCTGCATTTTCGAGAAAACCGATCGCCATCGTCACGACCGACGTTGCGAGGAGCGCGATCGCTCCCGAAACGACGAAGGTTTGGCGCTGAAGTTCATCCATGGAAAGAACGAAACGAACCACCGCGACGACCATTATCACGCTGCCGAACGTCGGCGCGATCGCCACGACGTATTTTTGCCAT
>JAYTXC010000153.1:0-9067 GCA_043743145.1 Rhodospirillales bacterium
CAAGGCACGACCGACATCATCGCCAAGCGCTTCTGGCCGCTCGAAACCCACGGCACGCTCGAAGGCGTCAGCGCGCGAAATTTCCACTAAGCGCGCAACGCGCGTCGTTGCGGAGCGCCCGTCACGCCAAAGAGCCACAATCCAACCGGGATCAAGAAGTACGCAAAGCCGCCGATCGAAACGACGATTGCGCCACGCTCATCCGCGTGTCGTAGATCTCGAGCGGCGTGAGGTCGAGGTCACGTGCGACTCGTAACGCGTGTACGTGCAGCAATCCAAAGATTGCGAATACCGCCCCGTATCCGAGCGAATAGACGGCATACATGGCGACGATCTGATCGTCGCGAACCGCCCCAACCACCCGCGACGGACCGAAGAGAAATTTCAACGGGTACGTAAAATAGACGACCGTAAAGAGCAAAACGAGATTGAGCACGATCGTCGGGCCGTCGACCAAACCATAGCGGCGGAAGAATCTGTTCTGGATGTACCAAATTTGCGCCAACATCGCGAACGTCAGTGCGAACGAAGGAAATCCCGCCAGCACGTGCACCAGTTCGTCGAACGTGCGCGGGACCTCGAGCGAAACAACGAGCAAGGTGACCGAAAACCCGAAGACGGCGTCGCTAAACCCCTCGATTCGTGAAACCTCTCCGTGGCCACGCTGGCGAAATCCGTTCGCGACGCGCGTGCCGCGCCGGGTTTCTGGTTTCGGCTTCATGGATCGTCGTTCGGCACGAAGAGGTCGGGATACCGTTCCCCGACCGGGGCACACCCCGGGCATGCCGAATCGCAGGTCCATGCGCAGCCCGTCATCCCAGAGCTAAACACCGAGACGTTTCTGCTGTGGGAATCGAAACAAACCGAACGCCACGAATGACACCATCGCGCAAAATCTCCCGAATGGGTTCGAGATACTTCTCCCAACGCCGTGCCAATCGTATGGCTCCGATGTCAACGTGCAGATCGATGCGTCGACCGTCTACGACCCTGGCGCGACCGTCGTCTGCGTCGAGATGCCCGGCGATGCGACCATGATCGATCAGCCGCGCGTCGTCGCCGAAGGGCTTTCACCGAGCACGCGCACGTACGACATCATCGAAAAACGTGCGATGTATCGCAACGTCCCATCACTCCGCGCATACGTCATCGTGCACACGACATCACAACATATCGAAATCGATACACGCGCGAGCGATGGTTGCTAGTCGACAGGGGCGAGCGATGGCGAACCGCTCCGTGTACGCACGGACGTCGGTTCCCTGGGCAGTCTCGTAGAAAACGCGCGGCCGCGACGATTCGAGGCTTCGGCTGCGTTTGAAGCCAAGATACGCGCACGCTTACCGTTCGAGGAGACCCCCTTTGAGAATCCGTCCGTTTGCCCTCGTAGCCGCACTCGCACTCGTCGCCTTTCCCGCATTCGCGAGCGCGCAAATCGACCCCGATGACGCAGGCTCGGGCACGAAACTCGGCATGTCGCAACAGAATGGATCCGGCCAGCCCGGGACCGTCACGCTCTTTTCGCGCGGCACGAGTACGCTCGTCGTCATCAACTTAGCCGGTGAATCGCAGGGCCGTACCGAGCCCGCGCATATCCACCGCGGCACCGATTGCGATTCCATCGATCCCAAGCCCGCGTTCGGTCTCGCGCCCGTCGTCAACGGCGTCTCGCGCACGCTTGTGAAAGCGCCCGAATCGCGTTTGCTCTCCGGCAACTACGTCGTCAACGTCCACGCATCGGCGCAAAATCCAAAGCGCTACGTCTCGTGCGGCGAGCTCTATCACTAAAGCAACGACGGGGATCGCGGGGACGATCGGCAACACGCCGCACATCGTCCTCCCCAAACTTTCGGCTGCGATCGGACGCACGATCGTCGGTAAGGCCGAATTCCTCAATCCTGGCGGCTCGGTCAAAGATCGCGCTGCGCTCGGTATCGTGACCGATGCCGAGCGAGCTGGGAAATTGCGACCCGGCGGCACGATCGTCGAGGGAACCGCCGGAAATACGGGGATCGCGCTCGCGCTACTCGCAAATGCGCGCGGTTACACATCGATCATCGTCGTTCCCGATGACCAATCGCCCGAAAAAATCGCGATGCTAACGACCTATGGCGCCGACGTGCGCGTCGTTCCCGCAGTTCCATTTACGAATCCGGAAAATTATTATCACGTCGCCCGACGCATCGCGGAAGAAACGCCAGGTGCCGCGTGGTCCGATCAATTCAACAACACCGCCAATCGCGCCGCACACTACGCGACGACGGGGCCGGAGATTTGGGACGCCTTCGGTTCGTCGCTCACCGCGTTCGTCGCAGCGTGTGGCACCGGCGGCACGCTCGCGGGCACGTCGATGTTTCTCAAAGAGCGCAACGCGAACGTCCGCACGGTCGTCTGCGATCCGTACGGTTCGTCGCTCTATGCGCACGTTCGCTGCGGCACGCTCGACGTCGAGGGCGAGTCCAACGCCGAGGGCATCGGGATCAAACGCATTACCGACAATTTCGCGGGCGCCCCCATCGACGATGCGATTCGCGTCGACGACAAAACGATGGTCGAAATGGCGACCTGGCTCTTACGCGAAGAAGGCCTCTACCTCGGCGGCTCCGCAGCACTCAATGTCGCGGGCGCGGCGCGCTTCGCACGAACGCTTCCGCCGGGCAGCACGGTCGTGACGATCCTCTGCGATGGTGGCGAACGCTATCGCTCGAGACTCTGGAACCCCGCATGGCAGGCAGAAAACGACTGCGTGCCGCACGCGACCGACCTTTCGTTTTTGTAAAGCAAAGTAGGAGCCTCGATGGCCGATCACATCGACCCCGCAAACGCAACCTCGAGCGCGCTCAACCGTCGCGCATTCGTCAAACTCTCTGCAGGCGCGACGGCATTCGCGAGTACGATTGCAACCGCGCGTGCAGCGGGGGAAGATTTCGGGAAGCCGCATCCGCCCGTCGTTGCCGAGAACGATCCCGCAATCGCCACGGGACGACCACAACTCAAAGATGGCACACGCACGATCGATTCATATTACGCGTCGCCGAAAAATGCGGGACCGACGACACCGGCGGTCGTCGTGGTGCATCACATTTGGGGCGTCGACGCGCAGATTCGCGACACCGTACGCCGTCTCGCCAAAGAAGGCTACATCGCAATCGCACCCGATCTTTTCACCGGACTCGGCGCACCGAATGGCGATGGTCTTACCGATTACAAACAATTCTTGCCTGCCGCGGGCGCACTCAACGACGCGCAGGTCGACGCCGATCTCGCTTCGGCCGCACGCTTCATCCGATCGGGCTCCGGCGGAAAGCCGCAGAAGATCGGCGTGATGGGCTTTTGCATGGGCGGCTCGATCACGCTTCGCCAAGCGATCGATAACGCCACGACCTTTGAAGCCGCCGCGATCTTCTATGGAAAAGTGCGGTACGGTACGAGCGAAAACGGCGTCGGAGCGATCACGCCGATGGCGCTCGCATACGCCGACGAAATCGGCGTGCCGCTCGCGGGCAGTTGGGGAGCGCGCGACACGGGCATCATCGCAGCCGACGTGGTCGCGCTCGACGCGCGCTTGACGGCACTCAAGAAACCCCACGACATCAAAGTGTACGACGAAGCCGGGCACGCGTTTTTCGACGATACGCGTAACGCGTATGCTGCGCGTCCCGCAGCCGATGCCTGGACGCGTACCCTTGCGTGGTTCGCGACGCATTTGACGTAATGGCGTATCGCATTCTTCACTGCGCCGACGTCCATCTCGAGACCACGTTCGCGCAAACGCGCGGCGGAAGCGCCCGCCGCAAAGCGCTTACCGATGCCTTCGCCCGAATCGTCGACGAAGCGCTCGCGCGTAACGTCGATGCGCTGACCATCGGCGGCGATCTCTATGAGAGCGAACGCGCGGGCCCGCAAACGGTTCGCTTTCTCTTCGAAGAGTTCGCACGCTTCGGGCGACCCGTGTTCATCGCACCCGGTAACCACGATCCGCACGGACCGGCAACGCTCCTCGCGCGCGGCGATGTGCCCGACAATGTCAAAATCTTCAACGAAGCCGCTTGGCGCGCGTACCCGCTCACCGACGGCGTGACGCTCTTCGGTTTCGGCCATACGCTCGCCGAGCCCGGGCGCCCATTTGCCGGCGCGTCGTTCGATCGCGGTGGCGTGCAACTCGCAATCGTTCATGGGAGCGACGAAGAACGTTGCCCGCCGAATAAACGCGTGACCGCACCATTTACGACCGACGAGGCGATCGCCGCGGGCGCGACGCTCGTGCTCACGGGACACTATCACGGCGGGTATATCACGACGCACAAAAAACGCCCTGTCGTTGCGTATCCGGGCTCGCCCGAGCCGATGCGTTTCGGTGAGAGCGACGTGCACGGTGCGCTCGAAATCACGGTTGACGGCACGCACGTCGACGCAAAGGCCGTACCGATCGCGCGGACGCGCCTTATCGAGCGGACGTGCGATCTTGCGGGCGCATCGAGCGAACACGCCGTCTTCGCGAGCATCGAATCGCTGCTCGTCGATTGCAGCCGGAGCGATTACGTTCGCGTGCGTCTTCAGGGCGGCGTGCAAGGCGGAACACGGATCGATTCCGAGCTCATCGCGGAGCGCTTGGGCGCGACGCTCGGATCGCTCGAGATCATCGATACGACGGTCGCGCACGATTACGCCGCGATCGCGCTCGAACCGACCGTGCGCGGTCACGTCGTGCGCGATCTCCTCGCACGCGGTGATGCGGGTGCGGCGGCGCTACGCTACGCCCTCGCCGCCTTCGACGGAACCGCGATCGCACCATGATCCTACGCGAACTGCACGTCGATGGTTTTGGGAAACTCGAGGACCAAACCATTTCGTTCGATCCGCACTTCAATGTGGTGTACGGTCCAAACGAAGCCGGCAAATCGACACTCGGGGCCGCAGTACTCGCCTCGCTCTACGGGCTCGGACGCGGCGAGAAAGAACGCTATCGACCGTGGTCGGGCGCGCGTTTCGCCACGCGTCTGCTCTACGATCTTGCCGACGGTCGCACGTTCGAAGTCCAACGCGAGTTCGATCGCGACGCCAAAGGCATCCGCGTTTTCGATGGCTCGGGCGCCGACGTCTCCGCCGATTGCGCCGTTGGGAAGACGGTCAATCCCGGGCACGCGCACCTCGGCGTTCCTCTCGAAGTCATCGTCAACGCAGCGTTTGTTTCGCAAGGCGACGCGTCGATCGATGGCGCGCGTGCCGAACGTATCACGCACGCGCTCGCGCACGCGCTCGACGGTGGACCCAAAGAAGATGCCGCACTCGGCGCGATGGGGCGTCTCGATTCCGCACTCGCCACGCACGTCGGGACGAAACGCGCGACGGTCAATGCTCCACTGCGCCATCTCCTCGATGAAATCGCGGAAGCACAGGCACGCGCAGCCGATGTCCGCGCGCAGCTGCGAGCGCTCGACGACGTCCGCGCGCGACTCGAAACCGAGACGCTCCGTGGCATCGAACTCGATGCCGCGCTTCGCGAAGCCGAGCGCCGCGGCCGATCGCTTCGGAGCTTTACCTTACGAACGCGGATCGAAGCGCTGCGCGAGATTCGGGACGACCTCGGCGCACTTCAAGCCGAGCGCGCGAACTATCGCGACGCCGACGGCTTCCCGCCGGGTGGCGTCGGCGAACTCGAACGCCGCTATCGCGAGAGCTACGCGCTCGATGCGCTCGCGGCCGCCCACGCGGGCGACGCCGAACTCGCGCGCATGACGCCGGCACTTCGAGCCGAACTCGACGAACGCAATGCCGACGGTGGCGCCCTCGACGACGCCGCGTTCGCCGCCCTCGAAGCGGCCGCCGCGGAGGCGACCGCCGCGCGCGATCGCGCCACGATCGCAGCCGAACGCGTGCAAAGCGCACGGCGCGCGAACGAGGGCGGCGGCGACATCTTCGGCGGAGCGTTCACCGCGACGATCTTCGTCACACTCGGTGCGGCAGCGCTCGCGTACGCACATCTCTGGTTGTATGCTACGGTCGTCGGCTTGGTTGCGGTCGTCCTCGCAGTCCTCACGATTTCGATCGATGCTCGCCGTCGCTCCGCGCGCGGCACGGTGAAGACCGCGCAACGCGCGGCCGACACCGCGAGCGCGCAAGAGCGCGAAGCGGCGATTCGCGTCGTCGCCGTTCTCGAACCGCTCGGCGTCGCCTCAGTCGACGATCTCGCGCGTCGCCGTGCGCGCGCGCTCGAACTTCGCGCGCGTCGTAGCGAAGCCGCACGTCTCTCCGCGCGTACGCTCGAGACGCGCGATGCTGCGCGCGCGGCAGGCGACGCGTTCGATACGCTCGCGCGCACGCTCGTTTCACCGACGGGCGCGCGCGAACGCGATCTCGCGGCTGCAAAAACCGTCGATGCGCGCCGAATCGCGCGCGATGGCATCGATCTCCGTCTCTCGATGCTCGAGGTGCGTCGCACGGACGTCCTCGGCACCGACGACGAGTTCGCGCTCGAATCCGAACTCGCCGAGCTCCTCGCAGCTGGTGTCGAAGCCGTTCCCGGAAACGCATCACCGCGTGCGTTCGAAGCCGAACGCGCCGACCTCGAGCGCCGCTCGCACGCGAGCCGCGTCGCGCTCGCCGACGTTACCGCCGAACTCCGTACCGCCGAAGCCGCGATCGGTGATCTCGCCGAACTCGACGAACGCGTCGCCCTTCTCCGGCTACGCTCGGCCAAGCTCGAGGTGTTCGATGCCGCCGTGACGCTCGCACGCGAGACGATCGACGACCGCACGCGCGAAGCGCATCAGAAATTCGCACGCCGTCTTGCGGACTACGCCTCACGCACGATCGAGCGCGTGACGGCCGGTCGCTACCGCGATGTGCGCGTCGATCCGACGACGCTCGCCGTGCGCGTCCGCGTTCCCGAAACGGGCCAGATCGTCGACGTCGATCGCCTCTCCGCAGGAACGCGCGAGCAAGCTTTCCTCGTGACACGACTGGCCATGACGCGGATGTTCGCCGAGGGAATGGAAGTCGCGCCACTCATGCTCGACGACCCCTTCGCATTCTGGGATGACGCGCGCATCGCGCGCTGCCTCCCGATCCTGGTTCCCGACGCCGCCTCCCGCGACGCACAGGTCGTCATCTTCACGACGAGCGACGCCTTCGTACGCGCCGCCGCCGCGCAGGGCGCGCACACGATCGATCTCTCGCTACAAACCGGACCCGGGGTTCGCATCGGCGCGCTCGACAGCGATGAGGATTTGCCCCTTATGACGCAGGCGTAGGAACGTAATCTCCACCGTGATCCCGCCGTGTTGAAACGGAAAAAAGTAGTCGAATTTTTCGCTGACCTGATCGCTCGTCTTGAGAAACGCGTGCATCCGGCCTTCGAATGCATGGACGGCCGTGCACGGGGCAACGTCGTGAAAGAAATTTTTCCCGATCACGGCTCCCTTCGCGAAGTGCGAGAGGCGCGTTTCATATTCGTTATACTCGCGGATCGTGCCATCGGGGTCGACGACGATCGCGCCAAAAGGCAGCTCGTCGATGCGATCCAGCGGCAGATCGAGCGCGCGCCAGACGCGCCCTTCACCATCGGCGGTTTCTCGTTCGTTCATATCGTTGGCGAGATTAGGTCTGCAGTTCGGCTGCTCCCGCGCTCGGGCCGCGTTAGCGCGCGCTTGCGGCAGGCGCGGGTGCTGGCGCGACCGGCGTCGCACCGAGTTTACGCACGGCTTCGAGGGTATTGGCGACGTGTTTATTGGGATCGAGCGAGCGATACGCGTACGCGATCTTGCCGTCTTTTCCGATGACGTACGACGTGCGATCCGAGTACGTCATCGGACCGAAGCCGAGTACGGCTCGGTAGGCCTTCGAAATCTTATGGTTGCCATCGGATGCGACGGCGAATTTGCTGCGGCACTCCGAGACCGAAAATTTGTTGAGTTTTTCGATATCGTCGCCCGAGACGCCGATGACGGTGGCACCGAGCTTTTTGTAATCGCCGATATGTTCGGCAAAATCGTGCGCTTCGAGCGTACAGCCCGATGTGAAGGCCGCGGGATAGAAGTACAGCACGACGGGGCCCTTCTTGAGCTCGTCTGCGATATTGAAGTCGAAGACTTTGCCGCCGAGCGAGGCCTGCGTGTCGAACGTCGGCGCCGTATCACCGGGGTGCAATTCGGCGAGGGCCGGAGTGGCGATCGCTCCGACGGAAGCCGCGAGAATCGAGGCGAGCAGAAATTTACGCATTACAATCCCATCAAACGAGCGATGACCAAACGTTGGACTTCGTTCGTGCCCTCGCCGATCTCATTGATCTTCTGATCGCGGTACATCCGCGAGACCGGGTACTCGTCCATAAAGCCGTAGCCGCCGTGAATCTGCACGGCTTCGTTCACGACGCGACGCGAGACTTCGCCCGAATAGAGCTTGGCGAGCGACGCCGTCATCTCGAACGGGCGTTTGTTGTCTTTCTCCCACGCGGCCTTGAGCACCATGAGCTTGGCGTGCTCGATCTCCATGAGCATGTCGGCAAGCTTGAATTGGATCGCTTGAAATTTCGAGATCGGTTGCCCGAACTGGTGCCGATCTTTGGCATACTGGAGGGCTTCGTCGTACGCCCCCATCGCGAGGCCCACGGAGAGCGCCGCGACCGAAATGCGGCCACCGTCGAGGATCGTGAGGAACTGCTTGAGCCCCTTGCCTCGCTCGCCCAAGAGATGGTCTTCGGGAATCGCGGCATCGGCGAAGCTCAGTTCGCGCGTATCCGATGCGCGCCACCCCATCTTGCGATAGGTCTTCGCGCGCGTGAAACCGGGCGTCGCCTGCGGCACGATCAAATTCGAGATCTCCGAGCGACCCTTCGCATCGGTGCCCGTGACGGCCGTGATCGTCGTCCCGCCCGTGATGTCGGTGCCGCTATTGGTGATGAAGGCCTTGGTGCCGTTGATCGTCCACGATCCGTCACGCAAGTCGGCTCGCGTCCGCGTGCCGCCAGCATCGCTGCCCGCCTGCGGCTCCGTGAGACCGAAGCCCCAGAGCATTTCGCCGCGCGCGAGCGGGACGAGATATGTTTCTTTCTGCGCTTCGGTTCCGA
>JAYTXC010000154.1:0-9573 GCA_043743145.1 Rhodospirillales bacterium
TTCCCGGCGTAATCGACGGGTTCGCCGCCGAGGGCCGTGATGAGATCTTCGAGCGAGTGGGGGTTCCGCGCCGATTCCCAGCCGTTGACGGATTCGGGACGGATGATGTGGCAACCGTAGAACGGGGCGACCTTGAGGCCGTTGAGCGGATTGACGACCATTTTGGAGAGTTCGTCGAGACCGATGTCGTCGATGAGCATCCAAAGCAGATGGCGCACGGAAACCGTGCCCTTGTACGACGCGCCGAATTTTCCGAGAATCCCGTTGGCATGCTCCATGCGGCCATCTTCTTCGAGAAGCTCTTTGTTCGAGGCGCGCATGTGGCCCGTGCACGTCGAGCAGATCGTGATGACGTCGTCGAGACCGAGCGCTTCGGCTTGCGCGTAGGTGCGTGCGTTGAGGACGCGCGCGACGTCGCGATTGAGATCGTTAAGGACGGAGGCACCGCAGCACGATGCCGCGGTAAGCTCCACGAGTTCGATCCCGAGTTTGTCGGCCAGGAGCATCGTCGACGTGAAGAGTTCCGTACACGACTCTTTGGCGACGCAGCCGGGGAAGAACCCATAGCGCTTGGTTTGCGCGGAGTTCGAGCGACGCTTCGGGTTTGTTGGCGCGGTGATCACTGACATTAGGAAACCGGAACCTCCATGGATTCGAAAATCGTCCGGATTTCCGAGACCTTCTCGACGGGGTGCATAAAGAGCGGCGGAATCTTGCCCTTCGAGGCGAGCCGAAGACCGAGCGGCATCGTCCGCAATAATCCCTTGATATTGAACTTGCCGATCGTTCCGATGATCACTTCGTTTTCGCCGAGCATGCCCGTCGCTTTGATCGTCTTCGCGACGGTGAGCGCGTGGCGCGGTCCGGCGGCATTTTTGATCCCGGCTTCGATCGAAGCGCGTTTCGTATCGATGATGCGATCGTGCGGATCGACGTGCTTGGGGCAGTACGAACATGCGTAGCAGTGCGCGCACAGCCAGAGATAGTCGTCGCTGATTTGTGCGAGGCGTTCGTGCTTTTTCGAATCGCGCGTATCTTCGATAAAACGGTACGCATAAGAAATTGCGGCGGGTCCCGCAAACGACGGATCGACGCTGACGACGGGACAGAGCGCATAACACGTCGCGCACATCACGCAATTGGCGACGGCGACGAGTTTCTTCATATCCTCGGGTGAGACTAAGCGCTCGCGCGCGTGGTCTTCATCGCGATCGGCGGGCTGCAGATACGGCTTGAGACGCGAATACTTATCCCAAAACGGATCCATGTGAACGACCATGTCCTTCATGGGTTCGAAATTGGGCATCGGATCGATTTTTACCGAGCGATCCTCGCGAAGCACGGTCGAGATCGGCGTCTTGCACGCGAGGCCGGTGACGCCATTGATGTTCATCGAACACGAACCGCAGATCGCCGAGCGGCACGAGCGTCGGAACGAGATCGAGCCATCGATTTCGCCCTTGGCGTATTCGAGTGCGTCGAGGACGGTGAGCGTCTCGGGAAACTCCATGTCGATCCGCTCGCGGTGCGGCTCGGTATCGACCGTTTCGTCGTAGCGGAAGAGGTCGAGCGTTATTTTACCCATCGACTAATACGATCTCACTTCGGGTTTGTATTTGGTGTAGGTGACGTTGCGCGAGTAGTCGGCTTCGGGGTCGGCGGTCTGACCCTTGTAATGCATGAGCGTGTGCTTCATCCAATTTTCGTCGTCGCGATTGGGGAAGTCGGTGCGCGATTGCGCGCCACGTGATTCCGTGCGATTGAGGGCGCCGAAAGCGATCGGTTGCGCGACATCCATCAGGAATTCGGTTTCGAGCAAACCGACGAGATCGGTATTGAAGGTTTTGGACTTATCCATCACCGTCATCGAAGCAGCCGCTTCGCGCGCCTGACGCAGGCCGTCCGTAGCCGTCGTCAGCTCGGCATCATTGCGGAAGATGAAGACGTTATCGCTCATGAGATTGTTGATCTGCTTGCGTACGGCCGAATGGCGTTCGCCGCCGGTGCGCGCGAGGATCGCGGCGATCCGGTCTTTTTCGCTCGCCAGCGTCTTCTCACTCGACCGAACGTTGCCGACGCTCTTGATGTATTGCACGGCGTGCTTCGCGCTCCGGGCGCCGAAGACGATCGTTTCGAGCAGCGAGTTGCCGCCGAGACGATTCGCTCCGTGGACGCTCACGCACGCGACTTCGCCCGCCGCGTACACGCCGGGGATTCGCGTCGCGCCGAACTTATCAGTCTCGATGCCGCCCATCGCGTAATGCATGCCGGGCAGAATCGGGATCGGCGTGTCGATTGCGTCTTTGCCTGTCGCGTCGAGCGCGAGTTCGCGAATCTGCGGGAGACGTTCGAGAATTTTTTCGCGACCGAGGTGACGCAGGTCGAGCAAGACGCAGCCGTCGATGCCGCGGCCTTCCGTAATTTCCGTCCATTCCGCACGCGAGACGACGTCGCGCGAAGCGAGTTCGCCCTTATTCGGCGCGTACTTGAACATGAAGCGCTCGCCCTCACTATTGAGGAGGTATGCGCCTTCGCCACGCGCCGCTTCTGAGAGCAGCACGCCATTTTCCTTCAGGCTCGTCGGATGGAATTGGACGAACTCCATATCCATGAGCGGAATGCCGGCGCGATAGGCGATCGCCATGCCGTCGCCCGTCGAGGCGTAGCCGTTGGTCGTCTTTGCGTAGACGCGGCCGAGGCCGCCCGTCGCAAAAATCGTCGCCTTCGCGGTGACGAGTTCGAGTTCGCCCGAACGCATGTTGTACGCGACGACGCCCGTGCCGATGCCGTCTTCGACGCAGAGTGCGGTCGCGAAATACTCTTCGTAGACCTTGACGTTGAAGCGCTCGAGTTGCTCCCACAGTGTGTGGAGGATGACGAGCCCGGTGACGTCGGCGCTGTAGCAGGTGCGCGGCGAGCCGGCGCCTCCGAAGGGGCGTTGCGCGATCCGGCCGTCGGGAAGACGCGAGAAGATGCAGCCCCGGTGTTCGAGCCAGACGATCTGGCGCGGTGCGTCTTCGGCCATGGCCTCGATCGAATCCTGATCGCCAAGATAGTCGGAGCCCTTCACGCAATCGAAAGCGTGGTTTTCCGGGGAGTCGTCTTCACGATTTCCGAGCGCAGCATTGATGCCGCCTTGCGCGGCACCCGAGTGGCTGCGCACCGGGTGCATTTTCGAAACGATTGCGACGTCGGCTCCAGCTTCCGCAGCTTCCACCGCGGCGCGCATTCCTGCGAGCCCACCCCCGACGACGACAACATCGTGTTTAATCAAGCCCTACGTCCCTCAAATTGGAAAAAAAACGGCATGAAACTTCTTTTCGTAGTTATATCGCAACCGTGGCGCCGACCAAAGGACCTTCGTCGGATCTTTGGTGCTACCAGACCGCGCAGCGCTTCGCGGGTGCGCGGTACATCGCGTCGCCGGGTTTGACCGAGAAGGCCGCGTAGAACGCCTCTTCATTCGCGAGCGTGGCGTTGACGCGGTACAGGCTTACGGGATGAGGATCGCCGAGCACTTGCGCGCGCATGGCTTGCGGACGCGTCTTGTCGCGCCACACCTGCGCCCAGTTGAGGAAGAAGCGCTGGTCGGTCGTGAAGCCGGCGTCGGGCGCCCCCGATGTGTCTTTCGCGGCGGTTCGTAAGGCATGGTAGGCGATCGTCGTGCCACCGATATCGGCAGCAGCCTCGCCCGCATCGAGTTTGCCATTGAGGTGCAGGCCCAAGCTCGGGACGACGAACGCATCGGCCTGTGCGACGATGCAGCCGACGCGCGCGTGGAATTTCGCCGAATCGGCCTTCGTCACGATGGCGTGCAGATTGCCGTCGCCGTCGAACTGGCTGCCCTCATCGTCGAATCCATGCGTGAGCTCGTGGCCGATGACGGCCCCGATGCCACCGAAATTCGTCGCGTCGTCGGCGGTCGCATCGAAGAACGGTGCCTCGAGGATGCCCGCCGGGACGACGATCTCGTTCATCGAGGGGTTGTAGTACGCGTTGACCGTCTGCGGCGTGAGGCCCCACTCCGAACGATCGACGGGCTTGCCGACCTTTGCGATCTGGCGCGTCATTTCGAGGCGATCGCTTGCGAGAACGTTGCGTAAAAGGTCCGTGCGTGAGACCGCGAGGGTGGCGTACGAGCGCGGCTTATCGGGATAGCCGACTTTCGCCGTGCTCAACTTCGCGAGTTTCGCAAGCGCGGCGGCGCGGGTTTGCGGGCCCATCCATGCCACGTGCTTGATCTCGTCGCGCAATGCCGTTTTGACGGCGACGATCTCGGCGATCGCGCGCGCCTTCGCAGCTGGCGGGAAGTACTTGGCAACGTAGACGTTACCGAGTGCGAACCCAAGTGTTTGATCGACGAGTCGAGCGCACTGTCGGTTGCGCGGCGTCCGTACGGGCTGGCCCGAAAATTCTTTATTGAACGCAAACGCGACGTCGCGGAACGCTTTCGGCAACGCGACGATGTGCGTGGAAATTTGGTGCCAGCGCAGATACGTCTTCCACGTCGCGAGCGGTATCGTTGCGACGAGGTTATCGAAGCCGGCAAAGAATTCGGGTTGACCGACGTCGATTCGCGCGAACGCGGTCGTCGGTACGCCGGACTGCACGAAGAGTGTGTTCCAGTCGATATGTGGCGCGAGCGCGCTCACGCGAGCGATCGGCATCGGGTGGTAGTTCGCAATCGGATCGCGCAGCGCATCCGGCGTGCGTGAAATGCGGGCGAGGCGCGTTTCGAAGGCAAGAATGGACGCGGCGGATGCCGCGGGATCGCCCTCACCGAGGAGTGCGAACGTCTCTTTGAGTTCGCGCACGAAGGCCACGCGAATCGTTTTCGAGCGCGGTGCATTCGAGAGATAGTAATCGCGTGTCGGGAGGCTCAAGCCGCCTTGCCCGAGACCGACGATGACGCGCCGCGCATCGGCGGGATCTTGTTCGGATGAGAACCCGAAATCGGCATCGCTGCCGGTAAAACTTGCCCGCGCGAACAGTTTCGTGAGGTCGTGCGTCGAGCCGGCGCTCGCGATCTCACGAAACGCCGGTGCGAGTGCGCCGACTCCCGCGAGCTCGACGCCCGCAAGGTCCATGCACGCGCCGTACATATCACCGATCTTGCGCGCTTCGGTCCCGATCGCGGCATCCGCCACGTCTGGCGATTCCAGAATCGCGATCAGCCGCGCCTCATTTGTTTTCTGAATTTCGTCGAAGGCGCCCCAGCTGGTGCGATCGGCGGGAATGCCGTTACGCGAGAGCCAGCCACCGACGGCGTACCGATAGAAATCGGCCGCGGGAGCGACGGTACGGTCGATGTTGGCGCCTGCGACGTCCGACGCCCTAGCCGGACCAGCCAACGTGCCGATCAGACTCAAGATCGTAAGACAGGAGGCGAATGGTCGAAATATCATTTGCAGCACGGCATGTAAACTCGCCGTCCACGTGATGAATTCCCACCGTCGGGGCAACCGCGATACGCGGGAAGAGCGCCTGCCTGCGACACCAACGCGAGCGACACGGCTTGATCGCGATCGAGGCGCCCGCCATCCGCGAGCAGCGCGTGGAGCATCTCGTCCCCGAGCGTTTTCCGCTTCGTTGGTTCCGCGCTTTTGGCAAGAACGCGGAACGGATTGAGGATGTGTTCGCAGGCGTTGAAGATCAACAGCGTCTTGCGTTCGCGAAGCGCGTAAGCGCGCTTTGCGACGACGTCGTCGCCTTCGGGGAACGCGATGCCGAGCGTGATCGAGACGGTTTCCGCTTCCGCGCGCGAGGTCGTTGCGTACTCGCAGAGCCAGACGCCGCCCGGAAAGGCCGCGAGCAAGGCCGTGGCGCCCTCGACCGCGATCCGCACGATCGTCTCGAGCGCGTCGTCCTCATCGAGATCCGGCCGGGAAAGGGGCGACAGCGTGGCCCCGGAATCTTCGACGCGATTCCAGCGCCCGAGGTCAATACCACCGTGAGTTCGTTCGTCCATCTCCACGTCCACAGCGAGTATTCGCTCTTGGACGGCGCTTGTCGCGTCGACGAGCTGTGCCGACGCTCGGCCGACAATGGCGCACCCGGCGTCGCGCTCACCGACCACGGCGTGATGTTTGGTTCGATGGAATTCTACTACGCGGCACGCGATCACAAGCTCGTGCCGATCGTGGGCTGCGAAGCGTACATCGCGCCGCGCGGCCGTTTCGATCGCACCGTTCGCGACGAAGCGCACGTGACGTTGCTCGCTGCCGACATCGTCGGCTACCGCAATCTCGTCGCGCTCATTTCCAAAGGCTTTCTCGAAGGCTACTACTACAAGCCGCGGATCGACATGGATCTCCTCGCGAAGCATCACGAGGGGCTCATCGTCCTTTCGGGATGTATGTCGTCGCTCTGCGCGCAGCCGCTCCTCAAGAACGATTACACGGGCGCGAAAAAAGCCGCACAGTCGTTCGTCGACATCTTTGGCGATCGGTTCTACATCGAGATCATGCGCCACGGGATTCCCGAGCAAGATATCGTCAACGACGGGCTCATCAAACTCGCGCGCGAGATGAAGCTCCCGCTCGTCGCGACCAATGACTCGCACTATCTCGACCGTGCCGACGCGCAGGCGCACGACGTGTTGCTCTGCATCGGCACGGGCAAGACCGTGCAAGATACGAGTCGCATGAAGTTCATGACCGACGAATTTTACGTTAAATCCGCCGAGGAGATGCGCGAACTCTTTAAAGACGTCCCCGACGCCTGTGATAACACGCTCGCGATCGCCAACCGCATCGACATGCGGATTCCCGAGACGCAGTTCAACATTCCGATCTATCCCGTACCCGCCGAAGACGCGCCGCACGAGAACGGAATCGCGCCACTCTTCGCAGTCGACCGCACGCCCGAGGTCTATCTGCGCGAGATTTGCGAACTCGGGCTCGTCGCGCGGTACGGCGTCGAGCGCGCCGCGAGCGACCCGGTCTTACGCGAGCGGCTCGATTACGAACTCGGCGTCATCAATAAGATGGAATTTCCCTCGTATTTCCTTATCGTTTGGGACTTCATCAAATACGCGCGCGATCGCGGTATTCCGGTCGGTCCGGGCCGCGGCTCGGCGGTCGGCTCGCTCGTCTCATACG
The DNA here is from genome assembly GCA_043743145.1 of Rhodospirillales bacterium. Lineage (GTDB taxonomy): Bacteria > Vulcanimicrobiota > Vulcanimicrobiia > Vulcanimicrobiales > Vulcanimicrobiaceae > JANYGA01. The sequence continues at coordinate 7,101 of JAYTXC010000154.1, forward strand.
TGTTGCGAATCACCGATCTCGATCCGATCAAATTCGATCTGATCTTCGAACGCTTCCTCAATCCCGACCGCATCTCGATGCCCGATATCGATACGGACTTTTGCGTGGAACGGCGCGATGAAGTCATCGCTTATGTGACAGAAAAATATGGGACCGATCACGTGGCGCAGATCGTGACGTTCGGCACCATGGCCGCACGGGCGGCCGTCCGCGATGCCGGCCGCGCGCTCGCGGTCCCGCTCGGCGATGTGGATCGCGTCGCGAAGCTCATTCCCTCGGGCCCGGGCGGTCTCTCGATCGAGAAAGCGCTCGAACAGATTCCCGAACTCAAAATGCAGTACGATGGCAACCCGCAAATACGACAGTTGCTCGATACCGCAAAATCCATCGAAGGGCTCGCGCGGCACGCGTCCACGAACGCGGCGGGCGTCGTCATTTCGAAAGATAAGCTCGTCGATATTACACCGCTGATCAAACTCGGCGACGACGATATCAACACGCAATACGACATGGGCTGGGTCGAGAAGATCGGCCTCCTCAAAATGGATTTTCTCGGCCTGCGCAACCTCACGGTGATGAAGAATGCCGAAGACGAGATCAAGCGCATCGACGATCCGGCCTTCGACCTCGCGCGGATTCCCGACGACGACGCGCGCACGTACGAAATGCTCTCGCGCGGCGAAACGACGGGCGTCTTCCAACTCGAATCCGACGGCATGCGCCGCGTGGTAACCGAACTCAAGCCGAATTCGCTCAACGATGTCGTCGCGCTCGTTGCCCTCTATCGGCCGGGGCCGATGGAGTGGATCCCACTGTACATCAGTAATAAACACGGCCGCACCAAGCCGACGTATCTCCACCCGAAACTCGAAGCGATTCTCTCGCCGACGTATGCCGTCGCATGCTACCAAGAACAGGTGATGCAGATCGCCCGCGATATCGCGGGATTTACGATGGGCCAAGCGGACGAGCTTCGTAAGGTGATGGGCAAGAAGCAGAAGGACAAGATTCCGGTTTACCGCGAGAAGTTCGTGAAAGGCGCCGTCGCGACGAACGGCATCTCTGAAAAACTGGCGGAAGACATTTTTGCATTCGTCGAGCCATTCGCTGGGTACGGATTTAACAAGTGCGCACATGGCTCGACGGAACTGCAACTCGTTGACGGCACGCGCATGACACTCTCTGCCGCATACAAAAGCCCGCCGGCGCAAGTCATGTCGATGTGGCCGGACGGGGAGATTCGCCCGCATACGGTCGCTCGCATCGTCTGCACTGGCCGCAAAGCACTCCTTCACGTGCGCACCGCCTCCGGAAAGTCGATCAAGGTCACTCCCGAGCATCGGCTATTGACCACGGGAGGCTATCGCGAGGCCCGCGATCTGACCGTCGGAATCGAACTCATAACGGCGCCAAAACGTGTAACGGCAAAGCGACGTGAGGTGCGGCGCGCATCGACGATTCGCCGCAATCGTAGCGCCGAACATCGCGGTCGCGTCAGCCAGCGTGTCGAGGCATATCAAGCGGATCGCGATCTCGAAGAAAAGCGCCGAAACATGTTGCTGATGCACGAGATGAACCCGGATCTCACGCGAAACGATGTGGCGGCCATGCACGACCGCGTGAAGTGGCTCCTCCTCAACGACTCAGAGTGGAAAGAACGTCGTCTCGCACGGTCGATCACGTCGACGCGCGCGTACGACGATGCCAGTCCCGGTTACGGCAAATGTTCGATCGCCTCCAACGGGATGTGGTGCGCGAGCACGCCGGAACGAGACATGTGCGAATGGCTGATCGGTCAAGGGATTTCGTTCGAAATGCATCGGGTTCTCGTCACCGGGCGCATTTGCGACTTCTACTTCAGCGGCATTTACTGGGAAATGGATGGGATGGACCGCGTGCCCGGATACTTCGCCGAGAAATATGGCGAGCTTCCGTACGTCGTCGTGACGCCCGAGGATTTCAAGCCGACCGTGCTCCAACATCTTGGCGTCGCTCATGCGACCAATGGCGATCCGGTCGTGGCGATCGAGCCGTGCGGCGAGGCGATGACCTACGATGTCGAAATGGCTCCCGACGGTCCGCTGAATTACCTTGCGAACCGCATCGTCTCGCACAACAGCCACGCCGTCGCGTACGGTTGGATCGCCTATCAGACCGCGTATCTCAAAGCGAATCACCCGCGCGCATATCTCGCAGCGCTCATGGGTTCGGTAAGAGACAAAACCGAAAAACTCGTCGAATATATCGAGGAAGCAAAAAAAGTTGGAATCGCGGTCTTGCCGCCCGACGTGAACGAATCGCGCATGGATTTCACGGTCGTTGAAAAGGATATTCGGTTCGGACTCGCCGCGATCAAAGGCGTTGGCGAAGGCGCCGTACGCGGGATGCTCGGCGCGCGCGAGAGAGATGGTCGCTTCGTCGATCTTTTCGATTTCGTGAAGCGCGTCGATACGAAACTGCTCAATCGCAAGGT
>JAYTXC010000155.1:0-2564 GCA_043743145.1 Rhodospirillales bacterium
CCGGAGCGCATGAGCTGGAAGGCCTTGCGGAATACGTATGGGACCTGAGCGCCTTCCATCACGGTGACGGACCACTTCGTAACGGGCGCGACGATCGCCGCAATGTCGACGGCTTGGAAATCTTCCTTATGCAGCTTTGCACGCGGGGCTTGGCCCGTGATGCACAAGATCGGGATGCTATCCGCCATTGCGGAGTACAGGCCGGTCACCATGTTGGTTCCGGCGGGCCCCGACGTGCCCAAGTTCACGCCAATCTTCCCCGGGTAGGCGCGGGTGTAACCTTCCGCCGCATGCGATCCGCCTTCTTCGTGGCGCACCAGGATGTGGCGTATCGTGCCATCGTTCTTGAGCGCTTCGTACAGTGGCAGAATCGCGGCGCCGGGAACGCCGAAAACGAGGTCGACCCCTTCGCTCTTCATGACGCGCACTGCGGCTTCCATGGCCGTCATCTTTGGCATGATCGTGCTCCTGTTCTCTGGTGCGAGAGTGTATACGGGATACCGTATGCGGTCTCGCCACGGTAGCAGGAGCATGCGTAGCGGTCAAGGCCTCCGGGAAATCGTCTGCTCCTGCAGTTCGAGGAAATTCCGTCTCGCGAAAACAGTGCCATGGGAGCGCAGGCACGCTCGAGCGTTGGCGGTGCCCGTTCACGAGGGGGCGACCCGGCCTCCGTCGCAGGGCGCCTCGTGGCATCGACGACTCGTTTTGAAGGCTTTCCATCTGCCGGCTTGACGTTTTTGCGTGACCTCGCGCGGAACACGAACGCGCCTGGTTCCTCAAGCGTAAAGATGCCTATCACAACCGCGTTGAGGAGCCGATGCAAGCGCTCATCGCCGACGTCTGCGCGGGCTGCGCGGCGATGTTTCGCATCTCTCGCGACGTTCGCTTCTCCAAAGATACATCACCGTATAAAACGGCCGCAATCTCGGCATTCTATTCCGACGGCGACAAGACACGGCCGGGCGTTCTCTCCATGCACAGCGATCCCAAGGCGGCATTTATCGCCTCGGGGTTCTACCATCCCGAGCGCGACGCGCTCGTCGCCATCCGTGCGGCGATCGCCGCGTCGACCGAATTCGGCAAATGTGTCGCAACGTTGGAAAAGCGCGGTCATACGCTCGGCACTCGCGCGAATACGCCGACCGCGCCGGGGCGCCGAGCGAGCGTTACCTCAAACGCAAATCGTTCGTTGTCTCGCGTGATGCGGAACGTGCCACCGATGCGGCGATCGCGTTGTTCAACGGCATATGAGTACGCTTGAACACACGGCAATCGCGACAAAGGGCTATGCAGCTCCGAAATTTGGGTCGCCGCTCGAACCCTATGCCTTCGAGCGGCGCGCGCCGCGTCCGAACGACGTCGTCATCGATATCAAATTTTGCGGCATCTGCCACTCCGACATCCATCAGGTGCGAGACGAGTGGGGCGGTTCGAAATTCCCGATGGTCCCCGGGCACGAGATCGCGGGCATCGTCGCGCGTGTCGGGGCGGGCGTCACGAAGTACAAGGTCGGCGATCGCGTCGGCGTCGGCTGTTTCATCGATTCGTGCCGGGAATGTGAGCCGTGTCTCGCTGGGCTCGAGCAGTTTTGCGTCAAGGGCATGATCGCAACATATAATGGCGCGGACAAAGACGGCGAGCCGACGATGGGCGGCTATTCCGATACGATCGTCGTCGACGAAGAGTACGTGCTGCGGATTCCCGAGAATCTGCCCCTCGACGCCGCCGCGCCGTTGCTCTGCGCCGGAATCACGCTCTTTTCACCACTCAGACATTGGGGCGCGGGTCCGGGTAAGAAGGTCGCGATCGTCGGATTTGGCGGCCTCGGCCACATGGGCGTCAAACTCGCGCATGCCCTCGGCGCCGAAGTCACGGTGCTCAGCCAGAGTCTGAGCAAAGAGGCAGACGGCAAACGCATGGGCGCAGCGGCGTATCACGCGACATCGGATCCAGCGACGTTCGAGAAGCTCGCGGGCTCGTTCGATCTCATCATCAACACCGTCTCGGCGGCGCTCGATTGGAACCAGTACGTCTCGCTGCTCAAACCGGACGGCACGATGGTCGTGGTCGGGATTCCCGACGCGCCAATACCGATCGCCGCATTTGGCCTCGTGATAGGGCGTCGCAGCATCGCGGGCTCGCTCATCGGCGGTATCGCCGAGACGCAAGAGATGCTCGATTTCTGCAGCAAGCACGGCATTACGTGTGAGATCGAAGTCGTCGCAGCAAAGGATATCAACGCAGCGTACGACCGTGTCGTCAAAAGCGACGTGCGGTACCGCTTCGTCATCGACATCGCAACGCTGTAAATCTGCTCGAACGGGCATCACACGTCACTTTGGAAGCGGCCTCCGCTTCCAAAGTATGTGGCCCGATCCTCGCACGTACCGGTCCGCTGTTATACAGAGAGCAATCGACCGAGAATTAGTCGCCTACGCGCTCGCATTTGCCATCGCGCGTTTCGGACCGAACGTCCTCGAACATCTGCGCGGCCGCGCGAATGCGGTAACAACGCACGGGAGCGAACGCCTCGACGACGGAAGCGCCCGCCATGACCGAACGGC
>JAYTXC010000156.1:0-1930 GCA_043743145.1 Rhodospirillales bacterium
GCGAAACGCGCGCGTCGCGATATAGCCGCCGGGAATCCGCACGCGCGCGAGCAATCCGTCGACGGCCTCGACGGTATGTAGCGCACCCGGGCAGCGCGCATCGTCTACCACGCGCGCGACCACGGCGGACCCGGATGTTCTGCTGTGCGCAAACGCGCATCGATGCCGTTGCGCGCTTCGATCACGCGCGCGCACAGCCACAACACGTCGGAGAGCCGGTTGAGATATTCGAGCACCGTCGGTTGCACGATGCCCCCGTTCGTAACGTACCGCACGTTCGCGCGTTCGGTGCGCCGACAGATCGCGCGCGCGACATCGAAGGCCGCCGATTGTGCGAATTCCCCCGGAATCGACCAATCGCGTAAGATCCCGGGTTCGGCTTCGAAGCGTTCGACGAGCGTATCGAGCCGCGCCACCATCGCTTTGGTAATCTCGGGTATCGGTTTGTTCGCTTCGGGTCGCGTCGATACGGCCGAGCCGACGATGAAGAGCTCGCGTTGAATCGCGCGGATCTCCGCGTTGATCTCGGGATCTTCGCAACGACTGCGCGCGAGACCGATCACGGTATTGAGTTCGTCGATCGCACCGTACGCTTCCACGCGCGTATCGGCTTTCGAGATCGAGCCGCCGCCGCCGAGGCGTGTGATGCCGCCATCGCCCTTGCGCGTCGAGACGGACGCCTGACGCCGTACGGGCTTCGTGATGTCGTCGCTCATGCCGTTGCCATCCATTCGCGGACCGTCGCGCCGAGCGCGCGTTCCGAACATTCGTCGAGATGTCGATAGCTCGCATCGAGCACCGTTGCGAGACGCCGCGCGAGCCCGAGGCGCACGACACCGCCTTCCGTATCGACGCAGAGCGTGCGCACGCCGAGTGCGCGCACGTGCGCGGCCTCAGCGAAGGCGAGCGCGATGGCGTCGACCGCGGGTGCGTTCGCTCGCGCATCGGTGACGATGACGAGATGCGCGCGCGTGCCGGGATCGCGGCGCGCGCTACGGACCAGGAGTTCGCGCGCGCTCGCGAGACCGCTCGCGAGCGGCGTTCGGCCGCCCGTCGGCAGCGTGCGTAAGCGGCGATACGCGACGATCGCGCTGCGCGTCGGGGGCACGAGCACGTCCGCAGCATCGCCGCGAAATGCGACGAGTGCGACGGCATCACGCCTGCGATACGCATCGGCCAGGAGCGCGCAGACGACGCCCTTTGCGGCACGCATTCGCGCGGCTGCCGCCATCGAGCCCGAAGCATCGATAAGAAAGAGCACGAGTTGGCGTTCGCGTCCGCGACGCACGAGATAGCGCGCGTCGGTTGCCACGATCGCGAGGCCTTCGTTCGGGCGTTCCATGAGCGCGACGCGCAACGTCGCGAGCGCGGCGAGGCGCCGCGTGCGAAACCGCGCGATGCGCGATGCGCCCGACGGCGTCGCGTGCGAACCCGCACCACGCGCCGCGAAGCGTCGAGCGCGTGTGCTACGGGACACGATCTCCGACTCGGCACGGACATCGAATGCATGCGTGCCGATCGTGGCGGTGTCGTGCGATTGCGGTGGCGCGGCAGCGTCGTCGACATCGGCGTTCGCATCTCGACGCGGCTCCGTTGTCGATTCGGCTTGAGCTTCGGCTTCGGCTCCGAATGCAGAGGCTTGCGATGATGTCGCGCCGTTCGCCGTCGCTTGTGTCGGCGGAGGTGGCGGCGCCTGCGGTTGCCGCGGCGGCGGCGGCGGCGCGGTCGAGCCGCGCGGCGGGGTCGTGCGCGGCGCTTCCCGGCGACGATGGGCGAGCGCGGGTTCGGCCGCGCGTTCGATATCCTCGAGCGTGACCTCGCGCCGCGCATCGAAGGCGGCGATGGCGCGCGCCGTGCGCACGATCGTAAGATCGGCGCGCATGCCCTCGACATTCGCGTTGCGCGCGAGCACGCTCGCTGCGCGAACGCA
>JAYTXC010000157.1:0-39632 GCA_043743145.1 Rhodospirillales bacterium
CGCTGCCTTTCGTACCGACGCTCACACTCGTTTCGTCCGGGATCGTACCGACGTTTTCGAAAAATGCCGCACAGACATCGCGACCGAGCCCATAGATCGCGACGTCGTCGGCACCGAGTCGTCGGACGTGCGCCTCATCGGGCCCGGCGCCTCCGCCCGCGAGATATGCGACGACGGCGCGCACGTCGGCTTCGCTAACATCCCGATACGGCTCCGCACGTCGCGCGAGCGCGAGCGCATCGGCGATCGGAACGCGTTTATCGTAGCAGACGCTCATCACGAGCCACTGCGCGAGCACGTCGAGCGGCGCTTCGGGAATACTTATTTCTTCGATGATCCCGTCGCGAATACAACGCTTCGTTGCGGCCGCTTCGATAATATCGTCGCGATCTTGTGCGACCACGACGCCGTCGGCAACGGCACCCGGGCGATGCCCCGCGCGACCGACGCGTTGCAACGTCGGCGTCATCCCGCGCGCGCCACCGACGATGCAGACGCGATCGACGAAGCCGATATCGACGCCGAGTTCGAGGCTCGAGCTGCACACGACCGTATGCAGTTCACCCGCGCGCAATTGCGCCTCGGTGCGATGACGCACGCTGCGTTCGAGCGCGCTATGATGGATACCGATCTTCGCATCGGATCGTGGTCGCGGAATCGCATCGGGGTTCGCGATACCGACGCCCGCGCGCGCTTCGAGATCGGCTTCGTCGCGTGCTCCCGAATCGTCGGGATTGGCGATCAACGCCATTTCGTGCGCGACGCGTTCGGCTTGGCTACGAACGTTGGTGAAGACGAGTTGCGTGCGCACGTCCGCCCCAAGCTCGATGCAGCGCTGCGCGATGCTCGTCATCGGCGCCATCGCGCCCGCGAACGGTGCGGTAACTTCGAGACGGATCGCCCGCAGACCGCGCTTATCGACAATCGCGCATTTTCGCTGCGATCCCGCGAGAAATTTCGCGACACGATCGAGCGGGGCAACCGTCGCCGAAAGCCCGACACGTACGAGACCCTGCGGCACGAGTTCTTCGAGCGATTCGAGACAGAGCGCGAGATACGACCCGCGTTTGTTGCCGGCGAGTGCGTGCACTTCGTCGATGATGACCGTATCGACCGCGCGCAACTGTTTGCGATACGATTCCATCGCGAGCATGAGTGCGAGTGATTCGGGGGTCGTCATGAGGATGTGCGGTGGACGCGTCATCATCAGGCGGCGTTCTTCGATCGGAGTGTCGCTCGTTCGGACCCCGGTGCGAATCGAGGTCTCGCGAATCCGCCCGCGACGCAACTGCGCGCGTTCGGAGTTCGGTCGCTCGAGGAGACCCATCTCGCGAAGCGGCCGCCTCACGTTGTGCTCGACGTCGTACCCGAGAGCCCGAAGCGGTGAGATATAGAGCACATATGGCCGCGGAAAGAGTTCGTCGCGATCGCGGAGTTCCGCGAGGCGACTCATGACGGGTAAGAACGCGGCAAGCGTCTTCCCCGTCCCCGTTGGCGAACAAATGAGGTGCGTGGTGCGCGCGAGCCCGAGCGGCAGCGCGTCCTCTTGCGGTGGCGTCGCGGCTTTGAGTTTTTCGAGACACCACTGCGCTACCGAGGGATGTAACGCGGCAAACGGGGCTTCCACCGCACATACGTTCGCCATGAACGTGTCGTTCCTCGTCTCGACTTGCGACGAAGCGCGCAGGGCGGCGACATCCCTTCGCTAATCACCCCCGCGTGTCTGCCGTCTTAGCCGAAATGCTCCGTAAAAGCACGCAAACGTATAACGAGCGTTGGATCGGGGCGACGAAAACCGATTACCATACGACGGCCGATCACGGAGTCGTCGCGCAGCACAACCTGTATTGGAACGCGATCGTTCGAGCGGTCGAAACAGCCGACTACGACGAACTGATCGGCTTCTCGCGCGACGCCGGGCGTTTTCAATCGAGCAAGGGCTTCGATCTCTCCGATGCGATCGGCCGCACGATCGAAGCGACGAACATGATCGAGATCGCGCTCTTGGAAACCAACGCCGGCACGATTCCGCAAATGGAGATCATCAACGAGATCGCCGACCTTCGATCGATGATCGCGATGGCGGTCGCCGAGGGCTACAAAGAAGACCAAGACACCAAGCGCGACATGGCGAGCGAACGCGATAACAAAGAGCGCTTGCGTGCCGTCATGCTACGCAAAGCCGCGTCGTTCGACGTGCGCGTGCTCGCCGCGGGCGACGAGATCGCGCCGCTCTACGACGATGGGATGAAATTTCACTTCGTCGATTCGGGCACGCTGCGGCTCTACAATCTGCTCCCCAACGGCCGGTGCATCACGCTCTCGATCCTCGGACCGGGCGACGTCTTTCTGCAATGGCGCACGGAATCGCAGAGCCTCTCGTGCCTGTGCGCCGAGTCGCTCCACGAATCACGGATCATCTCGGCGAGCGAAGGTCAGATTACCGACATCATCTCCGCGCAGCCCGCAGCCGCACTCGACGTCATCACGAACTTCGCGCGCCGGTTGACGGAGTCGCAAGTTCTCATCGAAGATCTCCTCAATAACAGCGTCAATCTCCGACTCTATCGGACGTTGCTCGAACTTGCGAAGAACTTTGGGAAGCCCGAGGGCGACCTCACGGTCATCGATTACCCGCTGACGCATCAACGACTCGCCGACATGATCGGCTCGAATCGCGTGACCGTCACGCGCAAATTGCACGAACTTCAAGAACGCGGGATCCTCGAAGCGCGCAAGAACGCGACGATCGCCCTGCGGGATACGAACGCCCTCGCCAAGCTTGCCGAAAGCGGCGCATAAGCGCGAAACTCGGGCTCTCGCCCCGCGGTACGTGGGCGCGGAGGACTCAACCATGAACGCTCTCACACGCTTCGCCCTCGGTTTAGCGCTCGTACTCGTCGCCGCCGTTGCGCTCGTCTTCGTACTTAAGCTGCTCTTCGTCGTGGCCGCGGTCGCCCTCGTCATGCTCGGATCGATCTACGTCTTTCACTTCGTGCGCGCGCTCGTCCGGGGACGACCCGCGCTGACGAGGTGATACCTGTCACCGTCGATTGACGGCGGGGCGCCTACACTCCATTTCGTCGGACCACACCGACGTTGCTGAAGGGACGCCGTATGATCGAGACCGTGAGAACCGTTCGCCCGCTGCAGGCTCCGGAGCGTACGTCGCTCTTCACCAACCGCGAACAATCCGAGACCGGGAAGCGCGTCCGCCAGTATTTCGAGACGTCCGGGTTCTCACGCTGGAGTGCGATCTACGGCTCGGGCGATATTCCGCCGATTTGGAAAGTCATCCGCGACGGCCACGACAAGGCGCTCGAAACGGTGGTTTCCTGGCTCTCGACCGATACCGGCCACACCGCCCTCGATGCCGGCTGCGGCACGGGAACGCTCTCGACCGCGCTCGCGAGCCACGGCTATGAAGTCGACGCGTTCGATGTCTCGGCGCCGATGATCCACTTTGCAAAGTACATCAACGCCGGCCGTACCAAGGGCATTCCGCCGCGCTTTCAAGTGGGCGATATCGCTGCGCTCGCGGGCGAAGCGAAGACGTACGACACGGTCTGCTGCCTCGACGTGCTCTTCCACTATCCGTACGACGAAGTCGGTGAGATGCTCAAGCGCCTCACGAGCCTGGCATCGAGCAAAGTGATCGGGTCGTTCGCGATCCGCACGCCGATGAACGATTTTTGGATGGCGGTTGGCCAGAAATTCCACAAGAAGAATCGCATGACGAAGCTTCATATGTTCACCTACGATGAAGTCGAGCGCATCCTCTATCGCGCGGGCTTCAAAATTACCCGTACCAATCGCGTGAAGTTTTTCTTCTACGATAGTTTCCTCTTCGAAGCGGTTCGGGTCGGCGCATAGTCCCCATGGCGACCGCTGCCCCCGTCGCCCCGGTCGTCAAAGAGAAGCAGCAGCTTCTGGCGCCGCGGCTGTATAAAACCGATATCGACATCCTCAATTCGCTGTCGATCGATCTCTGCCGCGCGGAGTTCGAGGAGCTCCGCCGCGATTTCGAAGCAGACTACAATCGGGCCCATTTCAAATGGGGCCCCGAAGTCCAAAACGTCGAATATCAGGCGCTCTGGGACGAGTTCTACGAATTTCTCAATCGCAGCTCGATTGGGGAATTCTCCGGTTGCCTTCTTTATAGTGACGTTCAGAAGCATCTTAAGGATGAGACGCTTCGGTCGATCTATCGCGCCATGGGCCGCGACGAGGGTCGGCATTCGTCGTTCCTCAACTGGGTGATGCGCCACATGGGTCGGCCCTTCGATCTCGCGAAGTTGCCCGACGTCAAAGGCATGTCGTACATGCACCCCAAGTGGATTTTCGTGACGACGTATCTCTCGGAGATCGTCGGCTTCTATCGCTACCAAAATATCAGCGACCATATGAAGCTGCACCCCGAGTTCAACTTCCACCCGATCTTCGATTACTTCGATAACTGGTGCAAAGACGAACGCCGCCACAGCCGTTTCTTCGCGCTCATGATGCGTTCGCAACCGCACTACTATAGCGGCTGGCTCAGCAAGCTCGGCGTGAAGTTCTTTACGCTCGCGGTCTACATCACGATGTATCTGCGCGACGAAAAGTCGGCCGTGTACAACGCGATGGGCATCAACTGGGAAACATACGATTTCAAGGTGATCGACGAGACCGAAGAGGCCGCACATGGCATCTGGGGGATCGCGATCCGCACGAAGTCCAATTATTTCAAAGCGTGCTTGCGTAAGATGCGCGATAATAATCGTGCGAATGCGAAGGGCCGGTTGCAGACGGACTGGCGCAGATATGCGGCCGTCCCCGTGCGCTATGCGCGCTTCGCGAGCAACATCTTGCAATACGCAAAGCTTATGTTCCAGAAGCACGACTGGGTCGAGCCCTTACCCCGCAGCGAGTGGACGAAGACGTGTTGCGATCCCGGCGATGCGACTGTGCTCAAACTCGAAGGCGCGGTGCCGGTCACGCTACGCCGCTCCCCGATGCGCAGCGAACCGATTCCCGCGACTTCATAACGGCCTTCCCACAACCGCGAAACGAGTTCGGCTTCGGCCGGGCTCGTTTCGTTTTTTGGCGACACTGCGACCGGTGCCCGTAATCGTGATGAGGCGCGGTCGCGTCGGTCCGGAGTGGCGCTTCTGGCTTACGCCAGCCGATGGTTTATCACGCTATCTCGTACCGGACGTTGCCTTCGTCTCGTTCGAACGGCTACCGCGCGACGTCGTCGTCGAGATCCTCTCGCCACGCGACCGCAACATTCTCGTGCAGCACAAACTTGCGGTCTCCATCAGCAACGGTGTCGACCTCGTTATCGTTGTCGATCCGAAACGTCGTATCGTGACACGTTCTACGATGCCGAGTCTTCGCGCATGCTCGACGAACGAGACGTTTTCACGCACGCCGCACTGCCCGGCTTCGAACTCGTGCTCGCGACGGCGTTCGCGAAAATGGATCGCTGAGTCGCAGCCGCGGCTCGCTACGTCGGCCGACGTGCGACGAGACGCAACGACCCGTCGTAGCTTGGTTTTATTCGCAATGTGTACCCTTCGTCCGGGCGGTTCGAGTATCTGGCGTAGATCGTCGAGCGCTATATATCGGGATCGTTCCGCTGATAGAAGCTCGGGCACGTACTCGAAAAGCCAGTAGCGCTCGAGCACCGGTCGATCGAATGTCAACACAACGATTGCACCGCGCGTAACGCGGAGCAGTTCGCCCAGACCCTTGTGAACGTTCTTCCACTGGTGAATCGTGATCATCGCCATTGACGCGTCGACCGATGCGTCGTCAAGTGGAAGATCCTCGCATGTGATGGGCGCTGTGCGCGCATCACGCGCGACGGTTCGACCGCGAGCACGTAACGATCCATCGGTTCGTACGAGCCCGCGCCCGCTCCGACATTGAGCACCGACCGCGCGTCGCCGAGCGCTTCAACGACGCGAGCCGCTATTCGCGGATCGGCACGACGTTGTCGAGCATACCCGGCTCCGCTTCGGTTTACCGTTCGACGTCGTCGGAGAACGAATAAACCGGCCTTTCCGAGACATCGTTCAAGCGTGATAGGATGGCGTGGAGTGCAACACATGCAGATTGAAGTTCCGATCCCGTACGTCGTCGAGGCCGAGCCCGCGATGGAGTGGCTCATGGACGAGCCGGTCCAGAAAGTGAGCCCGGTTTACGAACACGCTTTTTGGCAACGAAAATTCGCCGAGGCGCTCGGAAACTGGGGACGCCCGAGGGGACGAACGGGCACGGAATGGCGCTTCTGGATCGAACCAGCATTTGGACCACCGTGTTATCTCGTACCCGACCTTGCCTTCGTTTCGTTCGATCGGCTAGCACGGGGCGCGCCGCGCGAGACGATCCGCGAACCACGCTTGGCGCCCGATATCGTTGTCGAGATTCTCTCGCCACGCGATCGAAACGTGCACGTGCAGCAGAAGCTGGGCGTTTATCTCCGCGGTGGGACCCAACTCATCATCGTGTTCGATGCAGAGCGGCGCATCGTAACGCTTCACGATCCCGAACAGACGCGTACGATCGGTGAAACCTGCATCGTCACGCATCAGGCGATGCCCGGATTTTCACTCGAGCTCTCACCGCTCTACGAAGAGATGGACGTTTAGCGTGCGCACTCTTCGCCTAGGAATTTCTGAACGCTCGACCGCCAAAGGTCTGGTGTTTCGAGGTGGACGTCGTGCCCGGCCCGAGGAACCACATCGGCCTTCGCACGACGGTTAAGGGCGATCATCTGCGCGACTTCGTGGCCGATCCAGCCCGATTCACCCGCCATAATGAGCGTTGGGCATGCGATCCGACGCCAATCGTCAGCATAATCCCGAACGTTTTCGCCGTCACGAACGGACGCGATTATGTCGTCGCAATTAAATGTCGGCCGACATCCATCGGCCGTTTCTTCGAGCATTTCCGACCAAACGCGTGCGGCGTCGCTCTTGCCGCCAAAAGATATCCGTGCGGACGAACGATCGGCAAACGGAAGCGGCCACGACTCTCGCCAGCGATGCGTTTTCGATAGCCATGCGGCCGTGTCGCGCCATTCATGCGCCGCACCGGCCAAGCCATGAAGCAGCAGCCCGACGCGACCCACACCACCATAATCGACGAGACGGAGTCGAACCGTCTCGCCATTCGCGTCAACTCGCGTGAGAAAAATTTCGCCGGCGTCAGTCATAACAACGCGCGGTCAAAAGCGAGCCCCGTGTTACCGATCGTCCATCGGCTTCTGCTCGACGAACGTGATGGCGACGCCGCTCGGATCTACGATCGTGAACTCCGTCGTGCGCCACGGTGTCTCGCCGAGCGCGCCATTGGGATGGATGATGCGTGCGGTGCGTGAGATCGCGTAGAGTTCCGCGATCCCGCGAACGTACACGCGGAATGCCGTCCAATCGGCGATGCGCTTATCCATGCATTCGAAAATATGAAACTTGACACCATCGCGTTGGAGGCCCGCATACACCGGCGGGTCGCCCGCGCGAAAGAGTTCGGCAAAGCCGAGCTTCTGCTCGTAAAATGCCACCGACGTCGCGACGTCGAGGGCGGGGATGACGGGGACGGCTTCCTTAAGATAGACCGGTCGCACGATGCCCAGGCTCCCGGGGTCGATGAAATCTGGCAATGCTCTCCTCGCCTTCGGGCGCGCATGCGGCGCGTTCGTAGCCACAACATCGTGCAACAACCCAGCTAGCGAAGCGGTCGTTTCATCGAATGCGGGCGACGATTAGCCCGACGGTACCTGCGGCACGTCCTCGAGGCGATAGCCCACGTGCGGTTCGGTCACGATCAGGCGCGGATGCGCGGGGTCGCGTTCGAGCTTGACGCGTAAGCGACGGATGACGCCCTTCACGTAATCACCTTCGTCGCCGTATTGCTCGCCCCAAGCGCGCTGGAGAAGTAAGCGCGTGGTAAGGACGCGGCCGACGTGTCCGCCGAGTTCGGCGAGCACCGCGTATTCGATCGGTGTAAGCGCGATCGTTCGTCCGTCTACGCTCACGTTGCGCGTTTCGGTGTCGATGATGAGGTCGCCGCAGATGATTTTCTTCGAAATCACTCGTGATGCGCGGCGTAAGACGGCAGCTATACGCGCGCGCAGTTCCGCTAATCGGAACGGCTTGACGAGATAATCGTCCGCGCCGAGGTCGAGGACGGCCACGATATCTTCTTCACCGCCCTTGACGCTGAGCACGATGATCGGTGTCGACGAGATGTTGCGGATCTGACGGCAGACCTCGAGACCACCGAGTCGCGGCATCATGAGATCGAGCAGAATGAGATGCGGCCGATGCGTATCGAACAGCCGCAGAGCGACGATACCGTTTGTCGCGACGATGACATCGTAGCCGTAGCTGGCGAGTGCAGGCCCGATCGCCGCGACGATCCCGCGGTCATCGTCGACGAGTAAAATGCGCGCGCGGTCGACGCTCGACTTCACATCGCTCGAGGCGGCGGAAACGATTAGACCGCCGATGGGAGTTCCCGCCCAAAATCCGTGCGCAACGGGATGCGGAAACGAAACGTACTCCCGCTCGACGACGACTCCGCAAGCCATATCGTCCCGCCGTGTGCCTCGACGATCCCACGACAGATCGCAAGGCCGATCCCGATACTCCGCGCAGCGTTATGGCGCGTCCGCTCACCACGATAAAAACGCGTGAAAATCTGGTCGCATTCGTTCGCGAGAAAGCCCGGCCCACGATCGGTGATCCCGATGGTAATCGCGCGCGATGTCCACGTCGCGGTGACCGTTACGGGACTCGAGGCGCCCGAATATTTGCACGCGTTGTCGATGAGGTTGTGAAAAAGTTGTACGAAGCGATCCCGGTCGACAAAAAGTAACGGGTGTGGTTCGGGAATATTAATGACGATACGACTCATGCCATACAGCGGCTCGATGCCGCGCACGACATCGTCGAGCACCGATTGAAAATCGTGCCACTCGCAATTGAGACGCAATGCCCCGCGTTCGATTTGCGAAATGTCGAGCAACCGGTCCACGAGTCGACCGAGTCGGTCGGCTTGATTGCGAATCGTATGCAGATAGCCGTCGTCCCGAGGCGTACCCGGCGGTCGTTCGAGAATGCCGTCGATACCGGCACAAATTGCCGTGAGCGGCGACCGTAAATCGTGCGAGACGGTCGCGAGAAAATCGCTCTTGAGCCGATCGGCGCGACGTAAAACATCGACCTCACCGGCCGCACGCAACAGGTGCGCGTTATTAAGCGCCATTGCAAGTTGTTGCGCGACGGCCGTAATCGTCGCCCGGTCACCGCGGGTTGCCGGTGCTTGCGTGCCGCTACAGAGTTCGAGCTTGCCCAGCGTCGTCGTTCCCGCCGATAGCGCGACGGTGAGGTGCGATTCACCGCACGCTGGTTGCGAACTTTCTCCGCAAACCGCCCCGCACGTTGCGACGGGCTGGAGTCCTGCGTATTCGCGTGACCGTAAGTGGAGGACGGCCGCGTCGTATCCGAGCGCGCCCACGATCGCCTGCAAGATTTCATCGAGGTGATCCGCCGGATCGAGGACCTCGCTCAATATCTTTGCCGTCGCATTGATCGTCTCGATGTGACGGTTATGCTGCCGGAGCGCTTCGAAAAGTCGCGCATTTTCGATCGACGTCGCGGCACCGGCCATCAACGCCAACGCACGCCGCATATCGACGAAGTTCCACGGTGCGGCCTCGTGCCGCGCCGCCGCAACGATGCCGATCGTTCCGCGCGCCGTCGGCAGCGGTAAGAGCGCGATCGATCCGAAGGGGCCGGCGGCGACGCGCTCGCCGAAACAGGAACTGTTCGCAACATCGTCTGCGAGAATCGCTTCGCCGCGCTCGCGCAAAACCGCGATCGCATCGCATCCTTCGAGCGTACGCGCGAGCTCGTCGTTGCGCGATACCGCAGATTGCGACCACACGAATTTGCCCGTCGACGTACCATCATCGGTGAAGAGCAGCACCGCGGTGCTCGGCACTTTGAGCACCGCTTCGGTTTGCTCGGCAACGGCACGGAGCGTTGCCGCGAGGTCCAAGCTCGCACCGATCGCTCCGCTTGCGAATGTCAGGAAGACGTCATCCTCGGCGCGTACCCGCGCGAGGTGGCCTTCGGAGACGGCAGCGGTTGGCGGATTAGGCGTAGTCGCATCGTGCAATCGACGCAAACGATCCTCGATTTCGAGAACGCTGATCGCGAGTAAGTTCGTAAGATGAACGCGGATGAGCCGGTAGTCGCCGGTGAGGTCGAGGACGCCGATCACCTCGCCGCTCTGTGGATCGCGGATCGGCACGGCCGTGCACGTGAGATTCGTCCAGCCGTCGCAAAAGTGTTCGGCTGCGAGTAATTGAACGGCCCGCCGATCGTTCAGCGCGGTACCAATCGCGTTCGTACCGGCCGCTGCTTCGCTCCAATCGCCGCCGGCGACGAAGTCGATACGTGCGAGTCGCCGCTGGATCGCCCGGTCGCCGACGATCTTGAGGATGCAGCCCGCAGCGTTCGTCAAGACGATGACGTAGCCGCTATCGACCAGCTGGTCGCTGAGGCGATCGATGACCTCGCGAGCGGCGCGAAGCAATGGTTCGCTCGCTTCGCAGACCTCGATGAGTTGCGCGTCGCGGGTCACCGCCAGCGGTGCGAGCCGCCGCGATGCGTCGACGTGCATCGCACGACACCGTTCCCACGAGCGCAAAATGAGCGGCCGAACGAGCGCGCCATCCCACCCGTCGGCCGCAAGAAACCGGTCCCGGGAGCGCGTGAGATCGCCAACCGTTCGTTCGATTTCGGCCGCGGATGCGACCGACCACAAAGCCGCTGGAAGCGCGCCTTTCAAGCTTGACTGCCTTTCGGAGGGGTGCCCGTGCCGAAAAATTCGCCACCACTCGGGAACTTTATTCTACATATTATTTCTCTCTACGGAACCCCCGGAAAAGTTCCCAAGGGCAAAATTTTCACCGCTTTCTCACCGCATGAGGTAGAAATTTTCACCGGGACGCCCATAGCGTGGTGCTACGGTGATGGCCACACGTTGGGAGAGGGCACGCAAAGATGAAAAACGGCGTATTTGTTCTCGATGCGCACACTGGCTGCTGGGATGCGAGCGCGCAGAACTCTAAGAATCGCTTCGGGGACGCGTTCATCGAGACGTTCTACGCGTTTCACACCGGCTTTAATCCGCCGGAGAAGCAGTGGACCATGGACTACGAGTCGGTCTTCCGCAAAACGGATCCTGACTGGTATCTCGAGACCATGTTCGTCAAGGGCGACGCCGACATGGCGATCCTCTCAACTCAAGTCCTGTACGATTTTTACCACCAGGGCTTCGTTACGGCCGATCGTAACGCGAAGCTCGTCGCGCGCGCACCGGAGCGCTTGATCGGCCTCGGCGGCGTGGACCCCCGTGCGCCCGACGCCGTCCGCGAAATCGAGCGCCAGGTCCAAGAATGCGGCATGAAGGGCTTCAAGTGGTACACCGCTGAGTGGCGCGGTGCGTCGCGGGGCTGGGCGGCAAACGACCCCGCCGTTTTCCCGTGCTACGAAAAGTGCATCGAACTCGGCATCAAAAACATGCACTTCCATAAGGGACCCGCCGTCGAACCGCTCACGCTCGCAAAGTTCGACGTGCGCGACATCGACGAACCCGCATGGCTCTATCCCGAACTCAACTTTATCATCGATCACGTCGGCCTGCCGCGCCTCGAAGATTTCTGCTGGATCTCAGCGCGCTGCCCGAACATCTACGGCTCGCTCGCCGTCGCGCTCGCGTTCATCCACAACCGGCCGCGCTATTTCGCGGAGATCATGGCAAATCTCTTATTTTGGCTCGGGCCCGATCGCATCATCTACGGCACCGACTTTCCGATCTGGTATCCGCACTGGCAGCTCGACGCCTTTATGAAATTCGAATTGCCCGACGATATCAAGGCGGAATACGGCGTCGATCTCACGCCGGAGATCAAAGCAAAGATCGTCGGCGGAAACATCACGCGGCTCTACGGCATCGACACCGTAGCGAAGAGTGCTGCCATTGCAAACGATGAATTCGCCCAAGCGAAAGCGGCGCACCGCAAGCTCGTCGAGCATTCCAGCCGGATGCCGGAGCTCGCACCATCGTGAGCATCGACATCGAACGCGTCCGTTCGGCCGCGGGCTCGACGCCCGACCCCGAAGTGCGCAAAACGATCGCTGAACTCGACCTGCTCGATGAGATTACCGTCGACGGCGGCCATGTGAACGTGAATTACCATCTCACATCGCCGCTGTGTCCCTCGGTCTTCGCGACGAAAATCGGGCGCGAGATTCGTCGTCGCGTCGAAGGGGTGGCGGGCGTCGAATCGTGCACGGTCAATCTCACCGATCACTTCGTTCGCGACGAGATCCTCGATCTCATCAACGTGCGCGTGCTCCCGTGACCGCGGTCGCACGCGCGCTACGCGGTCGGCGCGAGTTGGCGTTACTCGCATCTCCATCGGTCGCACGTATGGCCGAGATTCTCGCGCAACGCTGCCGTGACGCATCGTGGGTGCGAACCACTGTCGCAAGCCTCGACCGTTTCGCGACGCTCACGCGCACGCCCGACCTCGAAGCGCTGATGCTCTCGGCACGACGTCATCCCAACGAGGCACAAGCGGCGCTCGACCGCTTCGCCTGTGCGCTCGATCAGTATACCAAATCGCAAATTGCCGCGCTCGCGCTCGCACCCAAAGTGTGGTTCGCCCTCGGCGGTGTCGACGTCGCGTGGCGACCGTTGCACGTCGGGTCGGCATCGCGGCCGATCGCCGGTAACGCTTCCTCGATCGACCGAGTCGTGCTCCTCGGGCTCGTCGGCAGCGGCTTGCACCGGAGCGAACTCGCACGCGTTCGTCTCGGCGATCTCGGATCGCTCGACGTTTCGGGAGCGCTCGTGCCGGATCTCGACGCCGATCCGCTCGCCGTGCGCTTCGTCGCTGCGCGCGGAAAGGTCGAACACGTCACGTTTTTCTCCGATCATGCGCGCGATGCGATCGTCGCGGACCTCGCCCGACGGCGCGCGCGCGGCGAACGCCTCGATGCGCAATCGCCGCTCGTGGCATCGATCCGCGGCAAAGGCGCGACGCGCGCGACGTTCGCGCGTTCGAGCAAACGCAATGCGTCGCTCATCGAAGCCGGTAACACCGCAAACGTCGAGCTTTGCCGTACGACGGGACAGTTTTTTCGCACGTGGGGACTACCGGGATCTCGTTTCGTCGCAACGGTCGCCCCGGGAGAACAGCTATGAAAGCCGTCCGACTCCATCAATACATGAAAGCACCGGTCATCGAGGAGATCGCCGATCCCGTCATCACGAGTCCGCACGATGTCATCGTGCGCATCGGTGGCGCGGGCCTCTGCCGCACCGACCTTCACATCATCGAAGGGCAGTGGAAAGAGAAGAGCAACGTCGAGCTTCCTTATACGCTGGGTCATGAAAACGCGGGCTGGGTCCACGCCGTTGGCTCCGCCGTTGAAAACGTGGTCGTCGGCGATACCGTCATCGTCCACCCGCTCATCACGTGCGGCTTCTGCCGCGCGTGTCGTGCGGGCGATACGATGCACTGCGAAGCTGCAGCATTTCCCGGCATCTCGACCGACGGCGGATTCGCACAGTTCCTCAAAACATCCGCGCTCTCGGTTGTCAAACTCGCACCGACGCTACAACCCAAAGATATCGCCGCGCTCGCCGATGCGGGCTTGACCGCTTACCACGCTGTCAAGAAAGCGGCCGCGATCCTCTATCCCGGCACCGTCGCCGTCGTCATCGGCGCGGGCGGCCTCGGACACATCGGCGTGCAGTGTTTGCGCGCGCTGACTCCCGCGACGATCGTGGTCGTCGATCGTTCGCAAAAAGCGCTCGATCTCGCACTCGGGTTGGGAGCGGACCACGCGGTCCTCGCAGACGGCAAGCAGATCGATAAAGTACGGGACCTGACCAATGGATCCGGCGCCGAAGCCGTCGTCGACTTCGTCGGCGAAGGCGGAGCGATCGCCGACGGCATCGCGATGTTGCGACGCGCCGGAAGTTACTACGTTATCGGCTATGGCGGCACGTTGAACGTTCCGCTTATCGACATCATCTCGACGGAGATCAACTTCGTCGGGAATTTAGTCGGCACGTATACCGATCTCGCGGAGCTCATGACCCTCACCGCGGCGGGTCAAGTGACGCTCCACACCCGGACGTACCCGCTCGAAGCATTCGGCGACAGCGTCGACGACCTCGAGCACGGCCGTCTACAAGGCCGCGGTATTCTCGTCCCAGCGTAGGACACCCTCACCCCATCGGAGGCAAAGATCACTCTATGAGTCGACAAAGCCTAACGAAGGCTCATCAAAAAATCCAAGAGCTTTCGTGGGAACCGACGTTCGCCACGCCGGCAGAGAAGTACAAGACCGACTACACGTTTGAGAAAGCTCCCAAAAAGGATCCACTCAAACAGGTACTCCGCTCGTACTTCCCCATGGAAGAAGAGAAAGACAATCGTGTGTTCGGCGCGATGGACGGTGCCGTTCGCGGCAACATGTTCCGTCAGGTCGAACAGCGGTGGATGGAATGGCAGAAGCTGTTCCTGAGCATCATCCCGTTCCCCGAGATTTCGGCGGCACGTGCGATGCCGCTCTCGATCGGCTGCGTTCCCAATCCCGAAGTCCACAACGGCCTCGCGATTCAGATGATCGACGAAGTACGTCACTCGACGATTCAGATGAATCTCAAGCGTCTCTACATGAACCACTACATCGATCCCGCCGGCTTCGATATTACCGAGAAGGCGTTTTCGAATAGCTATTGCGGCACGATCGGCCGTCAATTCGGCGAAGGGTTCATCACGGGCGACGCGATCACAGCTGCGAACGTGTATCTCACGATCGTCGCCGAAACCGCGTTCACCAACACGCTCTTCGTCGCGATGCCTTCGGAAGCAGCCGCCAACGGCGACTATCTCCTTCCGACGGTGTTCCACTCGGTGCAATCCGACGAATCGCGCCACATCAGCAACGGCTATTCCATCCTGCTGATGGCGCTCGCCGACGAGCGCAACCGTCAACTCCTCGAACGCGACCTGCGCTATGCGTGGTGGAACAACCACTGCGTGGTCGATGCCGCGATCGGCACGTTCATCGAGTACGGTACCAAAGATCGTCGCAAAGATCGCGACAGCTACGCCGAGATGTGGCGTCGGTGGATCTACGATGACTACTATCGTAGCTACCTCGTCCCGCTCGAAAAGTACGGCCTGGTCATCCCGCACGATCTCGTCGAACTCGCGTGGGAACGGCTCACGAAGAAGGGCTACGTCCACGAAGTCGCCCAGTTCTTCGCGACCGGCTGGCCCGTCAACTACTGGCGTATCGATGCCATGACGGATACCGATTTCGAATGGTTCGAATTTAAGTATCCAGGCTGGTATAACAAGTACGGCAAGTGGTGGGAGCGTTACAGCGCGCTCGCTTATCCCAACGGGAAAAAAGCGATCACGTTCGATCCCGATACCGATTACGTCTATCCACATCGCTGCTGGACGTGTATGGTACCGTGCCTCATCCGCGAGGATGCGGTCATGGAAGAGATCGACGGAACCGTGCGCACGTACTGCTCCGAAACGTGCGCATGGACCGACATCAAAGCGTTCCGCCCCCAATACGAGGGACGCGAGACGCCGAATATGGGCAGGCTCACGGGCAAACGCGAATGGGAAACCTTGTACGATGGATGGGAAGTCTCCGAGATTCAAAAAGATCTCGGGTACGTCCGCAACGACGGCAAGACGCTCATCCCGCAACCGCATCTCGATCTCGACGATCCGAAGAAACTTTGGACCGTGGACCACTTTAAGGGCATACCATTCCGCAGCCCCAACATGGTTCTCAACGAGATGACTCCCGAAGCGCGCGCGAAGCATTTCGCGGAGTACAAGGCCGGCGGCCCCGCGGGTCGTCGTCCGGTAGCAGCCACCTAAAAGCAATCGACGCACGTTGACGGCGACGGTCATGTACCGTCGCCGTCAACCCCTGCGGTACGGGGAGCTTACGTGGGAAAAACGCATCGCATCAAATTCGAGCCGGTCGGCATCGAGATGGAGATCGACGAATCTGAAACCGTGCTCGACGCGGCGTTTCGCCAAGGCATCACGCTCATGCACGGTTGTCGGGAAGGTCAATGCGCGGCCTGCAAATCGTTCGTCCTCGATGGCGACATCGACCTCGACAAATATTCGAATTTCGCACTGAACGATAGCGAGCGCGAAGAAGGCTTTACGCTGCTGTGTCGCGCGCACGTCTATAGTGATGCGACGATCGAACTCGTCAACTACGACGAGGAAATGTTGCGGTCGTCCGCGCCGATCCAAGCGATGCGTGGAACCGTCGTCGAACTCGAAACACTCACGCACGACATCCGACGGCTCAAGATCGCGCTCCTCACGCCCGCGACGATGAAGTTCGCGGCGGGGCAATATCTCGACGTCACGATTCCGGGGACGTCGGAAACGCGCGCATTTTCGATGGCGAATACACCGACCGATAGCGCGCACGCCGAATTCATCATCAAACTCTATCCCGGCGGCCAGTTCTCGGGGATGCTCGATGGCACGCTGAAGGTTGGCGACGAGCTCGACCTCAAAGGACCGTACGGAACGTGCACGTTACGCTCGTCCTCGGAGCGCGATCTCATCTTCGTCGGTGGCGGCGCCGGCATGGCACCGCTCTGGTCACTTATCAATACCGTCGCCGAAAGCGGTTCGCCGCGCAAGGTCGCCTTCTATTATGGTGCGCGCGCTCCACGCGATCTCTTCTACATTTCCGAACTGATCGCGCTTCAAGCGCGCATGCCAAATTTTACCTATCAAATTGCGCTTTCCGAACCGTCGCTCGTCGACGTTTGGGAAGGCGAGGTCGGATTCATCAGCGACGTGCTCGAGCGAAACGAGAACGATCTGCGCGATCGCGACGCGTACGTGTGCGGGCCGCCGCCGATGGTCGATGCGGCAATCGCAACGCTCGAACGGCTCGGTGTGCCGACCGATCGCATCCACTTCGATAAATTCACCGTTACCGCTAGCGCCGTTTCGGCGTAACCTCCATCTCTTTTCCAGAAAGGGCGAGTCAAGTGAGTACTACCCAAGAGAAGGCTGACAAAGCGAAGCGTAGCGTCCCGAAGACGTCGTTCACCGATTCGGAGGCGGGCGCGCTCGAATTCCCGAGTTCCGATAGCCGGTCGTACAATTACTACACTCCGCAGAAAGCGCGCGCGACGCTGTACGAAGACGTGACCGTCGATGTTCAGCCCGACCCAACGCGCCACCTCACGCAAGGCTGGGTGTACTCCTTCGCAAACGGCGACGCGGGCTATCCGCACGAGTGGACCGCGCTCAAATCGTCCGACTGGCACGCGTTCCGCGATCCCAATGGGGAATGGGAAAAAACGATCTACAACAACAATTCCAACATCGTTCGCCAGATCTCGCAGAATCTCGAGAATGCGCGAAGTCAGCACGCGTTTCGCTGCTGGAACGCGGCCTGGGTGAAGCTCGTGGCGAGGCACGTCGGCGCATGGATGCACGTCGAGCAAGGCATGGGCATGCACGTGTTCGTGCCGGCACAACGTGACGCCCCGACCAACATGATCAATAACGCAATTGCCGTCAATTCCGTGCACAAGCTGCGTTTCGCCCAAGATCTCGCGCTCTATAATCTCGAGCTTAGCGAAGAGATCGAGGGTTTCGACGGTAAGGCGCACCTCGCGGCTTGGAAAGAAGATCCGATCTGGCAGGGCGTTCGCGAGAACGTCGAGCGGATCACGGCGATCCGCGATTGGGCCGAAGCCATCTTCGTTGCCAATATCATCTTCTTACCACTCGTCAACGAACTCTTCCGCAGCAACTTCGTGATGCAGGTTGCGGCGCAAAACGGCGACTACGTGACGCCCGGCCTCATGGGCGCGGGCGAGAACGACGACGAGCGCGATCTCCGCTACACGACCGTGCTCTTCGAGTTGCTCGCAAGCGATGCGAAGTTCGGCGCGGAGAACCGAGCGATCATGGAGGGTTGGCTCGCGAAATACACGCCAATGAGCATCAAGGCCGCGCGCGCCCTGCAGCCGATTTGGTCGCAGCCGCAACTTAAACCCGTCACGTTCGAAAATTCGTTCGCGCTTTCGAAAGAGCGCTTCGTCGCCATCCTCGGCCAGCTCAAACTCGCCGTTCCCAAGGAGATGAACGCATGACCACCACCGTTCACGATCCCAATGCCGCTTTCAAATCCGACAACACGTCGTCGAATCAGTGCGGCATCACGCTGATGAACACGTCCGACGGCCACACGATCGCAAACGTTATGGCGAAGAAAAAGGACATCACGATCCGTGAGTTGCCGTCGATGATTCGCGTCGACGGTATCGGCAAGATCGACTTCGATCTCGCCGAGCTCTCCGACATTTTAGGTCGCGAGATCTACCCCGCGGATATCGAAGAAGTGATGTCGACGCACTACGGCCGGATGGTCGTCCTCGACGACCACGTGATGCTCTTCGCGAATCCGGAAGCCGCGGCTGAATACATCGACTTCGATCTTAAGCCCGTCAAGTAGCGAGCGTGTATTCGAATGGGTAAAATACTCAAGTACAACGAGGAAGCGCGTCGGCTCCTCGAAAGCGGCGTCAATAAGGTCGCCGATGCCGTCAAAGTGACGCTCGGCCCCAAAGGCCGTAACGTCGTGCTCGAAAAACTCACCGGCGCGCCGACGATCACGAACGATGGTGTTACCATCGCGCGTGAAATCGTGCTGAGCAACCCGTTCGAAAATATGGGAGCACAACTTCTCCGCGAAGTCGCCTCAAAAACCAACGACGTTGCGGGCGACGGCACGACGACCGCGACCGTTCTCGCGCAAGCGATGGTCCGCGAGGGAATGAAACAGATCCAAGACGGCGCGAATCCGGTGTTGCTCAAGGGCGGCATCGAGCGCGCGACGGAGCTCGTCCTCGACGAACTCCGTCGCGTCGCACGCCCGGTCGAGTCGATCGACGAACTTTTCAACGTCGCATCGATCTCCGCCAATAACGACGCGCAAATCGGTCGCGTCATCGCCGACGCCATGCACCGCGTGGGTCTCGAAGGCGCCGTAACGGTTGAAGAATCGCAGACCATCCGCGGCCTCGAGCTCGAATTCGTCGAAGGGCTCTCGTTCGACAACGGCTACATCTCGCCGTATTTCGTGATGGACCAAACGCGGATGGAAACCGTCTTCGAAGAACCGTACATTCTCCTGACCAATCACAAGCTCGATAAGGTTCAGGAGCTCATGCCGATCCTCGAACGCGTGATGAAGGCGCCACGGCCGCTTCTCATCATCGCGGAGAACGTCGAAGGTCCCGTACTCGGCATGCTCGTCACGAACAAGGTCCACGGGACGTTGCAATCGATGTGCGTCCGCGCCCCGGGCTTCGGGCATCGTCGCCTCGCCGAACTCGGCGACATCGCCGCGTTCACCGGCGGTACCGTCATCGCCGAAGATGCCGGGCTCTCGCTCGCAGGCGCACAGGTCACGCACTTCGGGCGGGCGCGTCGCGTCGTGATCAACGAAAACAGCACGACGATCATCGAAGGCTACGGTACCAAAGCCGATGTCGACGCACGCATCGCGCAGATCAAAGTCGAGCTCGACCGAGCCTATCAGGATCACGACAAAGACAAATATCGCGAGCGTCTCGCGAAACTCGCCCATAGCGTCGCACTCATTCGCGTCGGTGCGGCGAGCAACGTCGAACTCAAAGAGAAACAACATCGCGTCGAAGATTCGCTCTCGGCGACGCGCGCCGCCGTGGAGGAAGGCATCCTCGCCGGTGGCGGGACCGTGCTCGTTCAGGCCGAGACCGTCCTCGACGGTCTCGATTGGGACGAACACGCGGCGATCGGCGCGCGCATCGTGCAGATCGCGCTCTCCGAACCGCTGCGGTGGATCGCGCGCAATGCGGGATACGACGGCGAACTCGTCGTGAAAAACGTTCGCGAGGCACCTCGCGGCGTTGGCTTCAACGCGTTGCGCGGCACGTATGGCGACATGTTCGCAAGCGGCGTGATCGATCCAGCGAAGGTCACGCGCTCGGCGCTGCAGAGCGCATCGTCGGTTGCGGCCCTTCTGCTCACGACGGAAGCGCTCATCGCCGAGGAAGTGTACGGAAATCCGGGTGCGATCTACGCACCAGGATTCGGCGATCTCGCCGAAGGCCTCGTCCGCCCATCCTCGATCGTTTAGCGCCGTATGAGTCCGCTCGCCATGCTCAAGGAGCGCATCGTCTCGAGTCGGCGAGAACCGGAAGCGGACGCGGTGGTCACGCCTTTGGGCGTGATCCCGCGATCCGCAGCTCTTCGCACGGCGGATCGGGCGCCTGCCCTGCGCGCGCGGTTAGCGCATCATCGCGTCTCGCTCTTCTTCTTACTTGCCGGTCCCGGCGTTCTCGTCATGGTCGCCGAAAATGACGGCCCGAGCATGCTCGCCTATGCGAGCACGGGCGCGGCATATGGGGTCGGATTTTTCGTACCGTTCATCGTCGTCACGTTTGCGATGGCATTCGTCGTTCAAGAGATCTCCGCTCGCCTCGGCATCGCAACCGGACATGGGCACGCAAAGCTCATCTTCGATCGCTTCGGAAGCGGCTGGGGCATCTTCGCCCTCGCCGATCTCGTGCTCAGCAATCTGCTCACTCTCATTACCGAGTTCATCGCGATCTGTGCGGGTGCGCAATTTTTCGGTATTCCGGCCATCGTCGCTGCCGGATTCGCGCTTGTCGTCGCGGTGACGGCGTGCGCGGTCGGCCGCTATCGGACCTGGGAACGCATCGCGATCGGTTTGGCGGTGGGCAACCTCGCATTCATTCCCGCCGCATTCTTCGCTCACGTCGACCCGCATCAGATCGGCACGGCGTTCGTGACCTGGGGCGGCGTCCCGCACGGCGATGGACGCATGGCCTTTTTCACCCTCGTCATGGCGAGCATCGGTGCGACCGTCACGCCATGGATGGTCTTTTTCCAGCAGAGCACCGTCGTCGACAAGGGTCTCACGCGGGCCGATCTTCCGCAGGCACGCCTGGACACGGGGCTCGGGGCGACGATCGCGGCAATCGTCGCGATCGCAACCGTCGTTGCCGCTTCGCCGCTTTACGCGCACCACATCAAGCTAACGGACCTGCAAAACGGAGCGGATTTCGCAACGGCGTTGCAGCCGTTTCTCGGGAATACCGGTGCGTCGCTCTTCGCCCTGGGCATGATCGAAGCGGGACTCGTGGCAATCATGACGATCTCCACGAGCTCGGCATATGCGATCGGCGAATTTTCCGGCGGCGGCGCGAGCCTCAATCTCAAATTTTCCCTGCGACATCTCTTCCACGCGAGCGCTGCGATTTCGGCAGCCATCGCGGCGGTGGTCGTCCTCATTCCCGGCGCCCCACTTCTCAGCATCACGATCGCCGTGAACGTCACGGCGACCCTGCTCATGCCACCCGCCCTCATCTTCTTGCTCATCCTCGTGAACGATCGTCGCGTCGTCGGAGAGCTCGCAAATTCGTGGCACGCAAACGTTGCCGCCTGCACCGTGGTTGCCGGAATCTGTGCGATCGGTTTTTTCTACACGCTGGTGTCGATCTTCCCACATCTTCTCAATTAAGGAGCCCGCGATGGACGAACGCCCGAAGGATGCGAACGGCCCAGAAGTCGACCCCGATGGTCCGCTTCGCGAATACTCCGAGCGGCTCGGTATCGACTTCGATGCCGTGATCGGCGTGGTGCGCAAATGGAGCGCCGATAATCCGATGCCGAGCGATCTCGGACCTGAGCCCTTCAATGTTGGAAAGCCGCGACCACCGATCGATTGAATTTCAGACGCGCGCGCCGCGATCGTTCGTCGCCGCAACGTCGTGCAACAATCCCGCAAGCGATGCGGTCGTTTCGTCCGGCTTCTCCCACAGCGGGAAATGACCGCACTCCAACACATCGAGCTTCGCACCGCGAATGCCATCCGAGATCTCGCGCATCAGGTCGACGGAAACGAACGCGTCGTGTCGCCCCGCGATGACGCGAACCGGGATATCGATCTCATCGAAAATATCTTCGGATGACACGCGCGCGGCCATGCCGCGCAACATTGCGGCAGCACCGCGTGGATCGGTCGGCGAGATGAGCGCGTGTGCGCGAGCGAGTAAATCGGGACGCGTCGTTGCGATCGACGGCGCGAAATAGCGCGGCACGAACGCCTCCGCAATCGGCGCGATGCCTTCGACTTCCGCACGCGTGGCAAGCGCTTCGCGACCCGCGGCGGTGGCATCGTCATCGGCATTCGCGCGACTGCAAACAATGCCGAGCCCCGCGCATCGCTCCGTAAAGAGCCGATAGAATGCGAACGCAACGTATCCGCCGAGTGAGTGACCGGCAATCGTGGCGCGTTCGATACCGAGCGTATCGAGAATGCCCGCGACGTCGCTCGCGAGCGACTCCATAAGATACGGTCCCATCGGAACGCTCGATTTCCCGAGCCCGCGCAGATCGAAACGCACGACGCGCGCGTGCTTTGCGAGCCCATCCGCCTGCGCGTCCCACGCGTCTTTTGCGCGCGGAAATCCGTGCACCAACACGATCGCGGGACCGCTCCCGGCATCGGTCACGTCGAAGCGCGCGTCGTCGATACTCAACTGCATGACCGCCGTTTCGACGAAGCGAAGACGCGGTCATGGCATCCGTCGCACGTGTAACCTACACGCCCTTTCCGTTTGCTGCGATCGTCGGACAAGACGAAGCGAAGCTCGCACTCATTCTCGCAAGCATCAATCCACGCGTCGGCGGCGTGTTGCTCTCGGGACCCAAAGGCACGGGGAAAACGACGATCGTCCGCGCCGCAGGCGAACTCTTGCCCGCACTCGATCGCGCGCTCTGCGCGTACGGCTGCGATCCCGCGGGCTCGAACCTCTGCGCCACATGTGCGGCGACGCTCGATCGCGGCGAGACGATCAAATCGAAAAAAATCCGCGGCGAGATCGTCGAGTTACCGACGAGCGCACAACTCGACGATGTCGTGGGCGCCGTCGATCTCAAAGCCGCACTCGAACGCAGCACGATCGATTTTCGGCCGGGCCTGCTCGCGCGTGCGAATCGCAACGTCCTCTACGTCGACGAGATCAATCTGCTTTCCGATCTCGCTGTCGACGCGTTGCTCGACGCGGCCGCGCAAGGCGTCGTCCACGTCAAACGCGGTCAACACGCAATCGACTACCCGTCGCGCTTCACGCTCATCGGTACGATGAATCCCGAGGAAGGTGAACTGCGGCCGCAGATCACGGATCGTATCGGCCTGCGCGTTTTCGTGAAATCGGCGCCGAGTTTCGAGGAGCGGCTCGAGATCTACCGTCGCAACGCCGCCTTCGCGCGCGACGCACGCGGCGTCGCTGCTGCCTACGAAGCGGCGACGAAAAAACTTCGAATCAAACTCAGCAATGCGATGAAACGCATCGAGCGTGTGATCGTCGAACCCGCAGCCGAAGCCGCCGCCATCGAAGCGACCGCGCGCTTGGGCATCGATAGCCATCGCACCGAATTCGTCGCACTCGAAGCCGCAAGCGCCCTCGCCGCGTGGGAAGGCCGCGATCGCGCGACGCCCGCCGATGTCGCGCGCGTCTT
Organism: Rhodospirillales bacterium; assembly: GCA_043743145.1. Classification (GTDB taxonomy): domain Bacteria; phylum Vulcanimicrobiota; class Vulcanimicrobiia; order Vulcanimicrobiales; family Vulcanimicrobiaceae; genus JANYGA01. The sequence continues at coordinate 23,690 of JAYTXC010000157.1, forward strand.
CCCGCTCGCAGCGCGCCTGCGTCGCAGTCGTCTGCGCGTCGAAGCGCAATCCGAGCATCTCCAAGAAGATGCCGCGATCGCGGCCGCCCTCGAAGCGACGCTCGGAGAGAACGCGGGCGATGACGCACCAAACGAAACCGAGCACGCACCGCGCATCTTCGTGGCGCCCGAACTCACGCAGAAGACGCCGCTCGCGCAGCGTCCGCAACGCGAGCGCGAAGGTCTGCCGATCGGCACGCAAACGTTGCAGCCCGGCGGCCGACTCGATATCAGCGCGACGCTGCTCGACCGAGCGGCATCGAGAAAATCCGGCATGACGCCCGAACCAAAAGAGCCGCTCGACGCCGCAACGCCGATGCGCCTTTCGATTCTCGTCGTCGATGCATCGCTCTCCACACAAAAGAGTTCGGAGCTCGTCCGCGCCGCCGGTCGCGAACTCTTGCGACCGATCTATACCGAGCGCGAACGCGCCGCGTTGATCTCGTGTTGGGGTCCGCGCGCGGAAATCGCCGTCGATGAAAACACCGGTCGCAACATCGATCTCGTCGCCGCGCGTCTCGACGAACTCGAACCCGGCGCCATCCGCGCGCTCACGCCATTACCCGAAGCGCTCGAGCTCGCGCGCACGATCGCCGAACGCTTTCGTCGCGCGCATCCCGGCGGTGAAGTCGATGTGGCCGTCTTCTCCGACGGTCGCGCGAACGTGCCGATCGGTGGTGAAGCGATGCTCGCATCGGCGATCGGCGGCGATGGCGCACGCGAACTCGGCGAGCTCGCGAGCGAGCAATGTCGTCACATCGCATCGCAACTCGCGGGTCGCACGAACCTCACGTGCGTCAATCTCGACGAGTACGAATCGCATCCGCTGATGCGTGAACTCAGCGTCCTGGCGCGCGGACGATACTTCCCGCTGTCATCCGTTGTTGCAAAAATCCTTTAAGTACGATATAACATTAACAACCACCCTGACGACTGTCGTTTCCCTTCGTCGTGAGACAAACGGAAATGCAGAAAGGACGACTACCAAATCATGGCAGTCAAGAAAACCGCGACCCGTAAAAAGGTCGCCAAGAAGTCGACGGCTCGCAAGACGACCGCAAAAAAAGTCGGCGCACGTAAGGCCGCGACGCGCAAGACCACGGTGAAAAAGGCGACGCGCAAGAAGGCGACCGCCAAGAAGACCACCGCGAAAAAGACGACTCGCAAAAAGACAGCCGCCAAAAAGACGACCCGCAAGACGGCCGCAAAGAAGACCACCCGCAAGACCTCAGCCGTCAAAAAATCCGCCGCGAAGAAAACCGTCCGCAAGACGGCCGTTCGCAAAAAAGCGGTCCGCAAGACCACCCCTCGTAAAGCTGCCGGCTAGTCCGAGTCCCCGAACTTCAGGATAAAAACGAACCGCATCATCTGATGCGGTTCGTTTTCGTCATCCCCTACGGCGTCGCGACAGCGGCGAATTGCGCGAGATCGTCGTCGTGGCGAACGCGCCTGCGCGGGAGATCGTAGGGGCTCGTGAGATCGCGCACGGTGCCGGGCCGCTCGGTGAACGCTGCCTTCATGCCGAGTTCGCGCATGATCGCAAACGTCGTCGCATCGTATTTGCCTGCAGGATACGCATACGTATCCGAGGCCTTCGCACCGAGCCAACGCGCAAAACGCGCTTTACAGCCGGCGGCTTCACGGAGCTGTCCCGCACGATCGAGCGTCGAGAGATCGAGATGATCGGTTCCGTGGCATGCGATCTCCATGCCGCCCCGATGCATCGCGCGCATCTGCTTCCACGACAGATGCCGGGGTGTCCCGACGAATCCGCTGCTCACGTAAAACGTTCCGCGAGCCCCATATTTGCGCAAGAGCGGAAACGCGGTCGTCGCCGCATCCGCATAGCCATCGTCGAATGTGAGCACGACCACGTTTTGCGGATGTTCCCCGCGTGCGATCGACGTGGCAAGTTCGCTTGCGGTCATCGTCCGGATCTTATGATCGCGCAGATACCGGAGCTGCGCTTCGAATGCGGACGGTTCGACCGTGAGATCGCGACCGACCGCATCGGTCGGCACGTGCGCGTCGACGAGATGGTACATCAACACGGGAACCCCGCTCCGTTGCGCGGCGCTCACCGGCATCGCCGTCGTTGCGACGAGCGCGCCGAGTGCTGCTAAGCGAAGTGTGGTCGGAAGTGTCATCATGCTATCGCGCATGCGCATTCTCGTCGCGGTCGCGAACGCCTACGGTCGGCCCGCAATCGTCACGATTGGATTGCGGAACGCAATCGTTCCCGCCGCGTGCACGGGTTGCGCTCCGAGCGTCGTGACGATGTAGAGTGACGTTAAGCGAACGGGCGGCGAGAGGTCATCGGGCAAGACGATCGCACGTCGCTGCCAGCCATTCCAGTCGACGGCTTTCGCAAGCGTCAGCGCGCGCGTCTCGCCAAGTCCGTTAACGAACGTCGCGCGAATACCGACGCCGCTCGCGTCGCCTGCGATCTCGATCGCGAAGGCGAGCGGCTCACCCGGCAGCGCGAATCCCGGCGCAGCGCGCGCGTATGCCGCACGTTCGTCGCGTGTGAAATCATACGGCAGTCGCATCTCTGGCGGTTCGTTCGCAAAGTCGAGCGCCCGTGCGCTGCCGGCGGGTGCCGAGGCGAAGCTCCACGCAGTCGAACCTGCCGGATCGAAGAGTCGCAACGGTTCGCTATGGCGCCCAACACGCAGCTCGAGCGTCGTTCGCGCACCGCCCACATACGCTTCGAGCCGTTCGTCGCGATCGCCGACTTGGTACGGATGCGAAGCGTCAACGTCGCCATGCGAACCACGTACGTGCAGATTCGGTCCGATGGTGACGACGCGTCCACGCGCGTCGAAACCGGTCACACGCAAGGCGATCGTCGCACCGGGCTCGGGATGACGCATCTCACTTTCGAGCGCGAGTCGCGTTAAACGATCGACCACGTCGACGTCGAGCCTCGCGGCGAGCGTTCCCGCTCGCACCACAATTTGCGACGACGTCGCACCCACGCGCACGACATCACCACCGTCGAGATGCGTCGCGCGAAGCGCATGCCCGGCAGCGTCGACGATCGCTGCGTGCACGGCGACACGCGCACCCGCCATCGCAACGATCGCGTCCGGCCGCACGACGAGTCGCGCCGCGGGCCCCACGGGTGCATCGCTATAAATGAAAACGCCGTCGGCGACCGGGCGCTCTTCGCCGTCACTGGGTTTTCCGAGCACGGTCGATTGCGCATCGCCGAGCACGCGTGCGACAAGTTCCGCCGAGCCGCCGCTATCGAACGCCATCGCATCGGTCGCCGCGAATCCGCGAGTAAGCGCGGCAAATTCGGGCCGCGTCAATCCGACCGAGCTTGGCGAGCGCCCATCGACGCAGAGCAACAGCAACGCGCCATCGGCGAGCGTCGCCGCCCCCGATACGGGAAAACGCCGATTGCGTTCTTCCGGCGCGGGACTATTGGGATCGTCGACGACGAATCCGCGCGTGACGAGCATCGGTCCGCCACCAACGGCATCGGTGACATCGTCGAGCGTCGGCGTCGCTGCGAGATCGATGGTCACCGCGTCGCCGATGGCGGGCAGCGCGCCGAGCGCGAGCGCCGCGGGGCCGAATCCGAGCTCGTAGCCGTGCACGATATGCGTACGCGTCGCATCGTCGAACGACGCGACGCGAAACTCGCCCGTGGGATGGAGTGCCGGATGTGCGATGTCGACCGGAACGATCTGCGCGATCCGCACACCGGTCGCGGATTTTGCCGTCCCGTACGCCTCGCTCAAAAATCCGACACCACCTTGCGGTGGCCACTCGTTGATCGTCGTGAGCGGCAATGTCGACGTTCCGAACCGAAGCGTTCCCACGAGCGCGACGTTTTCGAAATGCACCGAGCGATCGGTGCGAACGTCGAGCACGACGCGTTTCGATGGCGAACGCAAGAGCGCACCATCGCGCACGACGAGGTTGAGCGGTTGATTCGTGTTGCCGATATCGAAGTAATCCGCATTGACGCCCGCGATCGCATTCGTGCGGCGCGCCATCGCACCGACCGTCTCGCCGGGCGACACGAGTCGGTCGTTTGCGAGCACGGCACGTATCCGAATGCTCGGTTCGCGTGGATCGACCGCGACGACATTGACGACGAGCGGACCGTTCGAGGTCTGCAAGCGATACGTCGCGCGGCGCACACCCGGCGCGACGAACTCCGACGTCATCGATTGCGAGACGACCATCGGAAATGGCGCCGGCGGTGCGAGCGTTGCCGGAAGCGCGGGGACGCTCACGGCGAGGGACGCGCTCGCGGAACCGGAGTTGCGGCCGCGATCGGCGCGACGATCGTCGGCGCCGGAGCATCGCTGTAAAGAAAGAGCGCATCGGAGACCCAGCGCTCGGCGCTATTATCGGAGGGCACGTTGCGAACCGTCGCGTTCGCATCTCCAGGCGCGCGCGAAACGAGGGTAACCGAACCACCCGAGTCGAGCGCCATCGCATCGATCGCGCCCAGGCGCACCAGCAGATCGGAAAATTCGGGGCGCGTCATGCCCACGGAGCGTTCGGGGTGGCGTCCGTCGACCGCAACGAGAAGCAGATGGTCGTCGCGTTCGTGCGCGAGGGCGATGACGGGCCAACGGTACTCTTTTTCATCGGGTGCCGGTGCGTGCGCGTCATCATAGGCGTCGCCATCGCGCAAGAGGATCGGACCACCACCGATCGCGGACGTTGCGTGCGCGATCGATGGTTCGGTTGCGTACGAAACGTCGATCGTCTCACCGACACGCGGCAACGGTGTCGTGACGTCGCGACCGATCCCGATACCGAAACCAACCCGCAATGCGTGCGTCGCCGGTTCGACCGCGACGACGCGAAACTTCGTATTGCCGACACCGAGCGGTTCGAGCCGCACGAACGTCATGCCGGTTTTTGCCGGGAGTTCTTTCGCGTAGTCGGGCGTGATGACCGCAACTTGCCCCGAGGGCCAATCGTTGAATTCCGTAATCGGCATCGTCCCGCGCGCGGTGCGCACCGTACCGTGCAAGTGAAACTCGGCGAAGGTTACGTGTTTCGCATCGCCGATCGACAGCGCCGCGCGATCGGTCGGGCCACGCACGAGCGCGCCATCTTTGACGAGCATCCCCTGTGGTTGATACGTACGCCCGATATCGAAGTAATCGCCGTTGACACCGCCGACCGCATGTGTTCGCACGGCCATCGCCGACGTTCGCTCGCCACCGGAAACGACATGATTCTCCGCGATCGCCATCCCGATGCGCAGCGACGGTTCGCGCGGATCGATGCCGAGCATCGTCACGGCGAGCGGCCCGTGATCGCCCGTCATCGCGTATTGACCGTAAACGAGGCCCGGCGCTGTTGCTTCGAGATGGATCGCGCTCACGCGTGGTTCGCTCGCCATCTTGGTCGCGAGCGTTGCGAGCGAGACGAGGTCGCTCGATCCATCGCGTAACCAGCGATAGTGTGCGTGCAGATCGTGCACCTCGCCCGCCGCATCGAACGGTTTCCCATCGAGCGCACCGACGAGTTTGCGCGAGCCGATACCGCCTGCATCGGCAACGAGCGTTCCATGCACGCCGCGGAGTTCGTGCGTTCCGAGGACACCGCGGCCACCGACGAGATGTGCGGTCGCGTGCACCATCGCACCGTCGTCGATCGCGAGATCGTCGAGCGTTCCCGCACGCATATGGAACGGCGCGTCGGGCGCGACGAATGCATCGAACGGTGCGAGCGGCACTCGTGCGGCCGTCCACGTTTGCACGCGCGTTCCGTCATCGCGCAAGCGCTCGCGTCCCGCAATCGGGTAGCGTGTCTCGCCAACGACGAGTTGCGCCGTGAGCCCGTAGGCAACGCGCGCGGCATCGATGTCGACGGTGCCTGAGATCGCATCGAAATCCAGCAGCGCCGAGGGTCCGCGTGCGATCGTGAGCGTTCCACGATCGACGACGACGCTCACGGTTGCAGCACCGCTGCCGAATCCAGCGAACGCGTCGCGCGTACGCACGCGATCGGCATCACGATAGCGATCGGGATCGAAGGTGATACGCGGCGCCTCGAGCGTGACGGCGATCGAGCGATCGCGCACGAGCACGCGCGCCTGCGCCGCTACGAGCGATCCCGACCCGCTGTGGGCATTGACACGGAGATTTTGCAAGACATACGTCGAGCCGTGGTGGTCGAGCCGATCGATCGCGATGTCAAATCCCGTCGCACTCGAAGCGGCGCGAACGAAAAGCGCGCGTTCGACGGGTTCGCGTACGAGAAATCCGAGCACGACGGCGACGAAGCCGATCGCGACGATCGTGAAAAGCGAAGTCGTGCGATTCGATGCGTTGGCGCTCACCGAGAGCGGGGATTCTCTGCGCGCGGTGCCGCAACACCTTTCGCGCATGCGCTCGCTCGTCTTCAATTTTTCTCGCCGCTTTCACCGGGCGACCATCGCGCTCGCCTGTGCGCTCGCACTTACGCTCGCGAGCGTCGCGCGAGCCGCCGCCGCCGATACCGCAGCCGAGCTACCGCGCCTCGCCGCGAATATCGAACGTCCCTACGTTGCCGTGCTCGTCTGGCATGATGTGTTACCGCACAAAGACGTGTATTTCGACACGACGACGGGGGAGTTCGCCGCCCAACTCGATGCGATCGCCAAAGGCGGTTTCCACGTCGTTACGCTTGCGATGCTGCGCGATCGACTCGAGCGCGGAATGCCACTCCCGGCAAAGTCGCTCATGCTCACCTTCGATGATAACGCGCGTGGAATCGGCGCGTACGCGTTTCCGCTTCTCCAAAAACATCGCTTCGCCGCGACCCTCTTCGTTCACACGAATTACGTTGGAAAGAAGACGAGCAAAGCGCACAACTCGTGGGACGAGCTGCGCGCAATGGAACGAAGTGGCCTCATCGACGTGCAGAGCCTCACGGCGAATCATCCGCCCGATCTCACGAAGCTTTCCGACGCCGATGTAACGCACGAGTTCGTGCTCTCAAAGCGCTCGCTCGAATATCGCTTAGGCCGAAAAATTTTCGCGGTCGTCTATCCGTACGACGTGTATGATGCGCGCGTGGAGCGGCTTGCCGCCAGCGCCGGCTATACGCTCGGCTTCACCGAGGATCATGGCAACGCGGCGGGGTCGTCATCACTGCTCGAGATTCATCGCTTCTCCATTACCGTTCCCGAACGATTCGCAGAAGCACTCGCGGCTGTCGCAGCCGGAAGATGACGTACGGCGGCCACGACTTCGCGATCGAGATTCGTCGAAAGCGGGAGCGTCGTTGCAAGCCGACCGAGCGGATCGAGCACGTACACCAGCGAGCCGTGAACATCGGGAACGCCATCGCGATTCTTGCGTGCGACGACGCCGAACGCGTGCATGAGCGTCGCGACATCGTGCTGACGTCCGGTTGCGAACCGCCACGACCGGCCGGCTCCGAGCGAAAATTCGTGCGCGATCCGCGCGAGGACGAACGGCGTATCGTACGCGGGATCGAGACTGATCGTGAGCAAACGCGCGGCGATGTGGTCCTGGCGTAGTCGCGTGCGCACGCGCGCGAACTCGCCATTGGCGATCGGGCAGACATCGGTGCAGCGCGATGCGACAAACGTGACGACGAGCGGTTCGCCGGTATAATCGGCGAGACGCGTCGCTTCGCCACGATCGTCGACGAGTGGGATGTCGCGCGGGTCGACATGCATCGCCGTGGTGCCCGCCGCTGCGTTTGCGCTCGTGCCCGCAACGAACGCGAGCACGAGCGCAAGGCGTCTAGTAACCGCCGAATCCGCCGCCCGTGGGCGCCGGCGTCGGTGCGCCAGGCACGGCCGTCGCATGAGGACCGGGTGTCGCGCCTGCAGCCACGACGAGTACGTCGCGCATTTGCGACGATTCATAGTGGAAATCGCATCCGATCCAATACGTTCCCGCCGTCAAGGTGATCGGCCCGATCATCGTTCCCGCATTAATCGTTCCGCTCTGCCAATTCGCGCCAAACGTATCCGACGCGGAGCGCGTTGGCGAGAGATTGCTGCCGAGGGTCGGGAAACTCGTAACCCCAAGATCGCCGAGTGTATGCGGTCGGCCCGAATCTCCGTTCGCGATCATGATTTGCGAGCCGGGCGCGAAAGCGATCGTCTGTGAGTATCCTGTCTGCGTGTACCCGCCGATGCGGCCGTACGTCGGATCGGTTTCATAGCCGATTGCCGTCGTTGGGAGCGCCAACGAGATTACTTGCGGTTGCGCCGAAGCGGGTGTGGGTGTTGCCGTTGGAGCCGTCGTCGCCACCACGAGCGGCGGGCTCGATGATCCGCCACCGCCGCTACACGCGGCCAGCGTTACGGCGACGGCGGTCGCGCATGCGATGGTGAGAGATTTTGTCATTCGAGGATCTCCGCTCGGAAAACGGGTGCGTGAAGAGACAATACCGAGCGAACGTGAATATCGTCTGAAACCCGATGCGTTTTTAGTGAACGCGCAGACCGAACGTGAAGCGTCGGATTCCCCCGCGGCGATATGATCCAAAATTGAGCGCCGCCGATGAAGCGACGCGCACGTCGACATCACCGTCGATGCCCGTGACGATGGAGCGAGACGCGACGACATCGCGGTGTGCGATCGCGTCGATTCTCACAGCCCCGGTGTCGTAGGAAACCCATGCGACGCCGCGCGTCATCGCGTCGAAGCCGAGAGCATACGGTAAGGCCATACTCGGCGTCGCGTGCAGCGTCCACGCTCGGAGACTTAGCCGCGGAGCGAGCTCCCACGCGAGCGACGCACCGACCCCGACGAGTTCGCGCGACGCCGCGTCGTGCGTAGCCTCGCGATAGGCGATGACTTCCCCGCGGATGCGGTTTCCCGAATCGATGCCGAACGCTCCCTCGAGGAGCGCCGCGCGTTCGAGCGATCCCGCATACGTACCGTCGCCACCGACGCGCGCGGATTGCACATAATCGACGCGCGCGTACGCGCCACCGCCGAGTACGAGCCGTGCGTCGACCTCCGGGGCGAACGCGGTCAGCGCCCCGGCATTGGTGCGATCGTTCCCGGTATCACGAAGGCCGATTCGATCGCCGCCGAGCGCGACATGCAACGCAAGCGCGCCCGCCGTCGTCTGCGCTTCGACGTATGCCGTTTCGTCGTCGGTCCGCACGTCGCGTGCGAAGCGTGCCGTCGGCGCCGTAGAGGTGAAGCTCCGTACCGATGTGCGCAGACCGGCCGCGAGCGTCATGGGCCCCGGACGCTCGACGCGAACATCGGCGTCGAAATATCGCGCACGGTACGCGATCGCACCGCCGCGATCGAGCACGAAGTCGACGGCCATGGCCGATGCATCGGCCGACGTTCGATAGCGGCGCGACGCCGTGACGTATCCAAGCCGTACGTCGTTGACCTGCCGCTTCGCTGACAGCGCGGCAACGGTGTGCGAGGTAGTCGTCGCGCCGATTCGGAGTTCGCCACCCGCGAATACCGAAACGAGATCGACATCGGCACGGCGCACGATCGTCCCGTCATCGTCGGAGACGCCGGACCCAGCGTGCAACGATCCAAACACCGGTGCGATAACGATTCCGGTCGCAGCGCCCGCGTCGACACGGGCGCGCGTTGCGGCATCGAGCCCATCGAGCGCGATACGACCTGCGCCGCCCGAGACGCCGTAGATGAAGGCACGGTCGGCGCGCACGACGTCGACGCGACGTGCATAACGATCGGGAAAATTTTCGAAACCCGTAGCCACTGCCGCGAGGTAGGGCACGGGCGCGCCGTCGTCGGTCACGACCGCCGCGCCGCCGCCGAGTCCGCGATCGGAGACGCGTGCCGCGCCGTCACCGCCGCCGAAAACGTAGGGTACGAGGGCGACCGAATCGCGCGGTCGACCGTACGGGAGCGCATCGAGATCGGTCGACGCGAGCGCGTCGTTCGCAACCGCGCGATAGCGCAAAACGACGATTGCAAGGTTGGTCTCGTCGCCGAGAGCGACGCTCGTCGTGCGGCAATAGCGACAACGCACCTCGACACGTGAAACATCGCGGGCGACCGCGAGGGCAACGGTACCGCTCGCATCGCTGCGATCCTCGGCGCGAACCGTGCCGTCCGCAGCAAAGGCCCGCACATTCGCGTCCACGATCGGCATGCCGTCCGTGTCGCGCACCGTTGCGACGATGAGATCGCGCTCGGGCGGAGCGGCGACGGCGCCGACCGGGCAAAGGAGTGCGATCGCGAGCGCAGCACCAAGCGCGTTCATCGTTGCTTCATAATTCCATGGTACGATTCTCTCAATGGCATTAGCGGTCCGGCGCGTTGTACTCTGTTGCGCCGTCGCCCTGCTCGGCTTGGCGACGGCAACCTTTGCACGCGCGTCGATCGACGCGATCTCGACGCTCGAATCTGACGCGTTCTCGCCATCGGCGATTCCCGCGCTCCTGGGCCCGATCGAGGCGACGGGTCGCAACGCCTGGAACTGCATCCCCGAACGCACCGCGGCGGCGAAGCGCGTTCGCGACGGAGATCTTCCCGCCGAGCCCGATCGCTAGGCGTGTCGGCCGATCTCGCACGCACGCTTTGCCGCATCGCCCTCGCCGCGGCTTTCGCGTCGGCACCGACGCTCGCCATGGGGCAACCGTATCCCGGCGTCACGCCGATGCCGATCACGACCGATCCCGCACGGATGCATGCGCTCGCGACCGATCGCGAAATCCGGGAACGCATCGCGCTTGGCGTTGCTGCCCTGCGGCGCAGCGACGATGCATCGGCCGAGCAGCAATTCGCACGCGCGCTCGATCTCCATCCAGGCGAACCGCAAGCATCGACCGCCGCGTACGACTTGGGGATCGCCCTCGCCAACCGCAACCATCTCGATGCCGCCGCGCATTCGTTCGCCGACGCCATCGCGCGCGATCGTGGATTTCTCGCTGCGCGCGCGAATCTCGTCTCGGTCCAGCTGCGTCGTGGCGATCTTCGAGCCGCGCGCGTCGCGGCCAACGACCTCGTCGCAATCGCACCGGCCTCCGCACGCGCCGTGTACGCACGTGGTCTCGTCGCACTTCGCTCCGGCGACGCCACGACGGCTCGCGCCGATTTCGGCAAACTCGCAGCCGCCGATCCAACCTATGCGGTCGCACATTACGATCTCGCGCTCGCGGAGGTCGGCCTCGCCGCCTACGCTGACGCCGAGCGCGAACTCACTTTAGCACTCGACCTTTCACCATCGTACGTACGTGCGCGACTCGCGCTCGGTGCGGTATTGTTGCGCGAAGGCAAGCGCGACGATGCACGACTCGCCTTCGACCGGGCTGCCCGTACGGCAAGCGATCCGCAAGCGCGCAATCTCGCCATCGCGCTACGCGACGCGATCGCGCGGTAACGGCGACGATGCGCGTCTTAGTCGTCGAAGACGATCCCGATATCGCGTCGGCCGTGCGGATACTCCTCGTGCAGCAACGCTATGCCGTGGACATCGCGACGAACGGCGACGATGGCCTCGATCGTCTGCTCGGTGGCACGTACGCCCTCGCGATCGTCGATATCGGCTTGCCGGGCCGCGACGGCTTTGCGATCTGCAGTCGGGCCCGCGCCGAGCACATATCCACGCCGTTACTGCTCTTAACGGCGCGCGACGCGATCGAAGATCGCATCCACGGACTCGATTCGGGTGCTGATGATTATCTCACGAAACCGTTCGCCCCAGGTGAGCTCGTGGCGCGCGTCCGCGCGCTCTTGCGACGTGGCGAACGCGCGCCGATCGAGAAGACCATCGCCATCGGGTCGCTCGAACTCCAATGCGGAGCGCGTCGCGCGAGCGTCGCCGGTGTCACGCTGATGCTCGGCGCAACGGAGTTCCGCATACTCGAACTCTTGTCCATTAACGTGGGCATCACGCTCTCGCGAACGCAGATTCTGGAGAAGATTTGGGACGACGACTTCCAGGGTTCCAGCAATATCGTCGACGTGTACGTCAGTCAGATTCGCCGCAAACTCAAGGCGACGAAAAGCTCGGTAACAATCGATACGATTCGGGGAGTCGGCTACAGGCTCGCAGCGACCGCATCGCGCGCCGGACCCTGCTCCGCCTGACGGGATCGACACTCGCCGTCTTTACGACCGTCATCACGGTCCTTTCGGCTATCGCCTACGGTTTCGTCGAAAATAATTATCGCTCGATCGTCGGACCGGCGCTCGCAACGGCCGAGGGCCGGTCGGGGCTCGCTGCCGCAATGCGCCCGGCGCTCTACGCGATCGTTACCTTCGATCTCGCACTCATCGCAATTGTCGGCGTCGCTTCATTCGCGCTCGCGCGCATGGCGCTGCGTCCACTCGAGCTCGCGCGGCTGCGCGAAGAACGATTCGCGGCGGACGCCGCGCACGAGTTGCGGACGCCGCTCGGTGCGATCGCGAGTATCGCCCAAGCCGTCTCGCCGAATGATGGAGATGCGGTGCGCGAAGCCCTTGCGACGATCTCACGCCGCGCCCTCGAAGCAAGCCAACTCATTGGCGATCTGCTCACCCTCGCCCGCGACGACGACACGACCGCACTCATCCGCGAACCCGTCGACGTGCGCGCGATCGTCGAATCGGTCGTCGCTGAAATCGAGCCGCGCATTCCGCCCGTCGCCATCGTGGTCGAAGGCACGGGCGTCGTCGTCGACGCCGAAGAGCGCCGTTTACGGGCCTTGGTGCGAAACTTGCTCACGAACGCGCGCCACTATGCACGGACGCGCATCACGATCGGCATCGCCGTCCACGGCGATCGGGCAACGCTCGTCATCGACGATGACGGCCCGGGCGTCGCAAGCGACGTCGCCGCCCGCCTTTTCCAACGCTTTGCAAAAAACGCGAGCTCCGAGGGGACCGGGCTCGGACTCGCAATTTGTCGCTGGATCGCCCACGCGCATGGTGGCGAGATCCAGCACGTCGGCGGTGCGCGTTTCGTCGTTACCCTTCCGGCACTCCGCGGGGATGATGAAGTGCCGAACTAACGCCCCGCTGCGTGATCGTGATCGTGGCTCTCACCACCCTCACCACCCTCATCGCCGTCTTCGACACCTTCGAGCGTGATCGGGCCGCCATAGAGATGTGTCACGTCGCCGATGAGCATCACCGCGTCGCGCTCTTCATCGATTTCCACGCCGTCGATGCTAAACCACGCGACGTCTTCGTCTTCCTCGTCTTCTTCTTCATCATCGTTGGGAAGATACACGAATTGCAAGAGTTCGAGTTCGGCGAGCACGGCAACGGCCTCGCGCGTCGCCTCGAGCAATTTCGCACGATGCGTCGTGTCGCCGGCGGCGGCGTCGGCGAGCATTTTTTGAAAGTGCGGTGTGAAGAACGCGAAGCCCGGCAGCGTCGCAAGATCGGTCGAGGCGTGTTCGTCCATTCCCGCGCCTTCGTCGCTTAGCGCCAACACCCCGCGATAGTGCGTGCATTTTTCGCACGCCCACTCGGTGGCAGCTTGTAGAAATCTTCGATCGTGCGCAAGAGTTCGTAATGCGAGATCCGCTGCGCGTAGCGGCCCGGTTTGATCATCGGGCCATACAGCACGGTCGCGACGGTATTTCCGAGATCGAAGCCTTCATCCCACGTGAGCACGACGAGCGTATCGTGCGTGTCGGCCCAGTGTAAGAGACGCTCGAGGTGGTCGTGAATCCACGCGTCTCCCTGGGCAATCGACCCATCGTGCATGTCGTCGTCGACATTGGGAATCACGAACGATACGGTCGGCAAGCGATCGAACGACCGCGGGAAACTCGCAAACGACCGGTGGTCGCTCCGAGGGACGTTTGCAAACGCGATCCACGGTGCGTGCTTCCGCGCGTAGGTTCCCGCCGCGCAGATCGTCGACCCCGAGATCGGCAGCGATTCCGAAAAGCCATTGAACGAAAGATGTGCTGCGTGCAATTCGCTGCCGAGATTGGGCGCGTTCACCGAAATACCCGTTGCGGGACAGCCGTCGCCGTTGTCGTTCGTAACGCCGGCAAAGAGCGCGAGATAATTCGGCAAGCTCGGATGCGTAACGCCATGGGCGTTGGTGAAGAGTGCGCCGCGTTCGAGCAGCGCGTTGATGATCGGCGCGCGGCGATTGCCGACGATCTGTCCGAACGATTTGTTCTCCTCGACGATCACGACGACGTGCGCGGGGCGCGGCAACACCGCCGCAAGCGTCGGCGCGCTCGCCTCGATGATGAGGGCGAGCGCGGCGAAAACGATCGGACCGAGACGACGAAGAGGCTCCATGGTTCGTGGATTCGCGACGGTGCCGGAGATTCCAGCACGACCGCTCACGCCGGTATCTTATCTATGGAACGGGGATATCGCTCGGGCTCGAAACGCTCACGGAACTGCCCGCCCCCGGGACGTTCGCTTTTTTCTCAACGATGTCGACGAGTTGATCGAATGCGCGCCACGCGAATGGCGCTTGCGGCTGCAGGCCGTATCCGAACGCCGCGAACGAGTCGACGTGTGTGCCGCCCGCCACGATGTACTGGTGATAGAGGCTGCCCGCACCCGCGGCATTGACCGCGTTTAGGTACGCGACCGCGTTGTTCTGCGGTGTGATGAACATATCGGCCGAGCCCGCAATCGAGACGATCGGTTTCGCGATCGCACCCGTATGTGCGAATGCCGCGATCTTCTGTCGCGCGAAGAACGACGGTACATACGACGCGCGGCTCGCTGGAAGTGCCATACCCGTCGCACTACACGTGCCCGGCTGACGTACCGGATCGCTGAGGTTCGGGATACATGGTTTGCTCCCGGTGAACGACGATGCGATTTGCGGATCGAGATAGAGCGCATATTCGAAGATCGTGAGGTCGGCATAATACGGGAACACGTTGCTGAAATATTCCGACCACAAGGACGGGTGCGCGGGATTGCCTTGTTTGATATCGGCCGGATACCCCGCGGCGACGATGGCTGCTTGCGCGCTCGCATCGGTGAAGCCGCTCGCGATGTACGACGGCATCGCCGCATTGAACTTCGGCATGTAATCCATGAAGCTCGTATTCGGCGACCAGAAAACGCCCGACCAATCGACGCCGCCATCGACGAGTTCGGGATGTTGCTCGATAAGCGAACGCACTTGCGCGCCGCCGTTGGAGAGACCGACCGCATACGTGCGCGTCGGCGATTTCCCCACGAGCACGCGCAGTTGGTCTTGCATTTTGTAGGTGAGCGCGGCGAAATCTGCGTTCCAATCCGCGATCGTCGTCGACGACGACTGCGTGAGCAATCCAAACTTCAGCGTGAGGCCCGCCGTCTCGAAGCCGAGCGGGTTAAACGCGATGGGATACGCGGTCGTCGGTGCAGTCGTACCGCCCGCGGCTTCAACGATGGCGTTGTACGGGATCCCCTTATTACTCGACGCGAACGCATACCCACGCGCCAGGATGAAGTCGCTCCAGATCGCGTCGTTTGCGAATTCGCTGCGTGTCGCAGGCGTGCCGGCGACGACGAGTTTGCCGTTCCATGCGGTCGGGACGCGCAAGACAAAGCGTTCGCTCGTCGCGTACGATCCGAGCGTGATCGTGCCCGGGATCGGCGCCGTCGCGGGCGAGACGAATGTTGATGCGATCAATGCTTTCGCATCGCCCGCGGGATCGACACCGGGCACCTTTGGAATGGTCGGTGCGAACCCGAAGCGGAGGTCGGCGACCGTCTGCGTCACGCCAAGCGGCGCAATCGGCGGCGACGGCACGGGTGTCGGCGATGGCGTCGGCGTACCCGCGTTGCCGGGTGGCAGCGCGCCCACGGTCGTGCTTGGGGCACTGACGGAACCGCCGGAACACGCGGTAAGGAAAGCGCTCGCTAAAGCGAGCGCGGTCATTGCAAGACGTAAACGCATGCCTCCACATTCAAGATAGTTCCGCAACGCCTTCTTATTAACGGGAACTTTTTCCATGCGACGGTCGCGCGCCGTCTCGCGGGTGATGACTATCACCGTGCCG
>JAYTXC010000158.1:0-12996 GCA_043743145.1 Rhodospirillales bacterium
GAGACCGTCAAAGCGAAGTATGCCGTCGGTGATCTCGTCGAATTGCTGGAGCGATCGCCCGATCGCGTCGAGCCGTTCTGCGCCGTCTTCGGCACCTGCGGCGGCTGCCAAGTGCAACACCTCGCCTACGCCGCGCAACTCGTGTGGAAGCGCGGCATCGTCGAGAACGCGTTACGACGTCTCGGCGGCATCGAAGGCGCCCGTGTCGGCGCGCCCGTCGGGATGGCGAATCCACGTGCGTATCGGAACAAGATGGCCCTCGTCGTCGATCACACCGGGACCGATGCCGCGCCGTCGTTTGGATTTTACGCCGCGCGGACGCATGATATCGTCCCGATCGCGAGCTGCCCGATCGTGATGCCGCAACTCGATACCGCGATCGCGGGCCTGTGGGATGCCGCGCGCGATCCCGCGATCACGCATGCTTTCGATGGAGCGCGGCACGTTATCGCACGCGCGGGACACGCCTCGGGCGAAAGCGTGCTTTCGATTACGACCGATCGCGCGTCGACGACGTTGCCCACACTCGGCGCGGCGCTCGCAGCGAAACTGCCGGGTACCGTTGGCGTGAGCAATTCGTTCGAGCCGCCGAGTGAGAACGCGGTGATGGGTCGGCGCAACGTAACGGTCGCGGGTAACGCGTCGATGCACGAAGCGATCGGCGGAGTCGCCTTCAACGTCTCGCCCGCATCGTTCTTTCAAGTCAATAGCGAGATGGTCGGCAAGATTTTTGGGTATCTCGCCTCGCAATCGCTCACCGAAAAACGCTTCATCGATCTCTATTGCGGTGCGGGCACGTTCGCGCTCTTTTTTGCGAAGGCAGGCGCGCGTGTCGTCGGCATCGAGGAAAATCCAAGCGCCATTCGTGAGGCCAATGCCAACGCCGCGGTCAATGGCGTCGGCGATCGCACGGCGTTCATGAACGGTCGCGTCGAATCGGTGCTTCGGTCGAAGACGGGGACCGATGCGCTCAAGGCGGCCGATATCGTCTTTCTCGATCCGCCGCGCAAGGGTAGCGACGAAGGCACGCTCGATGCACTCGTGCGCGCGAAAGTGCCGCACGTTTGGTATCTTTCGTGCAATCCTGCGACCCTCGCGCGCGATCTCGCGCATCTCATTGCGGGTGGCTACGTCCTCGGCTCCGTGCAGCCGTTCGATATGTTCCCGCAGACCGGACACATCGAAGCGCTCGCCGCGCTCCATCGCGCGGATGTCGCGCCGTTTTCCTTTCCCATCCAGGAGGCTTAAGATCGTGGCATCGGGCGACATCGACGTTGCGTACGTCGCAAAGTTGGCGCGGCTCGCGCTCACGCCCGCCGAAGTCGAGCGCTTTGGCGCGCAACTCGGCGCGCTGCTCGTCCACGTCGACGAACTCGCGAAGCTGCCTGTCGACGACGTCGCGGCGACGGCGCAAATCATCCCGCAGAGCAACGTGATGCGTGACGACATCGTAAAGCCATCGCTCGATCGCGAAACCGTGCTCAAAGGGGCGCCGCGTCGAGAGGGCTCCTATTTCCGCGTGCCGCGGATCATCGGTGAAGACGCATGAGTCATATCGATGCAACGGCGACCGCGATCGCGCGCGCGGTCAACGCGCGCGAAACCTCCGCGGCGGAACTCGCGAGCGCGATGCACGCGCGCATCGGCGAACGCGACGGCGCGGTCGGGGCGTATCTTTCGGAGACGGCCGATCTCGCGCGCGCACACGCGGAACGCGTCGATGCACGCGTCGCGGCGGGCGAACACTTACCGCTCGCTGGCGTGCCGCTCGCGATTAAAGACAACATGTGCGTCACGGGCACGGTCACGACGTGCGCGTCGAAAATTCTCGAGCATTGGGTTTCGCCGTACACCGCAACGGCGGTCCAACGCTTGCTCGATGCTGGCGCGATTCCGCTTGGGAAAACGAACATGGACGAGTTCGCCATGGGCAGTTCGTGCGAGAATAGCGCGCTGCGCAAAACGGCGAATCCGTGGGATCTCGGTCGCGTGCCCGGCGGCAGTTCGGGCGGCAGCGTTGCGGCCGTTGCGGCTGGCGTTGCCACGATCGCGCTCGGTAGCGATACCGGTGGTTCGATTCGCGAGCCCGCGGCGTTTTGCGGCGTCGTCGGATTCAAGCCGACGTACGGTCGCGTGTCGCGTTACGGGCTCATCGCGTTTGCCTCGAGCCTCGATCAGATCGGCCCGATCTCGAAAACGGTCGAAGATTCCGCGCTCGTGTACGACGTGATGGCCGGTCTCGATCCGATGGATTCGACGTCGATCGATCGCGCGGTCGAGCCGACAGCGACGGCGCTCCGTGAAGACTTGCGCGGCGTGCGTGTCGGCATCGTCGATGAATTCGCCCTCGATAATCTCGACGCCGACGTGCGCGCGGTGTACGAGGCCGCATATGCGGATCTCGTGCGACTTGGCGCGACGCTCGTCCCCGTGAAGTTACCAACGGCCGACTATGGTGTGGCGACGTACTATCTCATCGCGCCTGCGGAGTGCTCGTCCAATCTCGCGCGCTTCGATGGTATGCGCTACGGCCTGCGTGTCGAGGGAGCCGATGTCGGCGCGACGTACGAGGCGACGCGTGCTGCGGGCTTTGGCGACGAAGTCAAACGCCGCATCCTCATCGGGACGTACGCGCTTTCGAGCGGATTCTACGACGCGTATTACGTGCGCGCGCAAAAAGCACGCACGTTGATTGCCGCCGACTTTGCGAAAGCGTTCGCGGATTGTGATGTGATCGCGTGTCCGTCGGCATCGACGCCGGCGTTTGCGTTTAACGCAAAATCGGATCCCGTGAGCATGTATTTGATGGATTACTATACGATTCCGATGTCGCTCGCCGGCCTGCCCTCGCTTTCGGTACCGTGCGGGTATACGACGCCTACGGGCGCGGTCGGACCGATGCCGCTCGGGCTCGAACTCTCGGGGCCGCTCTTTGCGGAGCGCGCGCTTCTCGGCATCGCGCACGCGTACGAACGCGGCACGATGCACGCATCGAAGCATGCGATTCCGCCGATTCCCTCGGCTACGACGGTGGGTGCGCGATGAGCGCGACGCTTGGCGCGAATCCGAGTACGACGATGCCGGGTGCGAAAACGGCGATCGATATCAACGGCGTCGCCTTCGAAGCCGTGATGGGCATCGAGTGTCATGTCGAACTCAAGACCGAGACGAAGATGTTCTGCGGATGTCGCAACGTCTTTGGTGCGGAGCCGAACACGAACGTCTGTCCGGTGTGTCTTGGGATGCCGGGAGCACTGCCCGTGCCAAATCGGCGCGCGATTGAGTTACTCGTGATGGCAGGGCTCGCGTTTTCAGCTGAGATTCCGGCGTTCTCGAAGTTCGATCGCAAGAACTATTTCTATCCCGATATGCCGAAAGATTATCAGATTTCGCAGTTCGATACGCCGCTCACGCAAGGCGGCGTCGTGCCGTTTTGGTTGCCCGACGGCTCGCAAGGCTCGTGCCGTCTCACGCGTATTCATCTCGAAGAAGACACGGGAAAATCCACGCACGCATCGCGTGACGGACGCATCGCGGGTTCGACGCACTCGCTCGTCGATTTCAACCGCGCGGGCGTGCCGCTTATGGAGTGCGTCGGCGAGCCCGATATCCGTAGCGGCGCTGAAGCCGTGGCGTTTCTCGAAGCGCTCAAGCGGACGTTCGTGGCACTCGGTGTGAGCGATGTGAAGATGGAAGAAGGCTCGCTACGCTGCGATGTCAATGTGAGTTTGCGTCCGATTGGTCAAGACGAATACGGCACGAAGACCGAGATCAAAAATATGAATTCGTTTAATTCGGTCGCGCGCGCGATCGAGAGCGAGATCGCGCGTCAAGCCGACGTCATTCGCTCGGGCGGTCGCGTGCAGCAAGAGACGCGTGGTTGGGATGAGGTCGCGGGTGAGACACACGCGATGCGCAGCAAAGAGAAAGCGCACGATTACCGCTATTTCCCCGACCCCGATTTGCCCCCGATCGAATTTGCGGAGAGCGACGTTACGCGTTTGCGCGGTGCGCTCGGAATCTCGCCGCAGGTGCGTCTCGATCGCATGATTGGCGTTGAAAAGCTCTCGATCGTGCAAGCGCACAATATCGTCGATAAGCCCGGTCTCGCGGATTACTACGATGCCGTGGTTGCCGCGGGTGCGAAGCCGCAAGCGGTGGTCAATCTCGTGCTCGGCGATCTCTCGCGTCTCGCAAACGAAACGGGCACGCCCGTTCACGAATCGGCGTTGCGTGTGGACCGCGTTGCGGAATTGATCGATGCGGTCGAAACTGGGTTGATTAACACAAAAACGCAGAAAGCACTCATCGAGCGTTTTTACGTAGAAGACGTGCCGGTCCGGTACGAAAAGTCATTCGATGCCACGTTGGCGACATCGGCAAGCGCTGCAACGTCGATTCGCCGGCTAGCAGATATCGTGGCAGACGAAGGCCTCGGACAAGTCAGCGATACCGGCGCGATCGATGCGATCGTCGCTGATGTCGTTGCGGCGAACGAAAAAACGGTTGGCGAGTATCGTGCCGGCAAAATCAAAGTGATGGGTTTCCTCGTCGGTCAGGTCATGAAGCAAAGCCGCGGGAAGGCCAACCCCGCACTTGCGGAGGAGCGCTTGCGCGCCGCACTCGGTGAGCCCGAGGCCACCGCGTAGCTACGTTTGTGGATACACGGGTCGACACCGCGCGTGGGCGCGTGCTCGTTCGCGCGCGCGCGAGCGATGTGCCGGGTATCGTCGCGCTCGAAACCGCGCCCGACATGGCGCGCTACATCGGACATTGGACGGCCGAACGTCATCAGAAACAGATCGACGATCCGGCATGGTGGTATCTCGTGACGCACGACGCGAACGGGACCGTCGACGGGCTCGCGATCATCACGGAGTATTCGCCGCGCTTCCGCTGGTACGAACTCGCGCGCTTCGTCGTTGCGCGGCCGGGCGAGGGTCGTGGGACCGACGTGCTGGTCCCCGTGATCGATCTGATCTTCGACCGGCTGAACGCGCATCGCATTCAGCTCGACGCGTACGCGGATAACGAGCGGGCGATCCGAGCGTACGAACGGGTCGGTTTTCGCCGTGAAGGCGTGCGACGCGCCGCGGTAATCCGCGATGGCGTGTGGGTCGACCTCGTGCTGATGGCGGCACTCGAAAACGAACGCGTCGTTTCTGCGGTTCAACGATCGTGACGGAAGAAGCCATCTGGGCTGCGTATGAGGCGCATCTCCAACGACGCGCGGGAGATGCGAGACGACAAACACTCGTCGGAATCGATGCTGCCATGGCGTCCACGGCGACTGCGGGACGCGTAGCGGAGCCGCATTCCGAACTCGACCCGGTAGCTGAGCCCGCTACAGGATCCGATTCTGCACCTGCGCTCATTTCCGAGCCGGAGCCGGAGCCGGAGGCCGAGCCCGAGCCCGTTGCGGAACCCGAGCCGCCCGAGCCGAGCAACCCGCTCGGGAATCGGCTTGCCGACGAGCGGACCCTGGGCGTGCTCGACTGGCCCGCGGTGCGGGCGCTCGTCGCGCGCGAGACGACGACCGATCGCGCGACGGCGCGCGCGCTCGCGATGATTCCGCTCGTCGATTTCACGCGCGTTCGTCTCGAACAAAAAGCGACGGCCGAAATGCGCGCGATCGCGACCGATTCCGCGCTCGAATTGCCGCGCGTTCGCGAAGTCGGTGAAGCGGTCGCTCGTGCGGCGCGTGGCGGAACGCTCGCCCCCGACGAACTACGCGATATTGGGATTGCCCTTGCCGCGGCCGACGCGGCCGTTCGCCGGATTCGCGCGAGTTTTGCGCCGACGTTGCAGACGCGTGCCGAATTCGCGACGCCGCTCCCCGAAGTCGCGGCGGCAATCGATCGCGCGATCGGCGAACGCGGCGAGGTGCTCGATCGCGCCTCGCCCGCACTCGCACGCTTCCGTCGCAACGTCATCCTCGCCCAAGACGACGCGCGCGAACGCTGCGCAGCGATCTTACGCTCGCCCAAATACGCGAAGGCAATTCAGGACTCAATCGTTACCGTCCGCGAGAATCGTTTCGTCATTCCGATCAAGGCAGAGTTCGCGGGCGCCGTGCCCGGCGTCGTGCACGATACGTCTTCGACCGGCCACACGCTCTTCATCGAGCCGCTCGACGCGCTCGAAGTCAACAATCGCGTGCGCACGATGCGCATCGAAGAGCAACGCGAAGTCGCGCGAATTCTCGGCGAACTCTCCGCACTCGTGGGCTCGCGGGCCGACCGCGCCGAGATCAATCTCGACGTGCTCTCCGATATCGATCTCGTGCTCGCGCGCGTCCGCGTGGCGCGAACGATGGATGCGATCGCGCCCGTTCTGGTCGACGAAGCGAATATCGATGTCCGCATCGGTCGCCACCCACTCCTGGGCGCGCGCGCCGTTCCGCAGTCGCTCGCGCTCGCCGGCGACGTACGCTTCATCATCATCAGCGGCCCGAACATGGGCGGCAAAACGGTCGCGCTCAAGCTGCTCGGCCTCTTCGTGACGATGACGTATTGCGGCATGCAGCTTCCCGCAGCCGAAGGCACGACGATCGGCGCGTTCTCGTATCTCGGATGCGACGTGGGCGACGAACAATCGATCGCGGAGAACGCGTCGACGTTCTCCGCACACCTGCGCCGCCTGCGCACGATCGTCGAATCGGCGGGCGCGGGCGCGCTCGTGCTCGTGGATGAGATCGCGAGCGGCACGGAGCCCGCATCGAGCGCGGCGCTCGGGATCGCGGTCGTCGAGAAGTTGCTCGCATCGGGTGCGCGCGGCGTGGTGACGACGCATAGTACGGAACTGAAGCTTTTTGCGCATTCGACTGCGGGGGTGCAGAATGCGAGCGTCCGATTCGATCCCAAGACCTATGCGCCGACCTACGAACTCGATCTGGGATCGCCCGGTCAGTCGCTCGCGTTCCCGCTCGCGCGGACGCTCGGGCTCGATCGCCGCATCGTCGAACGCGCGGAGACGCTGCTCTCCACGAGCGAACGCGATTACGATCGCGCACTCGCCGAACTCGCCGAGGTCCGTAGCGCGGCCGCCGCGGAACGCGACGCTCTCGCGCGGGAACGCGGGCGGCTCACGAATCTCGAAGCGACCGCGCGCGAACGCATCGATGCCCTCGATCGCGAACGGCGCAAACTCGCAAACGAAGCCGATGTGCGATTGGGCCGGGCGCTTCGCGATTTTACGGCCGAACTCGAACGACGCAATCGCGATCGCGTCGGGAACGGTCGCGCGAAAGTGACCTCGGGCCAAGCGTCGTTGCTCGGGAAAGTGCTCGATGAGGTGCATCGCGACCTCGGGATTCGCGAGCCCAAACCGGCACCCGCCGCCCCGCAAGAACGCGGCTTCGCGATCGGCGATCGCGTCTTCGTCGATTCGCTCCAAAGCGAAGGCGAGATCGTCGAAGACTTCGGTGATGGCGTGCTCGTTGCGATCGGCGCGATGAAGACCGTCGTCCCGAAGAATGGTTTGCGTGTCGTGCGCCGCGCGGCACAAATCGCCCGGCGCGAACGCTCGCGGGCGAACACGGGCGAAGCGACGCTCGATGCCGCAACGACGGCGAGCGCCGAAATCGACGTGCGCGGGAAACGCTTCGTCGATGCGGAGCCGGTCGTCGATCGCTGGATCGACGAATCGACATTGCTCGGCCTCTCACCGCTACGCCTCATCCACGGCAAGGGCACGGGCCTTCTCGGCCGCGGATTGCAAGAGTGGCTCAAAACGCGTAGCGGCATCAAAGCCGTACGCTACGGTAATGCGGAAGAAGGCGGCGGCGGCGTTACCGTCTTCGAGCTCCAATAATGATCGTGTGTCGATGACGAGTCGTCGTCGCGAGGAAGCTATTCGCGCTGCTTGACATCGCACGAGACATCGAGCATGATCCTCAAGAGTCGTCCAAAAACTAATGCTAACGATCGCGAGCCGGTACGCTGAGGGTGTACGGGCTCTTTTTTTGTTTATTGCGTGCTTTCGGAGGATCGTCATGATGGTTCGATTTCGCCTCGCTCGCGTTCTACGTGCCGCGATCGCAGCGACGGTGCTCGCGTCGCTCGCGCTCTCCGTTGACCGCAGCGTCGGCATCGCGACGACGGTGCCACACGTCTTGACGATTTCCGACGCGGGCGATGTCAGCACGCTCAATCCACATCTCGCCCAATCTGCGGCGGTTGCGAACCTCTCGGAGATGACGATGGCATGGCTCGTCCGTTGGGATAAGTCCAATCAACCTTATCCCGAACTCGCGACCGAGATTCCGTCGCAGGCCAACGGTGGCGTGAGCCCCGATGGTCGTACGATCACCTATCACATCCGCAAGGGCGTGCGTTGGTCCGACGGCGCGCCCTTCGACGCCGATGACGTCGTGTTCAGTACGAAGGTCGTCAACGATCCCGCAAACGATGAAGGCGGGCGCCTCGATCAGATCGCGAGCGTCGAGGAACCCGATAAGTTCACCGTCGTCTACCATCTCAAAAAACCGTTTGCGTCGTTTATCGAGGCGTTCTTTTCGAGTTGTTGTGCGAACCCGTCGCTCCTTCCGAAGCACATTTTGTCACAATACCCGAACATCAATAACGTTCCATATAACGCGCTTCCCATCGGGATCGGACCATTTCGTTTCGAACGCTGGGATCGTGGCAAGCAGGTCGTCATGGTCGCGGACCCGCTCTATTGGCGCGGGCGTCCGAAACTCGATAAGGTCATTTATAAAATCGTGCCGGATCGCACGAAGCTCATGCAAGAACTTACCGCACACACGGTCGACATGTGGTACCAATTCGGCGGGGCGTATCTCGCGCCGATTACGCAACTCGGCTCGTATACGATCCTCCGACATCCGAGTTATGCGTACGATCATCTCGACTTCAACCTCACGCATCCGGCGGTCTCCGATCTTGCCGTGCGTCAGGCATTGCGCCTCGCACTCGATCGCCGAGCGCTCGTCGAGACGGTCGCGCATGGCGTCGGCGTGGTCCAAGATACCGCGGCTCCGCGTACGGCGCCCTATTACGCGGATCTCGGAACGACGCCGTACGATCCCGTCGCGGCCAATGCGATCCTCGATCGCGCCGGATGGAAACGCGGTTCCGACGGCATCCGCGCGAAAGCGGGCGTACGGCTCGATCTCGCGTTCGCGACCGCTTCCGGACAGCCCGATACCGACGCGCGGGTCGATATGGTGCGCGCCAATTGGAAAAACATCGGAGTCGATCTACATGTCGATCGCTACCCGCCCGCGCAGATGTTCGCGTCGGCGCAACAAGGTGGCATCATCTACGGCGACGCGTGGGACGCGGTGCTCTTTGCCTTTGCTGCCGATCCGCTCGGCGATTTCTCGGGAAATTTGGGCTGCGCCGCGTTTCCGCCCGAAGGCCAGAACGATCTTCATTGGTGCAATCACAAAGCGCAAATAGCGATGGATTCACTCGCCGGGCATTACCTCCAATCGCGACGGACGGATGACGTGACGGTACTCATGCGCGAGTTCATTCGCGACACGCCCTCGATCGTTCTCGCGCTACGGGAGGATCTTTTCGCGTTCGACAAAGCCTTGAAAAATTACGATCCCAATAACATCACGCCATTCGACAACATGATGGACGTCGATATGTAAAGCCGCGCGCTATCCGAGGACCGGCCTCGTCTGCGACACGTTCGCGATCGGCGATGGGGAAGGCTCCCTCGCACGGCCTCGGGAAATTCGTCGACTCGCCATGGAAACTGCACGCCGTTGACCCCCCGCGAACAAACGCAACTCCTCACCGCGGGGTGCGATCACGTCGAAACTATCGCCGAACTTGAAGACCGCATCGCAAAAAAAACGCGTTTGACGGTGAAATTTGGCATCGATCCGACGGGCTCGTTCTTGCATCTCGGGCATGCCGTCGTCTTGCACAAAATGCAGCAGTTCGTCGAACTCGGGCATCGTGTGATCTTGCTCATTGGCGATTTTACCGCGAAGATCGGCGACCCCACGGGTCGCAACGACACGCGCCCGCCGCTCACGGATGAAATGATCGCGGCGAATATGCGCGATTACACGGCCCAAGCCGGTACCGTGCTCGATCTCGCGCGCATCGAAGTGATGTATAATTCCACGTGGCTCTCCCCGCTCTCGCTCGGCGATCTCATCGGGCTCATGGGTCGCACGACGGTCGCGCAAATGCTTTCGCGGAACGATTTTTCGAATCGCTATGCGACGGGTGTCCCAATCTCGTTGCACGAGTTTCTCTATCCCATCGCGCAAGCATACGATAGTGTCGCGATGGAAGCGGACGTCGAACTCGGTGGCTCAGATCAGCTTTTTAATTTCTTACTCGCGCGCGAATATCAACACGCCGCGGGACAGCCGCGTCAGATTTGCTTGACGACGCCGATCCTCGAGGGGACCGATGGCGTCGTGCGGATGGGGAAGTCGAAGGGCAACTATATCGGCCTTACCGAGCCCGCGCCCGAACAATTCGGCAAGCTCATGAGCCTCCCCGACGCGATGCTGCCGCGCTATGCCGGACTCGTCGCGTTTCGCGATGCCGGCGCGATCGCGGCGCTAGCAGCTGGGCTCGCCGATGGCACGCTTCACCCGATGACGGCGAAGAAAGATCTCGCCGAAGAGATCGTCGCGCGCTACCATGGAGGTGCCGATGCGCGGTCGGCGCGCGAGCGCTTCGAAGCGACGGTGCAACGTGGCGAATTGCCGGCTGAGATGCCGGAGATCGTCGCAACGGAATCGTGGCGGTCGATCGGCGATGCACTCGTTGCGAGTGGGTTCGCCGCGAGTAAACGCGAGGCGGAGCGGCTCGTTGCCGGAAACGGGGTAAAGCTCGACGGAACCGTGATTGTCGATCCGCGTCACCCATGGTCGATCTCCGCGCCGACCGTTCTCTCCGTTGGCACGCGGCGCTTCGTGCGTGTCGTCCCGCACTCCCTGACGAACGAAGGAAAACATGATGAGTAAACATTCCGACACCGCATCGCCGCCGGCGGTCACCTACACGCCCAAAGTCGCACTCGGCGGGGAAACCCTTACATGCAAGCGGTGCACGCGCGTCCACGCCTATCCGCAGATTGGCGGGCCGTCGATTCGGTGCGAGTGCGGCTGGCGCTATGACAACGTCAATGGCACGCTCGAAGAAGCGTTCACACCGCGTCTCGGCGTCTAGGCCCCCGCTACCGAAAGCGCCGTTAGTTGCGCGCTTCGAGTTGCTCGATGAGGCCGAGTACTTCGTCGCGATTGAGCACGTAGGCTGTCTTGCAGAACTCGCAGACGGCTTCCGTCTGCTGTTGCTCGGTTGCAATTTTGTGAAGTTCGTCGCGCCCGAGTCCCAGGAGCGCACGCTCGACGCGTTCGAGCGAGCACGTGCAGGCGAATTCAAGTGCGTACGCCCGCGTTTGGCGCATGCCGATACTTCCGCCGAGCGCGTCGAGTAAGTTCTCGACGGTCGCGCCGGCCGCGATCTGACTCGTGACGGATGGCATCGCGCGTGCGCGCGCTTCGAGGGCGGCGATCGTCGCTTCGTCCGCGCCGGGTAAGACCTGAGCGATGATGCCGCCAGCGGCGACGATACCGCTCGGATTCGCGAGCACGCCCAGTGCGACGACGCTCGGGATCTGCTCCGATGTTGCGAGATAATTTGCGATGTCGTCGCCAACTTCGCCCGTCGTCAGTTCGGTGATGCCGACGTAGGGTTGACCGACTTCGAACGAACGCGTGACCTGCAGATAGCCTTTGCCGACCGCGCCCGCGACGTCAAATTTTCCAAGCGCGTTGAGTGGCACGTCGGCCTCGGGACGACGGGCGTACGCGCGCGCGCCGATGCGATCATTCCCCTGTAGTGCGACGTCGGCGACGATACCGCGGATGGGTCCGTCGCCGGCGATCTGCAAGGTTAACTTCTCGCGGCCCTTGAGGCTCGCACCGAGCAGCGCCGAGCCCGTGAGTAATCGGCCGACCGCGGCGCTCGCCGTGGGCGCGAGATCGTGACGTGCTTGTGCGTCTGCGACAATCTCCGTCGTGATGCCCGCGACGATCGAGAAACTTCCATCGAGTGAGGTTGCGGTGAGGATCCGGTCGGGCATCGTGCGGGCTTTCCGAGGGCGCGCGCGATTCCTCTACGAACGCCACGCGAGGTGAACGTGCTCGTCATCCACGGCCCGAACCTCAACATGCTCGGTATCCGCGAACCGCAAACGTACGGCTCGCGGACGCTTGCCGATATCGATGCGCGCATTGCGGCAGAAGCGACGACGCTCGGGATCGCGGTACGGTGTCTGCAATTCAATTCCGAAGGTGGCATCGTCGATGCATTGCATGCGGCGCGGGAAACCGTCGATGCGGTCATTATCAACCCGGGCGCGTTCACGCATTATGCGTACGCGGTGCGCGATGCAATCGCGGCAATCGGCATTCCGACGATCGAAGTGCATTTGACCAATACGAGTGCGCGCGAAGAGTTCCGCGCGCGTAGCGTTGTCGCTGCAGTGTGCATCGGGACGATCGCGGGCTTCGGAATTGAATCGTATGCGCTCGCGCTGCGCGCGCTCGCAGGAGCGCCCGCTACGGCTGCCAATTAGAGCGGTCCCCTGCCGCCGGTCGTTTGGAGATTTCACGTTGACAAAAGCGGAACTCATCGACGCGCTTGCTGGCGAAGTCGATCTCTCGAAACGGCAACTCGGCGAGATCGTGGATCTCGTCCTCGACGAGATTCGCGATGCGCTCGTCAAGGGCGAAAAAGTCCAACTCATACCTTTCGGGAGTTTCGTCGTGAAGGAACGACAGAAGCGCGAAGGGCGTAATCCGAAGACCGGCGTGAAGCTGATGATCCCGGCACGGCGTGTGCCGGCATTCACGGCGGGCAAGGGCTTGCGCGATGCGGTTGCCGGATCGAAGAAACGGGCCGCACCCAAAAAACGCTAGGCACGCGTGCGGCGTGCGAGGCGGGGGTCGCGAGATGGCGCCACGAATGGCGGGGATATCGGGTAGTAGCGCAG
>JAYTXC010000159.1:0-5441 GCA_043743145.1 Rhodospirillales bacterium
GGCGAGGATCGGGCCGATGAGGCGTTGCTTCGCGCCGAGATTCGCCTCGTCACCAAAACGAACGGTGATCCCATCGTGGAGGATCGCCTCGAGCGCGCCGAAGCGGTCGTGCTCGAGATGGGCGAATCGGTCACCCGCAAGCGCGCGCGCGTCTTTCTGCAAGCGCGCGAGTTCGTCGTCGTGCGAGAACGTGCCGGGACGCGCCGCGATCACGCCGTGGATCCCGTACGTGACCGATAGTCCGCGTGCGCATCCCATCTCGAGAATGCGTAGATCGCGGTCGACCGTCACGTCGGTTCCCGCAATATCACGGACGCACGCCTCGGCACGACGCTCGTCGATTTCGATCCACACGTTGCCCAGTGGGCGCCGATGGATGCGCGCGGTCGCGACGTAGGGGATCGTTGCGATGCGTCGTTCGATCGCACCGCGGTCCAAGAGCCAAATATTTGCCGACGGATCGATCGCAGCACGCGCGACGACGTCGCTCTTGGCGACATGAGCGAGCCCGGTAACGGCAAGATCGTGCACGTAGAATGCGGGCAGCGTCGCGAGCCGCCACAGCGTACCGCTCGCGACGATTCCCACGACGGCGAAGACGACCCAATACCGTCGCACGCGATCGACGAGCGAACGTTTGCGCCGTCGTTGCCGTGGACGGTGCAAGGATTACGTCTGCGAAGTGACGAGCACGAAGCGATCGATCGCCTCCGCAACGCCATCGTGATGCACGTCGCCGACGACGGCATCGGCGAGCGCTTTGAGTTCGGTCGGCGCCGACCCCATGGCAACCGCGAATCCGGCGGCTTCGAGAAAGGGCAGATCGTTGTACGAATCGCCGACCGCCATCACGCGGTCCATCGGAATGCCAAAGTGTTCGGCGACGATCTTTACCGCTGCGCCCTTGTTGCACGACGGGCTGAGCATCTCGACGAACTCGGGGTTCGAGCGTGTGACGTACGCGCTCGTGCCGAGCTCGCGCTTGAGAACGTCGTAGCCCTCCGCCGCACGCTCGGGATCCGTGACGAGATTTACTTTGGTACTATCGTATCCGGCGAAGGCCTCGAGCAGCGACGGAACGATCTGGGCCTTGGTGCCCGACGTGCGCTCGTAGAGTTCCGCATACGCATTGTATTCTTCGACGAAAAATTTATCGTCGCGATAGAACTGCAGGTGAAACCCGAGCGGTTTTGCGATTTCGTAAATCTTTCGCGCGACGGCATTGGGTAACGCGACTTCGCGTTCGAAAACTCCGCTCTGCGCGTCGACGATCACGGCGCCTTGGTAACAGACGATCGGGCCTTCGAGCCCGAGTTCGAGCACGATCGGTCGCGCCCCGACGTACATGCGGCCCGTCACGATCGTGACGCGGATACCGGCTGCGAGGACGCGCTTCACGGCTGCGACCACGGCCGGGCGTACGGATTCGCGCGGTTCGATCACGGTGCCATCGAGATCGAGGGCGAGCATCAGTGGTATCAGAATTCTTGCTCCTCGCGCAAGAGCGCGGTGCGTGCGTGTGCGGGTAGGCCTTCAAAATTCGCAAGCGCGGCGAGGACGCGTGCATCGGATTGCATGCGCGTGCGGCTATTTTCTACGAGCGACATCGTGCGCGAGAAATCCGCGAGATGCAGACCCGATGAAAAACGCCCGGCACCCGAGGTCGGAAGCACGTGGTTGCTGCCGGCGATATAATCGCCCGCGGCGACGGGCGTATCGTTGCCGATGAAGAGCGCGCCCGCACGTTTGATCTCCGGGACGAGATCCATCGGGTCTTTCGTTTGGATCGAAAGATGCTCGGGTGCGAAACGATCGATCACCTCGAGCACGTCGGCGCGGCTGTGCGCGTGGACGAGATAGGTCCGCCCGTCGAGGACGCGCGAGACGATCGCTCCGCGACCGCACGCCGTCGCGAATTCGCCATCGAGAAGATCTGCGACCGCTTCGAGCAGCGCGCGATCTTCCGAGACGGCGGCGACCCGAGCGAGCGGATCGTGCTCGGCTTGCGCGATGAGTTCACCCGCGACGAATTCCGCTCGTGACGTCGCATCGGCAACGACGAGCACTTCCGATGGACCCGCGAGCCCGTCGATCCCGCACATCCCGAAGACTTGGCGCTTGGCTTCGGTAACCCAGACGTTGCCCGGGCCCACGATCTTATCGACTTTCGCAATCGTCGCCGTGCCATACGCGAGCGCCGCGACCGCTTGTGCGCCTCCGCATGCATAGAGTTCGTCGACGCCCGTGAGCGCGCACGCAAAAAGGATCGCGGGATCGATCGAGCCATCTTTTTTCGGCGGTGTCGTGACGACGACGCGCGCGACGCCCGCGATCTTCGCGGGAACGACCGTCATCAAGACCGACGAGGGGAGTGTCGCCGTGCCGCCCGGGACGTAACAACCGACCGCTCCGAGCGGGCGCACGAGCAGCGCGCTCACCGTCCCGTCGGGATCGCGATGCGTGATATCGGGGTGAATCTGACGTTCGTGAAAGGCCGCGACGCGTTCGCGCGCGAGGCGCAATCCCGCCGCGATCTCCGCGGGCACGAAGGCTTCCGCTTCCGCAACGCTCGGCACGCGCACGCGCAGCGTCGCGGTCGTGGCACCGGCAAAATCAAACTTTTGCGTGTAGGCGATCACGGCATCGTCACCGCGTGCGCGCACGTCGGCGAGCATGGCGGCAACCGTGCTTTGCGTCTGCGGATCGGGATCCCAGCCGCCGGCGTAGAGTCCGACGAGCGCATCTTCGTCGTGCGCGTCGACGATCGCGCGGCCCGTCATCATGCGGGCACCCGCGGATCCAGACGTGCGAGCAACGCGGTAATCGCGTCGTATTTCGCACGGAAGCGGATGGGGTTGACCACGAAGCGCGCGGTCGCACGGCCGATTTCGTTCACCACGACCATGTCGTGCTCGCGCAGCGTATTTCCCGTCGCGACGAGATCGACGATGAGATCGGAGAGGCCGACGATCGGCGCGAGTTCGACCGACCCGTGGAGTTTGATGAGCTGCACAGGGAGGTCGCGTTCGGCGAAAAACGTCTCGGCGCTCTTTTCGAATTTGGTCGCGACGCGTAAGAACGTCGGCAACTGCGCGCCCTCGTGATAGCGATCTTCACGTCGTGCGGCGACGACGAGCCGACACGCACCGAATTGCAGATCGGCGAGTTCGCAGACGCTACGCTCCGTCTCCCACAGCACGTCGGCGCCGACGATTCCGCAATCCGCCGCACCAAATTCGACGTAGGCCGGAACGTCGGTCGGGCGCAAGAAAACGACACGCGTGCCGTCGCTGGTTTCGACGGTGAGTTTTCGGCCGGGATCGAGCGGGACGTCGATGCCCGCGGCACGCAAGCGCGCGGCCGAATCGTCGTAGAGTGCGCCCTTGGGAATGGCGATCGTGAGACCACCGCTCGGTCCGAGCTTCATGCGGGTACCTCGAGTTCGCGGACGTGACCGTCGGCCGCGATGACGACGCGCGGAATGTGTTGACGCCGCGCCTCGGCGAGTAATTCCGCCTCCGTAAGACGCTCGAAGTCGATCCGCACGATCCGTCCGGCCGCGCGTTCGCGCGCCGCAACGACATCCGAACCGCTCACGAGCACGTCGATCGCGGGTGCTGCGCCAAAGGGTGAGTGTCGTCGTTCGAGCGCGATAAGAATACGCTCGACGGCGAGCGACCAGCCGACCGCGCCC
Source organism: Rhodospirillales bacterium (assembly GCA_043743145.1). Lineage (GTDB taxonomy): Bacteria > Vulcanimicrobiota > Vulcanimicrobiia > Vulcanimicrobiales > Vulcanimicrobiaceae > JANYGA01. The sequence continues at coordinate 3,695 of JAYTXC010000159.1, forward strand.
GCGGCGAAGCCGAAACTCGGGAGCAGCGCGTCGTACCGACCGCCACCGCAAAGCGCAAAGCCGACGTCGTTCACGAAGCCTTCAAAGATAAAGCCCGTGTAGTACGTGATGTCGCGCAAGAGCGCGCAATCAACGTTGATACGTTCGGCGAAGCCGAGTTCGTCTGCGCGAGCGAGGAGCTTATGCAGCCGCGCGATGCCGGCAAATCCGGCATCCGTGCGGCAGAGTGCGGTCGCACTCGCGAGCACGCTCGCACGGCCGCGCGTCATCGCGAGTTCGACGATCGCGTCGACGTCGCGGTCGCTTCCGCTGCCCGCGAGATGTTCGCGCAGCGCCACGATGTTACGCCCCGACATCAGCGTTTTCGCGCGCGCCACCGCGTGAGCACTGAGTTCGAGCCCTGCAAGCACGCCATCGACGATCGCCCCGTGATTGATATCGAAATGCGTGTCGCCAAGGCCGAGTGCATCCATGGCTTCGATCGCCGTGAAGAGCGATTCGGCATCGGCGTCGAGGGAGTCGGGCCCGATGAGTTCGATACCGGCCGTCGTGAATTCGCGAAGGCGACCCTCTTGTACGTCTTCATAGCGGTACGCGGGTGCCACGTACGAGAGGCGCAACGGCAACGGTGCTTCGCGCATCCGCGTCGCGACGAGCCGTGCTACGGGCGTCGTCATCTCCGGCCGTAAAGCACACTGTGTGCCCGTCTTATCGACGAAGAGAAATAGCTTCGTCGCGATCGTCTCACCGAGACCAGCTTCGAGCGCGTCGAAGCGTTCGAAATTCGGCGTCTGCACTTCGTTGTACGCCCAGCGTTCGAAGACTCCGCGCAAGACGTGCTCGACCGCGCGCTTGCGACGCAGTTCCGCGGGCAACCAGTCACGCGTGCCCAAAGGTAAGCGCATCAGACCGCCGCTTCCCAGACGCGCGCGCCACCGAAAATCGATTCGAGTTCGTTCTTGACGTACACGCTATTGGAGATACCGCGCGGCATCGTTTCGCGCGCGTCACCCACGTGCAAGACGATCGGCACCGTGCCAGGCGACTCGTCGAGCAATCGCGCGAGCGCGTCGATCTCGATCACGGAGAGCGCCGTCACGTGCCAGCCTTGCGGCGCGGGTGCACTCTCGCGCCGTTCGTAGGGTCGCGCTTCGTTGACGGTGATCGAACAGTCGACGGGCACGTCGTCGCCGGGCATCGAGCCGCGACGTTCGCGGAAACGGACGCGGCCTTTGAGCGTGACGATGGCATCGGGCACGAACGTCTGCTGTAAGGCTGCATATTGTTTGGGGAAGACGATGCACTCGACGCTCCCGGACATATCTTCGAGCGTCGCGACGAGCATTTGCTGTTGCGCTTTGGTCATCGTGCGGCGAACGCCCGTGAGCATACCCGCGACCGTCACGAAGGCGTCGTCTTCTTGATTGCGGAGATCTTTGATCGCGACCGCGCCACCGCGCGCGAGCGCTTCGGCGACGTCGGCGAGCGGGTGCCCGGAGACGAAAATACCGAGCGTCTCCTTCTCCCACGCGAGCGCTTCGAGCGTCGGCGGTGCGGGCAGCAAACGCAACTGCGGCTTGAGATGATCGTGCGCTGCTTCAACCTCGCCGAAAAGCGAGAACTGACCCGACGCGCGATCGCGAGCGGAGCGATTCGCAAGTTCGATCGCCGCATCGAGCGCGTCGAGTTTTTGCGCGCGATTGCCCGGCATCGAATCGAGCGCGCCACATTTTATGAGCGCTTCGAA
>JAYTXC010000160.1:0-3628 GCA_043743145.1 Rhodospirillales bacterium
CTATTCCTCGGAGTTTACACGCTCGTCTTCTCGGTGTACATGCGGGCAGCGATCCCGAATTATACGGTGTTTCTCATCGCAGGGTTACTGCCGTGGCAGTGGTTTGCGAACTCCGTTGGACTCGGTACGAGCTCGATCATCGACGGGCGTATGTTCATCGGGAAAGCCGTCTTCGCACCGGTCATCCTCGTCCTCGTGCCGGTGCTCAGCACGTTCGTCAACTTCGTGCTCTCACTCCCGATCTTGCTCATTATCGCCTTCGGACTGGGCACGCATCCGAATTGGCCGATGCTCGTGCTCCCCATTCTTATCGGCATACAACTGCTGCTCACCGTCGGCATCATGCTGTGCCTTTCGACGTTGAATGTGTTCTTTCGCGATCTCCAGCAACTCGTCAACGTCATCCTCATGTTGCTTTTCTACCTCTCGGGGATCATTCTTCCGATCTCGTCGATTCCCGAAAACGTTCGCATCTTCGTGATGGCCAATCCCATGGTGCCGCTGATCTTGGGATACCAGAACATTTTCGCGTACGACAAACTCCCCGATGCGGGGCCCGTGCTGTACTCGCTCGTGGCAGCGATCGCGATCTTTTTCGCGGGCACAGCTCTCTTCAATCGCTATAAAGATGCCTTCGCCGATTTTGTTTAGTCCCAATGCGATCGTGGTTGAAAACGTCACCAAGCGCTTTCGCGTCGTTTCGATCCCCAAGCACGCCTCGTTCAAGGAAACGATCGTGCGAATGAATTTCCTCAAACGAACCAAACGCGAACAGCGCTTCGTCGAAGCCGTCCGAGGCGTTAGCTTTTCCGTGGCCCGTGGTGAGACGCTCGGCATCATTGGCAAAAACGGCTCGGGAAAGTCGACGCTCATGCGCCTCCTCGCCGGCATCTACAAACCGGATTCGGGGACGGTTTCGATCTCCGGCGAGATCGCGCCACTCCTGAGCCTGGGTATCGGCTTTCATCCCGATATGACGGGTCGCGAGAACGTGCGCATCAACGGCCTCGTGCTCGGGCTATCACCAGCGCAGATCGAGCAGCGGTTCCACGAGATCGTCACGTTCTCCGAACTCGAAGAGTTCATCGATTTTCCCGTCCGGACGTACTCCTCGGGCATGTACATGCGTCTCGCGTTCTCCGTCGCGATCAGCGTGGATCCCGACGTGCTGTTGCTCGACGAAGTGCTCTCGGTCGGCGATGAGGCGTTCTCGGAAAAATGTCGCGTGCGCATGCGTGCGTTCAAAGATGCTTCACGTACGATCGTGCTCGTCTCGCACGACGCGTCGATGATTCGTCAGTGGTGCGAAACGGCCGTATGGATGGATCACGGCGCCATCCGCCTGCACGGTCCCTCAGACGTCGTCGTCGACGCGTATCATAGCGAGCTTTACGTCAAAGCGAACGAGACACCCGCGCTCATTTCGTAGCGTCGTCGACGCGGATCGCGAAATCCTCGGCGCGACGAGTGAGGTTCACGTTGTAATAGGGATCGCGTTCGATCATGTCGCCCCAGCGTTCCAGCATGACTGTTTCTTCGCGAATACTCCGCCGCGTTTTGGCGATTCCGATATCGCTGCCACGGCTTTTGGATTCGCCATGCACGAGCACGACGTGCGGCAGCCAGACGTTGCGCAACCCGAGCGCGTGAAGCCGTAAGCAAAAATCGACATCGTTGAACGCTACCGTCAGCGTTTCGTCGAGCCCACCCACGCGACCGTACGCCTCACGACGCACCATGAGGCATGCGGCCGTTACCGCCGCATAATTCGAAATCGCGCGAAGCGCTCCAAAGTAACCGGCACTGTCGGGAGGAGCGAACCGATGGCTATGGCCCGCGACACCGCCAATTCCGAGAATCACGCCGCCGTGCTGGAAGCTGCGATCGGGGAAGACGAGGGACGCGCCTACAGCCCCGATCGCCGGGCGCTGCGCTTGCTCCATCAGCGCTTCGAGCCAGTCCGGTGTCAAAACTTCGGTATCGTTGTTGAGGAGTACGATGTACTCGCCGCGCGCGGTCGCGATCGCAGCATTATTGAGCTTCGAGTAGTTGAACGGAATCGGCATCGGTAAGACGCGCACGCGTTCGTCTCGCGCTCCCCACGCCGCGATCACGTCCCGCGCACGCGCGTCCTTCGTGTCGTTATCGACAATGAGGACTTCGAAGTCGGCGTAGGTGCTGCGCTCGAAAATCGAGGCGAGACAGCGCTCGAGGTCGTCGGCGTGATCGCGCGTCGGAACGACGATCGAAACGAGTTTTCGCTCGCGGAGGTGATACCGTACGCGGAACGTCGGAATCGGCGCTTCCACGCGGGCAACCGTCCCGCGCTCATCCGTTCGCACGAGACTTTGCGCTAGGGCACGCACACCGGCATCACCGAGTGTGGGCGCGACGTCGCGGTGGTAGAGCACGCGCTCGACGTGCGCGATGGCCTGCGTCCGCTCGGTCACGCGCAGCATCAGATCGTACTCGACGGCGTCACCGAATTCGGCGCGAAACCCACCGATGTTGCGTACGAGGCGCAGCCGCACGATCGCGCCGCGACCGACGACGTCACGAGAGCGTAGCGTGTCGAGGCTTGCACACGGTTTGAAAAACGGCACGATCGAGCGTTCGGCTGCGATCGCAACGTCCTCATCGCCATAGGCAAGATCGATTGCCGGATCGTCGTTGAGAACGGCTGCGAGTTCGTACAACGCGTCCGGGGAGAGGGCATCTCCCGGATCGAGCACAGCAACGAAGTCGCCACTTGCGGCACCGCATGCGACGGCAAGTCGTTCGGCAACCGTCGCGTTCGACGCACTCGCGGCACGCACGATACGCGCGCCTCCCCGCTCCGCGAAAACGTTTGCCATAGCGGTGCCTACGAGCGCATCATCCGACGGCGCGGCCGCGACGATGATTTCCCAATCGGGATATGCCTGATCCCGAACCGACGTTAGCGCTCGCTCCAGACCGATCGCCTGCGTATGAGCGGATACGGGCACGAGGACGCTAATGACGATGCGCGTCGGCAATCGCAGCGAGGCCGCGCGTAAGCGTTCGACATCGGCGGGGCGTACCGCGTTTGCTGCCGTCCACTGCGCATAGACGTCTCCCGTGCCGAGCATCGTACGATGCAATTCCGAGAGCGTATAGGGCGCCCAGCCGCGATCGCGCGAAAGTCCGAGCCGAAATGTTAGTTCGAAGAAAGCGTTGCGCGCTTGCCAGAAACGACTCTGCTCGATCCCACGTAACCGTTCGAGCATGCCTTCGACGATGGGCCGAAAGTTCGCGCCGCCTGAACCGAGCACGAGGGCTAGCGACGAACGGCGGTGCGTACGAGCGAACGTAGCGGACTGCGGACCGTCCCGAGCGCGAGCTTAATTTTCCAGAAAAAACTGCGGTGGATCTGCCCGATGAGGGCGTCGACTTCGGCAATCTGCGCGCGCGTCCGCTCGAGTTCGACCGCGTCGAGACGCTGCGCGCGCTCGGTCGTCTCGCGCGAAAGGGCAACGACACGTTCGCGCTCGGTCGCGAGCGCCGCTTCAGCGTCGGCGCGCATGGCTTCGCGGTCGCGCGCGTACTCCGTGTCGGCGCGCACGGCTTGGAAGTCGCGCGCGTACTCCGTGCGCATTTCAGCAAGCTT
>JAYTXC010000161.1:0-40066 GCA_043743145.1 Rhodospirillales bacterium
GGCAAGCTCGACGATCTCCCCGAGCAGGCGTTCTACATGGCGGGCGGCATCGACGAAGTGAAGGCCAACGCCGAAAAACTCGCGGCGACGGCGTAAGCGAACGTGGCCGATAAAACGATCCCGTTCCGACTGATCACGCCGATCGCCGTCGCCTTCGAAGGCGATGCCGAACTCGTGATCGGTGTCGGAACCGAGGGCGAAGAGGGCATCTTGCCATCGCACGCGCCGTTTCTCACGGCGCTACGACCGGGCGTGCTCCGCGCGATCGTGCACGCAAACGGCGAGACCAAGCGTCTCGAATTCGCGACGAGCGATGGCTTCATGCAAGCCCTTCCCGATCGGATCGTCGTGCTCGTCGATGCGGCGGTCACGCGCGACAAAATCGATGTTGCGGCAGCACGAGCCGATCTCGAAGCGGCGACCGAGCGCCAAAAAGCGCTCACCGCGCAGACGGCCGAGTATGCACGCGAACAATCGTCGATCGATTTTGCAAACGCTCGTCTCCACCTCGCCGGGGGCGTGGCATAGCTCACACGCCGCGGTAGCCTGCGACGGGGATCACAGGCGCGTCGCCGATCTTGCGCGCAAGACGTTACCCGTAGCCGCCGCGCGACACTAACACGCTTCTCGCTCTTATCCGAAATACATGACAGCGACGATACGGTTGACTGCCACGTCGGCCGTGAGTACGAGAAAGCGAGTCGACCGTAGATGGTGCGGGTTCTCAGCGATGCTGGCAAGCGTCGCAACATCGCCAGCTGGGCGAACCTCTGGCCCTTCCGGGCGACCGTCACCGATCTCGCAACGACGCGTGCCCACGCTGCGGCATTCTTTGTCGCCGTTCTTTGGCTTCACGTTCCGGCCGTGGCACTCGTTGCCATATCCAACAGACTCGCCGCTTCGACGATTCTGTTTATCGCGTCGTACATGGCGATCGCCGCGACGGCCGCTCACGTCGTGTATCATCGCGATGCGACGTCGCTCGCGACGAGATTAACGGTCGCCACGTCGATGACCGTCGCGCCGGCGCTCTTGGTCTACGCGGGTCAAGGTGCCTGGCAAACCGATTGGCACATGTATTTCTTCGTCGTCTTCGCGATGCTCGCGTCGTTTATCGATTGGCGGCCGATCGCGCTCGCGGCGTTGCTCACGACACTGCATCATCTCGTCCTCAATGCGATTTTGCCGCAGGCCGTCTTTCCCGAACCCGGACTCGATCGTGTCGCGTTGCATGCGGCGATCGTCGCGATCGAGTGTGGCACGCTCTTCTGGATGATCGCGCAAACACACTCACTCTTCGTTGCCTCCGAACGTGCGCTCGCGGTCGCGCATAGCGCGCTCGGGGAGCGCGCCCAGGCGCAAGATGCACTCCAGCATTCGGCGTGGCACGACCATCTCACGGGCCTGCCCAATCGCGCATATTTTTGCGAGCGCGTCGCTGAGGCGCTCGCGGGCCTTCGCGATGGCGACGGCGGGTCGCTCGCGATTCTCTTTCTCGACTGCGATCGACTCAAGATCATTAACGATTCACTCGGACACACGGTGGGCGACACGGCGCTCGTCGCCTTCGCGCTACGATTGCGCGAGCGCATCGGCGAACATGGGATGCTCGCGCGACTCGGTGGCGATGAGTTTACGATCCTCGTGGATCGTCGCGCGGCGGGATCGCGAGATTCAGCCGTCCTCGCGCAGCGCATCATCGACGATCTCGCCGAACCCTTCGTGCTCGACGATCAACGCGTGTTCCTCACGGCGAGCATCGGGATCGTCGAAAATTCGTCGCTTCTGGGACTGCATCAAACGCCGGCCTCGCTGCTAGGGGAAGCCGATATCGCGATGTATCGTGCCAAATCGCTCGGCGGGAATCGCTTCGAATACTTCAGTCCCGAACTTCACGCCGTTTCCGTACGCCAGAGTCGCTTGCATACCGATCTGCATCACGCGCTCGAGCGTGGCGAACTGCGCGTGGTGTACCAGCCGATCGTCGCGATCGCGACGCGCGAAACGATCGGTTGCGAGGCGCTGTTGCGCTGGGAGCACCCGCTGCTCGGAAACATTCCGCCAAATGAATTCATCTCGATCGCCGAGGAGACGGGGCTCGTCATCGAGATCGGCGATTTCGTTCTCCGCGAGGCATGCGCGCGCGCTTCGGCATGGACGCTCTTGCCGGGTGTTTCGAAGGACTTTGCGATCAGTGTCAACGTCTCGGTGCGACAGCTCACCGGCGTGGATTTCCTGGATCGCGTTCGCACGGCGCTCGGGGCGGCGCTGCTTCCGGGGCGCCGACTCAATCTCGAGATCACCGAAAGCATGCTGATGACGGCATCGGAACCCGTTACGACCGTACTCGATCGCTTGCGGCGGATGGGTATCGGGCTCCATCTCGACGACTTCGGTACCGGCTATTCGTCGCTCGCCTATCTGCACGAATTCCCCGTACAAACGCTCAAAATCGATCGCTCCTTCGTGTGCGGCCGGGGTGACGACGTCGCGAGTCCCGAGATCGTCCGGACGATCCTTGCGCTCGGGACGCAACTCGGTCTGCACGTGACGGCGGAAGGCGTGGAGACGCAAGCACAGGCAATTCGGCTCCGCCAGATGGGCTGCGCCTACGCGCAGGGCTATTTCTTCGCAAAGCCGTTGGAATGGGCGTCGGTCCGGGACTTCCTCGCGGGCGCGATCGCCGTCTGACCGATCGCCCCGGTGAGGGGTCCGCGACCGCCCGCGCGAAATCGTCGCACGTGAACGTGCTCGACCGACTCGAAACGACGCTGCGCGTACGCGGCGGCCACGTCTTATCCGGGTCCGTCGAAACGCACGGGGCGAAGAATGCTGCGCTGCCGATCATGGCGGCGGCGCTGCTCGCGAAAACACCCGTCACGCTCCATCGCGTTCCGCGGATCACCGACGTTTCGGTGATGTGGCAGTTACTCGAGGCGCTCGGCGCGCGCTTGCGTTCCGAGGGAAACGGCACGATCACGATCGACGCCTCGAACATCGAGCGTTATCGCGCGCCGTATACACTCGTACGCAAACTTGCGGCATCGTTCGATTTGGTCGGCCCGTTGCTCGGCCGGTTCGGCCGAGCCGAGGTGCCGCTTCCCGGCGGGTGCGTGCTCGGTACGCGCGCGACCGATATGCACGAACAGGCCTTCCGCGCGCTCGGCGCCGACGTTTCGAATGCACACGGATATTTAATTGCTGAAGCAAAAGCGGCGACACTCGTCGGCGGCGACATGGCGTTTCGGCAACCGAGTGTCGGTGCCACGAAAAACGCGCTGCTCGCCGCCGTACTCGCGACGGGGACGACGACCTTGCGCAACGTTGCGATGGAGCCCGAAGTCGTCGACCTCGCGAACTTCCTCATCAAAATGGGTGCGAAAATTGCGGGCCACGGTGGCGACACGATCGTGATCGAGGGTGTGCGCGAATTACACGGGGTGGAATACGAGATCGTTGCCGATCGTATCGTGACCGGAACGCTTTTGCTTTCGGGTTGCGCGACGCGGGGCGATGTGACCGTGCAACGCTGCGTGCCGGGCGATCTCGAAGCGGTGCTCCTGAAGATTTCCGAGTGCGGCGCCAAGGTGACGTACGGCGACGATTGGATTCGGGTTCAAGCCGATCGCATTACGGGTGGTACGGAGATCCTCACGGCGCCGCATCCGGGGTTTCCGACCGACTTACAGCCGCCGATGCTGAGCTTCTTATGCACGGCTCCGGGCACGAGCGTGGTTGAAGAGATGATCTTCAATGCGCGCTTGCAGTACACGGACGAACTCGTGCGCATGGGCGCAGACGTTCGCGTCGGCATCACGGGCAACACCGCACTCGTCAAGGGCGGCGGTGAACTCTCGGGTGCGCCCGTGGAAGCACCCGATATTCGCGCGGGTGCCGCGCTCGTGGTCGCGGGACTCGCGGCGCAAGGCGAGACCGATATTATCGGCCTTGAATTTATCGATCGTGGCTACGAGCGCCTCGAAGAGATGCTCTCGGCACTCGGCGCGCACGTCCAACGCGCGAGCGGCATCGCGCCCGTGATGGAGCCGCTCGGGACGGCAGAGACGTCGGAGTACCCGAAAATAAGCGCGTGAAGTTTTTGGCCCGAACCCCGCGTTATGGCGCGGGAACGTCCTCGGCTACGATCGCGATGCGAATCGCTTTTACGTGCGCGGCACCGGGGACGAGGACGATCCTGACCGGCTTGAAATCACTCGGAATCTCGAAGAGAATCGATTCGCGCCACGCGCCACCGGGCGCGATATTGGTGACCATACCCGCCGGGCGCACCTTATCGGGTTGCGCGGCGACGGAGATGCCATCGACGTCGACGATCGTTGCGGAGAATTGCTCGATATCCGAGGGCTTCGTCGTCCCGTTACTCATGATCGCGCGAAAGACGATCCAGCGCTTTCCATCGCCATCGGGATACGCCTCATCGAGCGACCGATCTATTTTTGTCAAACGCATCTTGCGAATGCGGACCTGTCCGTTAAAGATGCTTGCGGTATGGAGCGACGCGTTGATGCCGGCAATTTGATTCGAACCTCCCGGTTCCGGCGTTACGTTCGCTCGCGCGGGAGCCGAACGTGTTGCCAACGCGATCACGCACGCCAGGCCGGAGGCAAATGCGAATCTGGCGATGCGCTGGGTGAAGTGGATCGATGATGAGGTCATATCATTCTCCAAAGACCCGGTGGGTGAAGCCGCGAGACGATTAGTGGTAACCAACGGTAAGCGTTGGTGCCTGCGCGCCGTGATCGACGAATCGCGTCCGACACGTCGCCTCGGTGAACGCCGCGAGATCCTCGTTCGCACCGACGAGGACGAGTCCGAAATTCGCGGTGTGCGCGGCCCACGCGCGAGCGATATCGCTGATATCGAAGCGAACGCGCCCCCCGGTGCCGTTGACCGCGATGCTCGGCTCGCCATGCACGAGCGGCGTGTTCTGCGTCCACCACGTGTCGGCGCCGGCAGCGATCGTTGCGACACAATTGGTATAGCTATCGTATGATACCGTGTGGTCGTGAGGCGCAGCGCGGATCGTCTCATCGATGCGAATTTCTAGGCGGGCAAAATCGACGTGCTTGTTCGCGAGAAATGCGAGGTCGAAGAAGAGACCGGTGCGATAGATGTTATTGGCCCACTCGTCGCCGGGAAGACCCATATCGTTCGTCGAGTGTTCGTAGCCGACGACGAGGCCCGGCCAAATATCGAAGCCCGACCAATTCGTTCCGCCGCTGCCGATCTTCGGCGTGTGTCCGCGGTAGCTCCGCGATGACCGTTCGTGCGTCGGCGCGAGGACGACGGTTTGCGCCTTCGCGGGAACGTCGTTACCGACGCAATACGGATCGCTCGGCACGCTCTCGACCGCATCGCGTGTCTCCGTTACTGAAAAGCACGATCCCGCGACGACGCTTTCGATACCGAGCGCGCTTGGAAGAACGCCCGCGAACCGTTGATCTTGCGTCGCTACCAGCGTGCGTTGACCGCCGTCGGTGCGATAGAGGTGATAGGCCGACGCTGCAGGGCCCGCATCCCAAACGATCACGAGTAAATTTGCCGCATCGCCCTTGAGTGCCGCACAGAAGAAATTCCCCGCATGCCGTTGGCATTCGCGGACATCGTTCGTCCGATGAACGGATGTCGGCTGAGCCGCACCGATGAGACGGCCGGCGGGTGGCCGTTCGTCAAATGTCGTTCGCGCATGGTTTCCGATCGCGACGGGACCGGGCACGCACCATGGCGCTCCCGTCGCGCTCTCGCTCCCCCCGCGAATCGCGCTCACCGCATAACATGCGTGCGGTGGAACGCTCGCGTCGACGAGCGACGTGCGGATCGTACCCCCGATTCGCTGGACGATCCCGACGCTGAATTTCCCGCCGTCGATGCGATAGAGTTCGAAGGCGTCGGCGGCGGGATCGCCGTCCCAAACGAAAACGACGTTGGGTGCGCCGAGGTGCGCGCACGTCATTCCGCCACCGTGTGCCACACACTCCGTCGCGTCGGCGGCTTGATGGAGATTCGTCGGCGGTGACGGCGCGGCTTCCGCCGCAAACGGTCGTGTGGTCGCGCAGATGAATGCGCATGCGATCATAAGGCGATTAATGAATCGCATTGTGCTTGCCGGTTGGTGTCGGTTTTGGAGAAGTTGGCGTCTCGAATTTGCTACCGTATTCGAGCCGGTCGCGACCGTTGGAGAACGCGAAGATCATGGTCCCGCCAATCCCGAAATACGTTCGCAAACGAAACTGCGATCGAAGGGCTCGCACCGTGGGTGCGTAGACGTCAAGGGCTTTCCCGAGCGGCACGCTCGGGTCGGCATGCGCGGCGGTGAAGGCGGCCTTTGCGAGATCGGCAAAATTTGCACCGCGAACGTATGCACCGAACGCGACCGAAACGTCGCCGCGCGGATACGGGTTCTGCGCGTTCGTACAACCGGGCTGGGGGTATCCGCCCCCGATACGCACGATTGCGCGATCGTACGTGAGCGTGTCTGGATGAAAGAGCACCGACGTCTCGATGGCGACGCGCACGCGAAAACACGCATCCGCGCGAGGTTCCGGTTGCGCGCGATCGGTCCATGGACCCTCGATGCCGTCGAGGTCAACGTATTGCGTCGAGTCCATGATGACGCCGCTCGTGAGCCCGGGATCGGTGTAGCTCACGGCGAGCGTCCCGACGTCGGATGTTTGCCGACACGAGCGGATGAAGATATTCGTCCCGTCGGCGAAGGGTCCGAGCCCGACGATGCGCTTCACGAGTCCGTCGCAGAACGGAAGCGCGATCGCACCGTCCCAATACGAGTTCATCTCGCCACGATAGAGGGCCGTTGCGTTCGTGGGATGTGTGGTTATGCCGAGTTTGGTGACGTCGATGCGGACGCTCCCGCCGTCATGAGAATTCGTGTCGGCTCGCGTGGCGAGCGGCCCCTGAGCGAATGCGAAGGTGCATGCGGCAATTGCTGCGAGCAAGAGCCGTTGCGTGCGGTCGTGATGTTGCATGGTCCCCCTCAGGTACGTTGCGGCGGTTGAGCCGCGCGCTCTTGGCGGACGGCGATGAACGCGCACAGGTCGGCGAAATCGCGGAAGTACCGTCGCTCGCCGCTCGCGACGTGCTCGACGGCTCCGCGCCACTGCGTCGCTCCGCGAGGTCCGGGCTTGCGCCAGGTCCGAACGATGAAGCTTTCCTCGGCGAGTGATGTGCCGTCCACCGCACGAGCATGCCCGACGCCCGTCCAACGCGCGTCCAACGCGCGTCCGCTATGCTTCGCTCGGTGCTCGGGCGCCCGCGTGGAAGCGCACGGCTGCGTATGCGATGCGCGTTGCGGCGTCGGGAATGCGGGCGAGTCGCTCGGCTAGCAGCGTTCGTGCGCGGCCGCGCAGGATCGACGCGTGACGGTCGTCGCCGGCAAAAGCGTGGGCGTCGCTCGCGCGAAGCAATGCGTAGACGGGAAATGCAATGGCGACCGAAGCGTCGTCGATCACCGCGACGAGTTCGTTTGCGGCCGCGATGGCGCGCGCGGACTCGCCTCGAACGATGTAGAGGGGCAAAAGCTCGAGGAGTGCTTCGCAGCGCTCGTCGCCGATGGCAATCGTTTCGAAGCTCGCGAGCGCTTGCGAGAGCAGCGCGTACGCACGGTCGAAGTCTCCGAGTTCGCGTAGAATGGTGCCGCGATGGGCGGTCGCAACCGTCACCAGGAGCGTGTCGCCGACTTCCGTCGCGAAGGCGAATCCGCGTTCGATCGCTTCGAGTGCGCGCATTGGTTCGTTCGTGCAATACGCGAGATAGGCCAGATTGAGATGACACAGCGCGCGGCCGCTCGTCGAGTCGCATGACGCCCACAACCGCTCGGCGTGGTCGTAGGCGATGCGCGCCTCGGCGAACCGGCCGACATGGTTTTCGACCACGCCGAGATTGGTGGAGAGCGCGGCCACATTGCGGATCTTGCCGATCCGTTCGGCGATTGCGATCCCGGCTGCGAGATGCTCGCGCGTCGCCGCGATATCGAACGAGAATGCCGTCGTGCGGGCGACGAGCTGATACGCGTTCGTTTCGCCTTCGACATCGCCGACGAGGCGGCACGATTCGAGCAATTCTGGTCCGATCGCGGCGAGGCTTGCGTAGTCGTTGCAATCGTCCGCGACCTTCGCCCGAGCGCGTAAGGCGGCGAGGCGATCGGCGATTCCACCCTCGGATCGGGCGAGCGTTTGCGCGCGTGTAGCCGTCGCTCGTGCTTCGTCGAACGCGAAGGTCTTGGCTTGTGCGTGCGCGAGATCGGAGAGATCGGCAACGCGTTCGGCGACCGTGCGTCGCAGGTTGCCGAGCCTGTCGATCTCGAGCAGCAATGCGATCGCACGCGTCGGTGCGTCGTCGTGGATCGCACGGCGCGCGCGCGCGCGCAACGCCGTTCGTACGAGTCGCTCGTCGGAGCTCCGCGCGACGACCGCATCGAGCGCGTCGATCGCGGCGATTTCCCGCGGCCGATCACCGAGTTGCATCGCGAGATCCGTTTGGCGCGCGAGCAAGTCCGCGCGCAACGCATCGTCATCGCACGCCTCGGCGATCTGCGCCATGTCGTCTAAATGGCGTTGCCGAATCGTGTGATCGGCGAGTCGCGTCGCAGCGGACTCGGCGGTTGCGAGAAGCGCGAAACGGACACGCGGGTCGAGGCCGATCGCGAATCCTCGATCGGCGAGGACGATCGCTTCGGACCAGGCGAAACGATCGAGTGCGCTCGCTGCGGCCTCACGATACGCGGCTGCTGCCTCCGCGAATTGTCCACCCGCTTCGAAGTGCGAGGCGATCGACGTGATGCGTTTGCGTGAGCGCGCACCGTCGTGTTCTTGGAGCGCGCGCGCCGTTCGCCTATGGCGTAGCGGCATTTTCTCAGGCGAGCATGTTGCAAAGATCGTCTCGCGCAACACATCGTGCGAGAATTCGTAGTCGCCGCTCGAACCGTTCGCGGTTTCGCGAACGATCCAGCGATCGAGCAGTTCGTCGATGGCGCTCAACACGTCGGCGAGCGGCCACCGGCTTACGAAGTGAACGACGTCGACGGAAAAAGGCGACCCGGCGATCGCGGCGATCTCCGCGATCGTGCGACCGCCCTCGCTCAAGCGCTCGAGCCGCGTCAAGATCGTTGCGTGCAACGACGTATGCGCTCGGGCGCCGGACGTGAGCGCGGATTGCGCCGTGCGACTCCGGTATTCGCGCGCGAGCTCGGTGAGAAAGAGCGGGTTGCCCTCGCAGATCGTCGCGATGTGCGCGGCGTCGGAGACGGGAAGTGTGGCTTCGGAATAAGTCTGCGCGAGAATCGAAGCGGCCGCCTCACGTGTGAGGGGAGCGAGCGCGAGCCGCAATGCTCGACGCGCATCGATGGAGCGAATGAGATCGCGCAACTCGGGACCACTTTCGCCATCACGGTACGTCACGATGACGAGGAGCGGTGCGGTCGCGCACGTGCGCACGACCGCACCGACGAGATCGAGCGTTCCTTGACGTGCGTCGTGCACGTCTTCCAGGATCAGAATTGTCGGCCGCGATTGCGCGAGCAACGCGAACGCCCGCGCGATGGCTTCGAAAAAACGCGCGCGCTCGCGATCTCGGGCGAGTGGCGCGGGCTCGGCGAGATCGGGTCGAGCGATGCGCAGCTCCGGTAGTGCGGTCGCGAGCGCCGACATCAGCGACGCGCCGAGCGGTAGCCGATCGATCTCCGTTACCGCGCGCTGCAGGGCATCAACGATCGATTCGAACGGCATCACTTCGGGTCGCGAGGTCGCGCCCGCGAGGATGCGGCCGCCTTCGCGTTCGGCGAGATGCGCGAACTCGGTTACGAGGCGCGATTTGCCGACTCCGGCGTCACCCGAGACGAACGCCACGTTGCCCGTTCCGCGTGCGGCGTGCGCCCAGGCCGCGCGCAAACGCTCCATGTCGTCGTCGCGTCCTGCGAAGTGCAAGGCGTGCGCGACCGGCGTGATGTCGGAGCTGCCCGATCGCGGTTCCAGGACGACGTGACGCCGAATCGCGTCGTGCAACGCCTGCGTCTCGTTCATCGGCATCGCACCGAGCTCGGCGTGTAATCGCTTGCGAAAGTGGGCGAACTCCGCAAGGGCTCCGCTGCGGTCCCCGGACTCGTAACGGAGCGTCATCAGCATGCGTACGCCATCTTCGCGAAATGGATCGACGTGAAGCGTCCGTTGAGCGAGCTCGATCGCTTCGTGCAGACGGAGTTCGCCGCGGTGTCGTGCGATGAGGCGCGCGAGAACGTCGAGATACATGGTGCGCGCGCGTTCGCGATAGCGCAGAATCCACTCGTCATCGAGGTCGGCATAAAGGTCGCCCGCGTAGAGATCGGCAGCGTCGGCGAGATCGCGTATCCCGGCCGCGGCCGCCTCGAGGGTTTCCACGTCAAAATCCAAGGGCGCGAGCCGATTCCATTGCACCGTTTTCGTCGTTGCTTGGAACCACGCGAGTCCGGCGACGTCGGGAAGTGCGGATGCGAGCCGATGCAGATGGCGGCGCAGGTTGGCGCGTGATTCGGACTCCGAGCAATCGGGCCAAAACGTAAAGGCGAGCGCTCCACGCTCCGTCGCGCGCTCGCGATGGAGCAGCAGATAGGCGAAGAGCGGCAGCGTCCGCGCGGCGGCGAACCGCACGGTCCGCGCGCCATACGAAACGTGCGGCGAACCGAGAAGCCGCACGCGCAGTGGTTCGGTTCCCTCCGATGCCGCCGCGAGCATGAGAGTCGGTTCGGCAACCGGGTTCGCGGTCTTTGCGGGCTCCGCTCCGGCACCGCGCGCAGGTCGTCGGGGCGTTCCACCCAATGATTCGAGGTCGGCAGCGTGGATCGCTGTCGGTTGGTCACTTGCCGTCGGCACCGACCCCCGGACGCACCTACGCGTCCGCCGGAATCGGGTCGGGTCGCTCTGCGGCACAGCCTGGAGTTTTCGTGGATATCGGGATCGATCTCGGCACGGCGAACGTGCTCGTATACGTCAGGGGTCGTGGCATCGTGCTACGCGAGCCATCGGTCGTTGCGAAGGATATTCGCACGAACAAGACGCTCGCCGTGGGCGAAGAGGCTCGCCAAATGTTGGGTCGCACGCCGAGCAACATCCAGGCGATCCGACCGCTGCGCGATGGCGTGATTGCCGATTTCGAAGTCACCGAAATCATGCTCAATTACTTCATCAAAAAAGTAACGAAGAGTCGTTCGTTCTGGGATGCACTGTTGCATCCAAAGCCCTCGGTCGTCATCTGCGTGCCGGCCGAGATCACGAGCGTGGAAGAACGCGCCGTGCGCGATGCCGCGAAACTCGCAGGCGCGCGGAGCGTCGAGATCATCGAAGAACCGATGGCCGCGGCGATCGGCGCGGGTTTGCCGATCGACGGACCCACGGGAAATATGGTCGTCGATATCGGCGGCGGCACGACGGATGTCGCGGTGATCTCCCTCGGCGGTATCGTCGTCTCGCAGTCGCTCCGCGTTGCGGGGAACAAGCTCGACGAATCGATCATCCGTCATATCCGTCGCGTGTACAATCTCATGATCGGCGAACGCACCGCAGAAGAGATCAAAATCCGCATCGGTTCCGCGTATCGGCTCGACCAAGAAATCGTGATGGAGATTCGCGGCCGCGATCTCATCAACGGCTTGCCGAAAACCGTGAAAATTACGAGCGAGGAAGTTCGCGAATCGCTCTCGGAACCGTTGCAATCGATCGTTGAAGCGGTCAAGGCGGTCCTCGAAAAAACGCCACCGGAACTCGCGGCCGACATCATCGATCGCGGCATCATCCTTACCGGTGGGGGCGCGCTCTTACGCGGCCTCGATACGTTGCTCGGCGAAGTCACGGGGATCCCCGTGATCATCGCGGATGACCCCCTCTCGTGTGTTGCGATCGGGACGGGCCTGCGCGTTCGTCTCTAACGCGCGAAAGCCGTACCGCCCGTGGACGTGATCGATTCGCACCACACGCGCCCGAGCGCGATCGCCGATGCCGTCGCGGCCGTGATCCAACGCGGCGGCACCGCGATCTTTCCAACCGATACCGTATACGGGATCGGCTGCGACCCCATGCGCGCGGGCGCGATCGAGACGATCTTCGCCCTGAAAGGTCGGCCGCGAACCAAGGCGCTCTCCTTGCATCTCGCCTCCGTCGCCGAACTGCTCGAATATGCCCCGAGAAACGCACTTGCCAAGGTCGCGGCGGAAGCGTTCTTACCCGGACCGCTCACGCTCGTCGTCATGCGGCCGTCGTTCGTCGACGCACGGGTGACGGCCGGACTGGCGACCCTCGGCCTGCGCGTGCCCAAACACGAACTCTGTCGCATCATTCTCGAGCGGTGTGGGCCCCTTGCGGGAACGAGTGCGAATCTTTCGGGGGAAGCGGCCTACACGGGCGATGGCTTCGCGCGTGGCTTGCCCGCCGCGGAGATTCGCGTCGACGACGGACCGACACCGCTGCGAGCCGAATCGACGATCGTCGACGTTTCCGGAGCGAAGCCTCGGCTCATCCGAGCGGGCGCGATCGCGCTCGAACTGCTCGAATCCGTGCTTGGTCCTATCGAGCGCGCGCCTTTATCACCAATCACAGGAGAATCGTCCTCATGAACCTCGCCCGGGCTTTCCTTGCGAGTATCGCCGGGCTCGCGCTTGCGGGCTCGCTTGGGGTCATTTCGAACGCCGCATCCGAGGGGGTCGGTGCGAGTAACATCGCGGGCTTCGATCGGATCCGGACCAGCAAGATCAACTACAATCTCAACTCCGGCGACTTCACAATTCCGGGGCCATTTTCAGCGACACGATCGGGAACGGATATCACGGCCGATAGCGCACAGGGAAATTCGAAAACGAAACTCTTGCACGCGCACGGGCACGTCGTCGTGCATCAATCGCAGCCGCTTGCCAATCGCGGAAAAACGACCGATCTCACGCAGCGACCATCGACGCTTACGACCGACCAACTCGATGTCGACGGGGCGACGAAGCGCTACACGGCGACGGGTCACATGCACTTCACGCAAGAGGGTGGGCGCGACGCAACGAGCGATACCGCGGTGCTCGACGATGTCACGCACAAGTTGCACATGGAAGGCAACGTGCGCGTCAAGAACGGCGACCAGACGATCGAATCGGATAGCCTCGACTACGACACGCAGACGGGCCAACTCGATGGCAACGGCAACGTGACGATCACCGCGCCCGTCGACGCGCCCGATCGGATCGCCGGGCCAAAGAAAAAGAAAATCAAGCTCTAAACCATTCGATGCGAGCGTAGCGATGCCCAAGCGTCCCGACGGTGCGGGCCCCGGCCTCTTCGAACGCGATGCGCCCGCGCCGCTCGCCGCTCGGATGCGCCCGCGCACGCTCGTGGAGTACGTGGGGCAAGCGCACATCATCGGCCCAGGCCACATCCTGCGCGGGGCGATCGAAAACGACAACGTGCCGTCGATGATTCTCTGGGGCCCGCCTGGTACGGGGAAAACGACGCTTGCCGAAGTGATCGCGAGCGCGACGGGCGCGGAATTCGTCGGGCTTTCCGCAACGAGTGCCGGTGTGGCGGATCTGCGCGCGGTGGTCGCGACGGCGAAACGGTCCCGATCGTTTGGGAAACGCACGGTGCTCTTCATCGACGAGATTCACCGCTTCAATAAAGGGCAGCAAGACGCCGTCTTGCCGCATGTCGAGGATGGCACGATCGTCCTCATCGGTGCAACGACCGAAAATCCGTCATTCGAAGTCAACTCGGCACTGCTTTCACGGTCGCGCGTCTTCGTGTTGCAAGCGCTCACCGACGAGGAGATCGGCACGATCGTGACACGCGCGCTCGCCGATCGCGATCGCGGTCTCGGACGCGAAAATATCGCGCTCGCACCGGAAGCTTTCGACGCGCTCGTCCGTCTCGCCAATGGCGATGCGCGCGTCGCACTCGGGACGCTCGAATTCGCCGCGAGTGCCGCGCCCGCGGACGAAAAGGGCGTGCGCACGATCGAACGCGATCTCGTCGCGGATGCGATGCAACGCCGGATCGTCGCGTACGATAAAAAAGGCGACAATCATTACGATGTCATCAGTGCCTTCATCAAATCGGTACGCGGGAGCGATCCCGATGCCGCGATCTACTGGCTCGCGCGGATGATCGATGCGGGTGAAGATCCGATGTTTATCGCGCGGCGCATCGTGATTCTCGCATCGGAAGATATCGGGCTTGCGGATTCACGTGGCTTACAGGTCGCGATGGCAGCGCAGCAAGCCGTGCATTTCATCGGCTTTCCCGAGGGGTTCTATCCGCTCGCACATGCCACGTTGTTTCTCGCGACCGCGCCGAAGTCCAACGCGGTCGGGCGCGCCTACAAGGCCGCACTCGCCGACGTCCAGGAGACGCGCAACGATCCCGTGCCGCTCAATTTGCGCAACGCGCCGACGGGCCTGATGCGCGAACTCGGCTATGGCAGCGGCTATCGCTACGCACACGATGCATACGCGGATGCGGGCGCGCGCGGCGATCTGCCGCCGAGCGAACGACTCGAAGCGTATCTTCCGGAGAATCTCCGCGAGCGCGCGTATTTCGCACCGAGCGATCAAGGCGCCGAAGCGAAGCTGCGTGCGTGGATCGACGCGCGCCGCGCGAACCGCGACGCCTGACGCCGCCCGATCGTGATAGGATCGTACGATGACCGCTCCGCGTAGCTATTTCGACCACGCGGCAACGACGCCGATGCGGCGCGAAGCGATCGATGCGATGTGTTCGCTCCTCGAAGGCGGCGGCTACAACGCAAGCGCGCTCTACGCTGAGGGTCGCGCGGCGCGCGCTGCACTCGATCGTGCACGCGTGACGATCGCGGCGCTCGTCGGGGCGAAGCCGCGCGAGATCGTGTTCACGAGTGGCGGATCCGAAGCGAACACGCTTGCGATCGTCGGCACGTTGCGCGCGCGACCGGGCGGTATCGCGGGCGCGCACATCGTGACGGCCGCAACCGAGCATCACGCCGTCTTGCACGCCGTCGACGCCATGCGCGACGAGGGCGCGCGCGTCACGGTGCTTGGTGTCGATGCCCAAGGCCGGATCGATCCGGCCGCGTTCGCCGCGGCGCTCGAGCCTGAAACGGTGCTTGCGACGATCATGCTTGCGAACAACGAGATCGGAACGATCGCGCCAATTGCCGAACTTGCGGCGCTCGCGCGAGCGCGTGGCGTTCTCGTTCACGCCGACGCCGTCCAGGCACCGGGCCGCCTGCCGCTCGACGTCGACACGCTCGGCGTCGACCTGCTCTCCATCTCCGCGCACAAATGCTACGGCCCCAAAGGCGTCGGCGCACTTTACGTTCGCGCGGGGACGCCACTTCGCGCGGTCGTCTTTGGCGGGCCTCAGGAGGCCGGGCTCCGTGCGGGGACCGAGAACGTCGCGGGTATCGCGGGTTTTGCGGCAGCGTTTGCCGCAACGGAAGCCGAGCGTACGCGGGAGATGCCCCGACTCGAAGCTCTTCGCGATCGCCTCGAACGCGAGATCGTCGCGTCGATTCCGGGCACCGCCCTCAATGCGGCAGCCGCACCACGGCTCGGCACGATCGCGAGCATCGCTTTCGACGGGGTCGACGCGATGGAGCTTCTCGTCGCGCTTGACCTCGCGGGCATCTCGGTTTCGACGGGAAGTGCCTGTGCGGCGGGCGCGGCAGAACGCAGCCACGTGCTTGCGGCGCTCGGAGCGGAGGCGTGGATCCGGCGCGGGACGCTCCGCTTCTCTTTGGGAAGGCAGACGAGCGAGCAGGACGTGGAAGACCTGACGCGGATGCTACCAGCGGCCGTGGCGATGGGACGTGTCGGATCCGGGAATACGGGTACGTCTATGTCCGGCTCGTCGCAGAGCCTTTCGGAGGTATTCTCGTGAGCTCTTCGACCGAATGGTGGTCGATCGCATGGTCTGTCGGTCTTGGAGTCGGGTCGGTCCTCATCGGCCTCGGCGTTTTGATTTTGTGCCTTCGCGCGGGCGCTTTGCTCACGCGTATCGGGCGAACGCTCGATGAGGTCGATCGACAGATTCCCGTTCTCTCCGCTCCGATCGCAACGACGCTGACACACGTCGGTGGCATCGCCGATACCGCGGACTCGACACTCGCGCGCCTCGGCATCGCCGTCGGCCAGCTCGAAGGCGTCGCGGCCGGTGCCTCACGCACGGCGAGTTCGCTTGGATCGCTCGTTGCGACCGCAGCGTCGGGCTTGCGCAAACCCAAGGGCGATTCGCCCGCATCCGAGACGACGTAACGCACGTGGAACGACCTTCAGGGACTTTTGTTGCGGGACTCTTCACGGGTGCGCTCGTTGGGGCATCGATCGCGATGGTGCTCGCGCCCGCAAGTGGGGAAGACATGCGCGATCTCTTACGCGCGAAAGCCATCGAGGCGGGCGACCGCGCCGCAGCGCTCGCTTCCCCGCAATAACGCTTCGGACCATACGTAAGAACGAGGAGATCAATTGGATATTAAAGTGCACGTCCGCGAATCCGACGACGACGCATATGTCGTCGAACTTGGCGGCGAGATCGACGTCTATACATCGCCCAAAGTCAAAGACGCGATTACCGAACTCATCGATCAAGGCCATTACAACCTCGTAATCAATCTCGAGAAAGTTCGCTATATCGATTCGACGGGACTCGGCGTCCTCATCGGCGGCCTCAAGCGCGTTCGCGAACACGGCGGCAGCGTGAACCTCGTCTGCACCAACCCGCAGATCAAAAAGATTTTCGACATCACGGGCCTCGTGAAGATCTTCGGTATCTACGACGATGAAGCGGGCGCGAAGAAGGCTTTGGCGTGAACGCACCCGAGCCGAGCTCCGATCATCTCGGCACCGTTGAGCTGCGCATTCCGAGCAAACCCGAATGGGTTGCCGTGGCGCGGCTGGCGGTCGCGGCGATCGCGAACCGGCTTCCCTTCTCGGTGGAAGAGATCGAAGATCTCAAGCTCGCGATCGCCGAGGCGTGCACGATGTGCATCCAACAGGGTGCCGAGAGCCAATCGATCGACATTACGTGTGAAGCATCGACGGCGCAATTACGTGTCCACGTTCGCGATGGCCGGTATCGGTTACGCGACGACGCGGCGACGAAACGCCCGACCGTCGCCGCGGTCGAAGGCGAAGGCCTTGGCATCTTTTTGATTCAGGCATTGATGGACGATCTGACGTACAGTCTCGACCCACAACTCGGTACCGAACTCGTAATGACCAAGCGCGTCGGCGCGTAGGCAGCGTGGAATCCTCGCCACGCGCCGACGACGAGCGTTGGGATCGGGCGCGAACGCGCACCGCGTTTGCGAACCTCGCGAAAGCGCGCGAATCGGGCGGCGCCGAAAGCGAACGCCACCGCGACGATCTCGTCGTCGCCCACCTCAATCTCGTCCGCTATCTCGCGGTGAAGTTCGCCAATCGTGGTGAAGCACTCGACGATCTCATTCAAGTGGGAACGGTCGGCCTCATCAAGGCGATCGATCGCTTCGATCTCGAACGCGGCGTCGAATTTACGACGTATGCGACGCCGACGATCGTCGGCGAAATCAAACGCTATTTCCGCGACAAGGGCTGGGCGGTCAAAGTCCCGCGCCGCTTGCAAGAACTCAACCTTGCGGTCAATCGCGCGATCGAAAAGCTGACGGTCAATCTCGGCCATTCACCGACCGTGCGCGAACTCGCGGATCACTTACACGCATCGGAAGAAGAGATTCTCGAGGCGCAAGAACTCGGCCAGGCGTACAACCTTCTCTCGCTCGATACCGAAGTGACGGGCGACGGCGACAAGAACGCGCAGACGCTTTCGGATTACATCGGCAAGATCGATCCGTCGCTTGCGAACTTGGAAGACCGCGCGAACCTCGAGCGCGCTTTCGAAGTGCTCTCCCGCCGCGAACGGATCATTCTGTTCCTACGGTTCTATGAATCGATCTCGCAGACGGAGATTGCGAAACGCCTCAACGTCTCGCAGATGCATGTCTCGCGATTACAACAGAAGGCGCTTGAAAAACTGCGCGAGGTTCTGCGCGAGAAGTAGACCAACCCGAGCCCACCCGCATCGCCGTTATGCGGCGGGGAAACTGCGCCGGTCGTCGGCGTCGACGAAATCGAGCGTGAGGACGAGTTCGGGGTGCGCGGCGAGCCACGGATGATCGGCGATCGCCTCGTCGCGATCGCCGTTGTAGATCTTGCGATTGGTTGCGAACTCGTTCCATGCATCGACGCTACCGGGCGCCGCATCGCGCTGGACGATCGCGCCGATCTCGTCATCGGTCGTGGCCTTCGCAACGGCGGCGACCAGGGTCTCCGTCGCGATGCCGAATCGCTCGAGCATCATGTCGGAGAAGCCCTCCATCCGGTACTCGCCGACGTTGCCGCCGGGAAGCCGTGCACGAAGCTTATCGATGGTGCGTGGCAAGAAAACGATGCCGTTCGTGGTGGCTTTTGCGGAACGGGGCGGAGCGATCGAAAGGTCGAGTGATAGCATACGCTCGCGCAGACCCGGGAGGCAGGCAATGAGTTCCGCACCTGCTGCTAGCTTCGTCCTTGACGGCGCGACGAGAGACCGTATACTGGAATGCGTGACTGCTGTAACCGCCGGGATCCTTCTCAACGTCTTCGCACTCCTCGCCTCAGCTGGGATCGTTTGGGGCGCGTACGCGGAGCAAGCCCGCGCCAACGCCGATCGGGATGCTCGGGTCCGTTCGAAGCCTTAGGTTCGAACGAACCCACCGCCCGGCAGCCTCGGAAACGCGAAGATGCCTTCGGCGAGTGAGCGGCTCGCGAATGCGACTCGGGCGAGGCTTGCGGCAAGGCTTGAGGGAAATCTGACGGAGTCATGAGTTTCTCGAGTCAGGAATTACGGCGCTCATTCGTCGATTTTTTTATTTCTAAGGGACACGCACATGTGGCATCGGCGTCGCTCGTGCCCGACGAGATGTCGACCACGCTCTTCACGATCGCGGGCATGGAGCCGTTCGTCCCGGCGTTCCTCGGCGACGTACCGGCACCCGCACCGCGCGCGGTGAGCGTGCAGCGATGTCTGCGTGTTGCGGGCGCGAAATCCGATATCGAGAACGTCGGCCGCACGGGTCGACACGGCACCTATCTCGAGATGCTTGGGAACTTTAGTTTCGGCGATTACTATAAGCGCGAAGCGATCGTTTGGGCGTGGGAGTATCTCACGCTCGTTCTCAAGCTCGATCCCACGCGACTCTACGTGACGTGCCACGTCTCCGACGATGAAGCGCAACGCCTGTGGGAGACCGAGATCGGCCTCGCACCGGATCGCATCACGCGATTCGATGAAGATAATTTTTGGACCATGGGCCCGACAGGCCCGTGCGGACCCTGCAGCGAGATCTTTTACGATACGGGCGCCGCGTACGCATCGGATGCGGGCGACACCGGGCCCAATCTCGGAAATCGCTACGTCGAGATCTGGAATCTCGTCTTCCAGCAATACAATCGCGGTGCCGATGGAAAACTGACCGAACTCGCGCACAAAAATATCGACACGGGCGCGGGCTTCGAACGCATGCTCGCCGTCGCCAACGGTTACGCGTCGATGTACGAAACCGATCTCTTCACCGATCTCATCGCGGCGCAACCACCCGTCGGTGCGACGACGCTCGCCGAAGCCGAGCAATTGGTACGGCGCCGTATCATCGCCGATCACGCGCGTGCGGCAACGTTCCTCATCGCCGATGGCGTGTACCCGTCCAACACCGATCGCGGGTACGTGCTGCGTTTTCTCATTCGCCGTGCGATTCGCAACGGCCGACTCCTGGGTTATCCCGCTGGCTTCTTCACGAAGCTCGTACCCGCGGTCGTGGAGTCGCTCGAATCCGGCTACCCGGAACTTCGTGCGTTTATCGCGCGGATCGCGCAGGCGTTGGGCAACGAAGAAGTCGCTTTCGATCGCACGCTCGAACGCGGCAGCGAATTGCTAGCAGCAAAGCTCGATATCGCGCGATCGGCGGGTGCGATCCTCGCGGGAGCCGACGTTTTTACGCTCCACGATACGTTCGGTTTTCCGTCGGAACTCACGCGCGAGATCGCGGGTGAAGCGGACGTCGCAGTCGATCTCATGGGTTATGAGACGGCGATGCGCGAGCAGCGCGAACGCGCGCGCGCGGACGCGAAGAGCAAGCGCGCTGTGGTGAGCGTCGCGGAGATGCCCGCGGTCGTTTCGGCGTTCACGGGATACGAGGGGCTCGTCGATGTCGCGACCGTGCGCACCATCTTGCTCGAGGGCGCGGCGGTCGACGTCCTCGGCGCGGGCGTGGAAGCGCAGATCGTGCTCGATCGATCGTCGTTCTACGCGGAGAAAGGTGGCCAAATCGGCGACCGCGGCACGATCGTACTCGATCGCGACGGTAGCGTTGTTTTCGATGTCGTCGATACGCAATACGCGGGCGAAGCGATCGCGCATCGCGGCACGTTACGTTCGGGCGAAGTGCGCATCGGCGATACGGTCGCGACGACGGTCGATAGCGCGTGGCGTGAAGAGATCAGGCGCCATCACACGAGCGCGCATCTCTTACAGCGCGCGCTCAAAGATATTCTCGGCGACGACGTCGTGCAGGCGGGCTCGTGGGTCGGTATCGATCGCATGCGATTCGATTTTCGCTTTACGGGCGGTGCGCTCTCGAACGAGCAGAAACGCGCCGTCGTCGCACGCGTCAACGGGCTCATCCGCGACGATCATCACGCGGTGCTGCAGGTCATGAGTGCCGCGGACGCAGCGAATTCCGGTGCGATATCGATGGCGGGCGAGAAGTACGGCGATCGCGTGCGCGTGATCGCGTTCGGCCCCTCGGTTGAATATTGCGGCGGGACGCACGCGCATACGACGGGCGAACTCGGCATGTTCCTCATCGTCTCCGAGTCATCGATCGGGAGCGGGATCCGGCGTATCGAAGCCGTCGTGTCGAAAGCGGCGGAACGCTACGCGCTCGATCAACAAGATCTCGTCGGATCGCTCGCCGATTCGCTCTCCGCGAAACCAGCGGAACTCGGCGAACGCGTCGAGCGCCTGCAGAGCGATGTGCGCGACATGCAGAAAGCGATGGAGACGCTCAAAGCGCGCCTCGCATCGGCTGATGCGTCCACGTATGTGGAAGCGGCGGAAACGCACGGGGTCACGCGTCTCGTCGCGACGATCGTGCCCGAAGCGGGCCCCGATGCGCTCAAAGTGCTCGCAGCCGCGATCCGCCAAAAGCTCGGCGCGGGAGTCGTGGCGCTCGCGGGCATCGACGGCGAGAACGTCTCGCTGCTGGTCTCGGCGAGCGACGATGCGGTCAAGGCCGGCATCCATGCGGGGAATCTTCTCAAGGCAGCGGCAAGCTTCGTCGGCGGACGCGGCGGGGGCCAAGCCGCACACGCGCAAGGCGGCGGCAAGAATCCCGCGGGCGCGACGGCGGCGCTCGATGCGATCCGTCAAGCTCTGAACTAATGCGTGTTCGCGCGGGGCTCGCGTTCGTCGCAATAGCCGCCATGGGACTCACCGGGCCATCATCCGCCGTCCCACGCGGATCGAAGGTTTTGGCCGCTGAGGCGCCGCCCAATGCCGCGTTCGTCACGGCGCATTACCTCGAAGCGCTCGCGAAACTCAAGCGGCCAAAAACCGTCGCGTTCGAATACGCGCTCGCGCAACTCGGCTTGCACACGATGGAGCAGACACATCGCGTGTACCGCAGCGGAAGCAGCGAACGCGATGAAACACTCATCATCGATGGGGTGAAGCTCAAGGCGCCCGCGGTACGCATCATTACGGGGCGTAATCCGCATTACGACATTGCGGTCGTAACGCCACGGCTGGAAACGTACCGGTTCGTTCCGATTGCCGCGACGAAAACGCCAAACGGCGGGTACACGTACGTGTTTCATCTCGTACCACACGCGCCACGCGCCTTCACGATTACGGCAATCGAGCTCGATGGTCGAACGTTCTTACCGAGCCTCGTGAAATTTACGACATCAGCAAATGGCGCGCATGGCACCGGGATGCTGCGGTATAGCGGCGTCGACGGGTACTGGGTCATACGCGAAGCCACGATCTCTGCGATGCTTCCCAATGGCAAACCCGCAAGAGAACGCATCACGTGGTCGCGGTACCGATTCCCATCAACGCTGCCGCGCGACACGTTCCGTGTGCCTCGACCGCAGGCATCGCCGACGCTCGTACCAGGGGCGATGGTGGTGCCAGGAGATGCGGGTGCGCCCCCCGCGAATCCGGTACCGATCAATCTGCCAAATGCTATCGAATTACCAGGCACTGTCGCACCAAAATAGCGTACGGAGAGCTTTCGAAGGCATACTCGGTGGGCGATTTTGCGGCTTCACTCATTCGGAAATCATAGGTCCCGAGAAATGTTGATCGAGCTCTTTTTGTGACCGCGATGTGGAGCGCTCCGCCGCTCGTCGCGCTACGCCGTCGGAAGCTAGGAGCAGGCGTTCTACCTCGCGGTGATGATCTGGCGTGAGATCGATAGAACGAAAGATGGCTTCATCGATGTGCTCGATCACGGACTTATGAGCTTGCGACGCATGTTCTCAACTCAACGTGCCTCCTCGCCATCTTCGCGAAATGATGGCGAGGAGGCGCCCGCGTAGGAGATTGTTCGCCGTTTTGCTTTCGCGTTCCAGGAAGGAGAGTTTTGATCGTGCGCTCGTGTCCACATACAGCGGGCTCTCGCTTTCAAGAACGAACTTGAGACGCGATCGGCACGGTTTTCATCGAGTGCTGACGATACCGGTTCGACGAACTTCGGCATTCGCGTTCGAAAGCGCGGTAGGTCAGAAAAAGGCTTTGAGCGAGAAGGCTCCCCGGGCACGACCCGGGTGACCGAACGATCGCGAGCAGAGCCGATACATTCTGTCGCACTACGCGAATGCCAATTTGCTTTATAACATTACGATACGCTTAGCAGCACGATCGGTCAAAGTTTTTTTTGGCTGATGGACACGAGCGAGCGAGACTTTCAGATCGGTGGCCTCGACGTCGTCACGCATTGCCGATATCGTCGAGAAAAAGCATCGATTCGTGACTACGCTGGATAGCGTAATCGGTCTCGCCTCGCTTTCAAGACGGTCGGCCATGGCGTCGTCGTTGCTCAAGCCGTTGGTGCGTCTCATACGTAGAGCGGGATCGGAGAATGCGTCGACGGCGATCGGGGCGCGAATACGTCGCTACGTTTTACAGAGCTTGCGTCGTAAGGTCGGCACGCAGTAAACCCAAATGCGTGTTATCGCAATCGTCGATGACGACGAGTCGACCATCCACGCGCTCGACGCGAGCAAATGCCGCATTCTCGACGCGTACGGCCCAAAAATCATCGAGCGGGAGGTCGTGCATGTCGACGAGCGCACAACGGACGACGGCGTCGTGCGTGAGGACGAGCGTCTCTTCGTCGCGCACTGCGAGATCGCGAGCGAATGCGCGCCAGCGTACGAGCACGTCCGTTAGTCGTTCACCACCCTCGAAGCTCGCGTGCGCGGGATCTTCGCGCCACGTCCGATAGCGTTCGGGATCGTTGGCGGCAAGTTCGTCGCGATAGCGTCCGTCCCACGCTCCGTGTGCGATTTCGATGAGTCGCTCGTCGATCTCGATTGGTAACCCGAGACGGCTCGCGGTGAAGCGCGCCGTCGCGTGACAGCGTAAGAGCGGCGACGAAATGATGCGGGTCGGAATCGGCTCACCGGCGCTTAGTTTTTGCGCGAATGCCCCGGCGAGCGCGAAGCCCTGTTGCACGCCGCGTGCGGAGAGCGCCGATTCCATGCGACCCTGATAGCGACCGGCGAGATTCCACGTCGTTTCGCCGTGACGTGCGATCCAGATCGTCGACGCGCGCGCCATCAGACGTCGATCGCTCGAACGATGCTGATACCGGCGATCTCGCGCACGCGTGCGAGCACGTGATCGTCGACGCGGCGATCGGTCGAGAGAAACATGATCGCATCGCCGCCGGCGTCTTGCCGCGAAACTTGCATCGTCGAGATGTTGATCTGCGCTTCGCCCATGATCGTGCCGACTTGGCCGATCATACCGGGTACGTCGGTGTGCCGCGTAAAGAGCATCGAGCCTGCGGGAATCGCGTCGATCTCGAATCCGTCGACGGTGACGATGCGCGGGCTGCCGAGCGCAGCCGTACCGACGATCGATGTCTCGCCACCGACGAGCCGCAGGGTCGCTGCGTACGCGGTCGCGGTCGGGCGATCGTCGCCGCGTACGTCGACGCGAACGCCGAGTTCGGCTGCGATACTTCGGGCATTAACGATCGAGACGCGCCGATCGGTCGTCGTCTGCAAGAGACCGGTCAGAAAGGCGGTCGTCACGGGCTCGGCATCGAGTGGTGCGATGCGGCCTTCCATCACGAGCGTGAATGGCGGAAGCGCACTCGGCTGCGCGAGCTGCGGATAGATCTTGCCGATGCGATAGGCGAGATCCACGAACGGCCGCAAGAGATCGGCTTCGGGGCCATCGGCGATCGGTGCGTTCACCGCCGCGGATGCGGGGCCGCCGAGCAACACGCTTGCGACGTCGTGCGCGAGTTCGATCGCGATGCGTTCGAGTGCTTCGACGGTCGAGCCGCCGAGATGCGGTGTAGCGATCACGTTCGGATGGCGGTGGAGCGCCGCGCCCGAGCCATCGGTCGGCGGTGGTTCGACGGCCACGACGTCGATCGCAGCCGCTGCGAGGTGCTTCGCATCGAGAGCGGCGAGCAACGCCGTTTCGTCGATCACACCGCCGCGTGCGCAATTGATGAGCAGCGCGTGCGGCTGCATGAGCGCGAGTTCACGATCGGCAACGAGGCCGACCGTTTGCCGTGAGAGCGGGACGTGCAAGGTCACGATATCGGCGCGCGCGAGTAATTCATCGAGCGGCACGAGTTCCGCACCGAGCGCCTCGGCGCGCGCGCGTGAGATGAACGGATCGCTCGCGAGCAGTTTCATTCCAAACGCCGTCGCTCGCAGCGCGACGCCGCCGCCGATGCGGCCGAGGCCCACGATTCCGAGCGTCTTGCCGTGGAGTTCGGTGCCGATGAAGGGCTTGCGCTCCCAGCGACCGGCGCGAATCGACGCTACGGCGGCGGGCGTGTGCCGCGCGAGGGAGAGCATGAGCGCGAAAGTTTGTTCGATCGCGGCGAGCGTGTTCGCACCTGGCGTGTTGAGGACGACGATACCCGCATCGGTCGCGGCTGGCACGTCGATTGCATCCACGCCGACGCCGGCGCGTGCCACGACCAATAGTTTGGGACCGAAGGAAAGCAGCTCGCGATCGACACGCGTCTCCGAACGAACGATCAAGCCATCGGCGTGAGCGAGCGACGCGCGCAGGGCACTCGGGCCTTCGCCAACGACGGAAACGACCGTAATCCCGGCGTCGCGCAAGACCGCGATCCCGGTCTCGGAGAATGGCTCGGCGATGACGACGGTCGTATTCGAGAGGCGGGTCGGGTTCACGAGGCTAATCTCGCGCGACGAATGCGGCGTGGCACAGGTGGAGACTCACTTTCCGGATGGCTCGCGGTCGCGGCGCCGCTCGCATTGTATATCGCGACGCTGAGCCCTGGCGTCGACTTCTGGGATATCGGAGAAATGCAGACGGTGCCGTATCTACTCGGCATCGCGCACCCTACGGGTTTTCCGCTCGCGATTTTGCTCGGCTGGGCGTTCACGCACGCCCTCCCCTTCGGCGATCCCGCGTGGCGCATGTCGCTTTTTTGCGCGATTGCGGTCGCAATTGCGGCTCGCGCCCTTCATGCGATCGTCGTGACGCTGACGGGCGACGTCCGCGTGGGTGTGGCAAGTGCGCTCGCCTTCGCGCTTGGCGCGATCGTGTGGGCGCACGCCGTGCGCGCCGACGTACACGATCTCGCCCTCGCCGCAATCGCGCTCGCGCTCGCCTCGGCGCTCGATGCGGGGACGAAACGCGATCCGCGCGGACTCAGCCGCACCGCCCTCGCTCTCGGTGCCGGGCTCGCGATCCATCCGATCGCCGCACTCGCACTGCCGTGTGCGATCGTTTTCGTGTGGCCCGCAATCGTCGCCGCCTCGGCACGCGCGCGCTTTGCCGCGCTTGCATCGGGAATCGCGCCGCTCGTCACCTATCTCTACGTGCCGCTCCGGAGCGCGTATGTGGAGACACATGCCGGCGATCCGGGACGCGATCTCGGGCTCGTCGGAACGGCGATCTTCGATAACGGCGGGCCATCGACACCGCACGCATTCTTCCGCTACGTCTCGGGCGCCGAGTTCTCTCCGCTCCATGCCTTTGCGCGTGCGGCGAGTCCGGAGGGTGTCGCACGTGCGCTTCGTTTCGCGCACGACGTTGCGTATGGCAATGATGGCTACGTGATGCTCGCCTTCGCGCTCGTCGGATACGTCATGCTCGTCGTGCGGCGCCCGAGCATCGCGATCGGGTTCGGAACGCTCGCACTTGGGAGCGTCGCATTCGTCGCGAATTACGGGGCGGAATCCGATACCACGCGGTATGCGCTCCCCGGGCTCTGGGCGCTCGGCGTCTGCGCGGGCGTTGGCGCATCGTGGCTCATTCGCGCAGCCGTGCGCGATCTGCGGCAGATCGCACCATACGCATCGGCGCTCGCTGCGGCGGCACTCGTCGTGGTACTGCTTCCCGACATCGCCCGCGTCGCGCAAGCCGTCGGTGAGACGACGCGTGCCGACGACGCGCGCGAGCTCGGACGCGAAGTCGCGCGTCGCACGGCCGACGGTTCGCTCGTCATCGCGTCATGGAATTTCGCAACCCCGCTCACGTACGAAATTTACGTCGCGCGATCGCTCGGTTCGCGACGGATCGCATGCGGCTGGCCACACGATTTCGCGGGCCGATATCCGGGTTGGCAGGCACGTTTCCCGCACATCTATTTCGTCTTGGCGCGCGCGTACGACGTTACGCCATTCGCGAATTCGCTCTACGTCTCGCGAAATTGGCGACTCTCGGAACTCCGGTCATGAAACGTTTCGAAGGAATCGCCCTCGGGCTCTTGGCGATGCTCGCGATCCTGGTTGCCGGCGGCTTCAAGCACACACCATATAATAATTTCGTCCTCTTGGCGGATGCGTTCCGTCACGGTCACACGTGGATCGATTGGCCCGGTGCCTACATCGATGCGCTTCGATACCACGGTCGTTATTACGTGATCGAGGCACCGTTGCCGGCCGTGCTCTTACTCCCCGCGCTCGTCGTGTGGGGAACGGCGACGAATCAGACAGCGCTCGCCGCGCTCTTGGGTGGCGTCGCAATCTTTGCGGCGTACGAGATCGCGCGCATGCTCGACGTACCGCGTCGAACGGCAACGTTTTTAGCCGCGTTCGTTTTGCTCGGTACCGATCTCTTTTGGTGCGCGATGTTCGGCGACGTGTGGTTCATCGCGCACGTGGCGTCAATGGCGATGACGCTGCTCGCGATTCGAGAAGTCCTTGGAAAACGTCGCGGCGTGCTCGTCGCACTGTATGCGGTCGCAGCCGTCGAATCGCGCTTTACGATGGTGCTCGTCGTGCCGGTGTACGCGGCGCTCCTGTGGTGGGGAACGGGGGCCGATGCGTTGCTCGCACGCGATCGCTCGCCGCGCGAGCATCTTCGGAATTTCATCGCGTATGCGTCGACGCTCGTGCCGTTCGTGGCACTCTGGATTGGATACAACGAAGCGCGATGGGGCGTGCCGTACGATATCGGCTACACCGCATGGTACCATCAAGACTCCGCGGGCGAACCTACGGGATCACCTTTCCGGCTGACGTACATTCCATACGAACTGCACTCGTTTTTCGTTCGGGCGCCAGATTTTCAAGCCAGATATCCGTTCGTCGTTCCGTCGCTCAACGGGTTCGCGCTCACCTGGAGTTCGCCCGGACTCGTGCTCGCGTTTTTCGCACGCGGACCGCTACGTTTACGGATCGCCATGTGGGCGGCCGTCGCGTTGTGTTTTTTTCCCAACGTCATCTACTACGTCAACGGCTATGCACAATTCGGCATGCGACACGCGCTCGATTTCGAGCCGTTTCTTTTCGTCCTCATCGCACTCGCGTGTCGAGATGGGATCGGTCGCATCGGAATCGCATTGTGCAGTTTCTCGATGCTCGTGGGGACGTGGGGCTGTTGGTATTGGCGAACGTTCGTCCGCACGTGACGTATTCGTTCGGTCCTATAGCTTCGTGAGGACGCAACCGAGAGAACCGATGTTTGGAACCTTCGAGCGCGGGTTATAACGCCTGTACTTTAAAGGAGGGTTCCCATGCAAGAACGTCCCGTCGTCGTTTCGAACGGCAACAACACTGGAATTTTGGCGGTCGTCGCCATCGTCGTCATCGTCGCGATTGCGCTTTTCGTATGGCAGCCGTGGAACGCGAGTCCCACGCATACGACGAATATCATCAATTCGGCACCGGCCGCTCCTGGCGCGGGCGCAGCCGCACCTGGCGGGTCGGCGAGCACAACGACGACCACCACCAAGTAAGTCGTCCACGACCCGAGGAGCCGGCGCATGCGCCGGCTTTTTTCTTGTCGTGTGCTCGCTCGGTGCGCTCGAGTTTTGGGTATACTCGAGCGTATCGTGCCCGCACCCACCGCAAAGCCGCTGGCAACCTACGCGAAAAAACGCGATTTCTCACAGACGCCCGAGCCTTCGGATGCCTCAGCGCGAACGAAGCCCGCGCGTGGGGCGCGCGCGCGCTTCGTCGTGCAGATGCATCGCGCATCTCGGCTGCACTACGATGTTCGCCTCGAAACCGATGGCGTGCTCAAATCGTGGGCGGTGCCCAAAGGTCCGTCGTTTGATCCCGCGCAGAAGCGGCTCGCGATGGCCGTTGAAGACCATCCGCTCGATTACCGCGATTTCGAAGGCACGATTCCCGCGGGCAACTACGGTGCGGGTGCCGTGATCGTGTGGGATCGCGGCACGTATCGCCTTACCGAAGGCGACGATCTCACCGAGCAGATCGCGCGCGGTTCGGTGAAGATCGAACTGTTCGGCAAAAAGCTTCACGGTAGGTTTGCGTTCGTCCACATCAAGGGACGCGACGCCGAACCCAACGCCTGGCTTCTCATCAAGGAACGCGACGATGCCGTCGATCCCAGCTGGCGCATCGAGGATCATGCGACGTCGGTAAAATCGGGCAAGACACTCGACGACATTGCGGCCGACCCGAAGGCAAAATCGTGGACGTCGTCGCCGCGCGCGGCGCATCGAGAGGCCGTGCCGACGATTGCGTCGCCCATGCTCGCCACAGCGGTCGATGCGCCGTTCGACGATCCCGCGTGGCTCTTCGAACTTAAATGGGATGGCTACCGCGCGATCGTGAGCATCGACGAGCTCGGTGCCGTCTCGATCGCGTCGCGCAACGGCAACGATTTCACGACGAAATTCGCCGAACTCGGCGCCCTTGCCGATGCGTTCTCCGAACGGCCGCTCGTCGTCGACGGCGAGATCGTCGTGCTCGATGGCGAAGGGAAGCCGTCGTTTCGCGCGCTGCAAGATCGCGTCGACCGCTTCGGCCGAACGGCACCACACAGAGCGCCCGTGACCTTCGCCGTTTTCGACGTGCTCTACGGCAACGGACGCGATCTTCGTGCCGAACCACTCGCCAAACGCAAGGCGATTCTCGAGAAACTCCTGACCGGGCGCGGCCCCGTGATGCTGAGCAAACATGTGGTCGGCGATGGGAAAGCGCTTTTCGATCTCGCCAAGTCGCGCGGGCTCGAAGGCATCGTTGGGAAACGCCGTTCGTCGCCGTACATCGAGCGGCGTTCGCGCGATTGGGTAAAGATCAAAGCTCAGCAGCGTGTGGAAGTCGTGATCGGCGGATGGACCGAAGGGCGCGGCAGTCGCAAGCATTTCGGCGCATTGCTTGCGGGAGTGTACGATGGCGATGTGCTGCGCTATGCGGGGTCGATCGGCACCGGCTTCGATAGCAAACGCCTCGCCGCAATCGCGCGCGCGCTCGCGCCGCTGGAACGATCCACCTCACCGTTCGCAGACGAACCCAAGACGGCGACTCCCGCGCATTACATCGAACCGACGCTCGTCGCCGAAGTGACGTTCACCGAATGGACGCGCGATGGGTCGTTGCGTCATCCCGTCTTCGTTGCGATGCGCGTCGATAAAGATGCGCGCGATGTCGTGCGCGAGCGTGCGATCGAAGCGAGCGATCGCACGTGACGGTCGCAGCGAAAGAGCTCGTGACGATCGATGGCCGCGAAATCGCGATCTCCAATCGCGAGAAAGTGCTCTTTCCACGCGATGGCTACACCAAGGGCGATCTCATCGCGTACTACCGTGCGGTCGCGGGCGTCATGCTCCCGCATCTGCGCGGGCGGCCGCTCACGCTCGAACGCTTTCCCAACGGCATCGACGGGACGACGTTTTTCGAGAAAAACGCCTCCGCGCATTTGCCGCCCTGGGTTGCGACGACGACGGTCGACTCGCACGGCGGCAAGCGCGATCGCGTGCGCTTCGTGATGTGCGACGATGAAGCGACGCTCGTCTACGTCGCGAACCTCGCCGCGATCGTGTTGCACGTCTGGACGTCGCACGAGCCCGATCTCGATGTGCCGGAGTTTCTCTTCTTCGATCTCGATCCGTTTAACGGCTGTACCATCGACACGCTGGCGAAGGTCGCGCTTGGGCTCCGCGAGACGCTTGCGGAAATCGGCCTCGTTCCCGCGATCAAATCATCGGGTGGGAGCGGTTTGCACGTCGCGATCCCGCTCGTCCCGACGTACACCTACGAGATCGTGCGCGGATTTGGCGAGATGATCGCGCGGCGCGTTCACGAGCGGTTGCCCACGCTCACGACGCTCGAGCGTATGACGGTGAAACGCCCCGCTGCCACCGTGTACCTCGATTACGTCCAGGTGGGTCGGGGAAAGACGCTCGTCGCGCCCTACAGCGTTCGTGCGCGCGATGGGGCGCCCGTCTCGATGCCGATGGCGTGGGCCGAGATCGAGGCCCTCGCGCGAAAACGTCCGCGCGGCAAGGCAGCGCTCGCGGGCACCGAGGGCGAATTCGCTCGCTTCACGATCGCAAACGCGCCTGCAATGCTCGCCGAACGTGGCGATCTCTGGGGCGGCGCATCGTGGCGCGAACAGCAACTCGAACCCGCGCTCGCCGCCGCGCAAGCGATTTGGAGGTAGGCCGTGGCCCACGCGATTTGGACCGGAGCGATCAACTTCGGGCTCGTCACGATTCCCGTAAAACTGCAGACGGCGATTCGGACGAATGACCTCAAATTTAACTTCCTCCATAAAACGGACGAAGGCCGAATCAATAACGTGCGCCGCTGCTCGATCGATGGCGAAGAAATTGGCTATGGCGATCTCGCCCGGGGCTTCGAATACGAGAAGGGGCGCTACGTCATCATCAGCGATGAAGATTTCGATCGCGTTAATCCCGAGGCGACGCAATCGGTCGATATCGTGCAGTTCGTCGATCTCACGGAGATCGATCCGATGTTTTTCGATAAGCCGTATTATCTCGAACCCGAGAAGCGCGGCCGTCATGCGTATGCGCTCTTGCGTGAGGCACTCCGCGAATCGGGGAAAGTCGGCATCGCAAAAGTCGTGATTCGCTCCCGCGAACATCTCGCGGCGCTCAAGCCCAGCGGCGATGCGCTCGTGCTCGAACTGATGCACTTCGCCGATGAGATCGTGGCCACGTCGACTCTCGATCTGCCCGCGAGTGAAAAGCCCGTCGCGACCGAGATGAAAGTCGCGAAGATGCTCATCGATACGATGACGGAAGCCTTCGATCCCGAAGCGTTCAAAGATACCTATCGCGAGCAGATGATGGCGATGATCGAAGCGCGCGTCGCGGGCAAAGATCTGCCGAAAGGCGAGACCAAGGCACCCGTGCGCGACAACGTGGTCAACCTCATGGACGTGCTGCAGAAAAGTCTCGAAGCATCGAAAAAACGTGGTGATGCAACGTCCGCAAACAAAACGGACGACGCGGTCGAGCCGAAAAAACGGCCGCGTCGCAAATCGTCAGCTGCGTAGTCGGCTGGCTCCCGCGCTCACGCGATCGCACGTCGGCGCGTCGCCGCAATCCCGAGCACGAGCGCGACGAAAGCGAAGAACGCGGAGATCGCGCCCGTCCATCCCGCGCCGTATGTCGCGAGCACGGCGGCGCTAATCGTTGGCATCACGACACCGGCGACGGATTCGAGCGACGAACCCGCGCCGAGCACGGTTCCGCGCAAATGGACCGGCGCGGCATCGGTGAGGAGCGTTGCGAGCGTGGCGTTGGTCACCGAAAGGGCGAATGCGAAGACGATCTGGATGAGAAAGAGCGCGACCGTCCCATGCATGAATGGTACGGCAACAAAGTAAATGCACGCGGCGGCGAAGCCGAAGTTCGAGGTAAGGCGCACGCCGAAACGCGCGACCATACGCCCGACGACGCCGAGTTGGAAGACGATGCTCGCGGCGCCGAATCCGGCAAAGAAATAGCTCGTCTCCGTGGGCCCGAACCCCGCGACCGCGGCGAGCACGAGTGCGAAGACGGCGAACCACGCGTAGAGCGCGAGCGAATATGCGAGCTTTTGCACGAGGACGGGTGAGACGTGCACGTCGCCAAGTGAGCGCACGATATCGCGGAAGCCGCTCGTCTGCGCTTTCTCACCGTGTTCGGCGACGTCTTCCGGCAAAAAAACGATCGTGACGATGAGCGTAAGGACTTGTAAGCCGGCTGCGAGCAAGAACGGCATTGCGTATCCGTAGCGTGAGAGCAAAAGCCCGCCTGCGACGGGGCCGAGTACGAGACCGGCCGAGAACGCCGCACCGACGAAGGCGAATGCTTGCGAGCGTTGCTCGGGCTCGACGCGATCGGCAACGTAGGCTTGCGTGACGGAGATATTTCCGCCGGAAATCCCCTCGATGATGCGCGCGACGAAGACCCAGAACAGCGTTGGTGCGAATGCGAGCCCGGCCCAACCGATCGTCGCGCCGATCTGCGAGATGATGAGGACGCGTTTGCGTCCGATCCGATCGCTCACGTGTCCCCAAAGCGGACCCGCGAGAAATTGACAGAGCGCGAAAACGGCGAAAAGCACGCCGACCGCAATCGTCGAGGCCCCGAAATGCTTCACGTAATACGGCAAGATCGGAATCAGAATACTGAATCCGAGAATGTCGATGAAGGTGATGCCTAAAATCGGAAAGAGTTTGGCGAACACGCTCCTACGACGCCGCTCGCGCGCGCGTTGTGTCGCGGACGCCTCGGGCGATCGTCAAACGCTCTGCGGCACCGCATGTGCGTACGCGTCGCTTTCGAGCGACGCGATGATCGATGGCGCGGTCGGCGCCCAAGCGAGATCGGTTCGCGCGCGCGCGGCGGTGATCGCTTGATCGAGCGCGAGGCATTCGCCGAAGTGGCCCATCATGCGTGCGGGAACGGTCGCCGTCTCGCCGCCTTTTCCCGCACCGCGACTCGCGGCCGCGGCGATTTGAGCAACGGTGAAACGATCGTCGTTGGCGGCGTTGTACGCACGGCCGGGGCGGCCCCGTTCGAGTGCGAGCGCGACGAGATCGCCGAGATCGCCGACGTCGATCGTGGCCCAGCGATTTTTGCCATCACCCAGAATCGTCGCGGCGCCGCGTTCGCGCGCGCTCGCGACGAACATGGTCGCGATTCCGCCACCGCGACCGTAGACGACGCCGGGCCGGATCACGAGCGCACGAACGCCAATTTTCGTCATCTCGATCGTGGCGCGCTCGAGTTCGACGCGGCGCGCGATGAATGCGGGCGGCATGAGCGGTGCGTCCTCGGCGACCGGCGCGTCACCTGTGGCACCATAGACCCACGAACCGCTCATAAACACGAACGTCTTTTCGGTACCGGCGAGTCCTTTGCGAATCGAGCGAAGCGCGGCACTGTCGACGGCGAACGGATCGGCATCGGTAAC
Organism: Rhodospirillales bacterium; assembly: GCA_043743145.1. Taxonomy (GTDB): domain Bacteria; phylum Vulcanimicrobiota; class Vulcanimicrobiia; order Vulcanimicrobiales; family Vulcanimicrobiaceae; genus JANYGA01. The sequence goes on from JAYTXC010000161.1 coordinate 33,941, forward strand.
GTTGACGCAATACACGACCGCGTCGACGGTGCGTACGGCATCGACGAGCGTCTGTGGTTTCGCTGCGTCGGCTGCGACCCAGGGCGTGCCGCGAGCATCGAGTTTCGCTTTGGCTGCTTCGCTCCGTGCCGTTCCCACCGTCTGGTGGCCGCGTGTGCGGAGCGCTTCGTCGACCGCGTTGCCGACGTATCCGGTCGCGCCGATGAGGAGGACGTTCATATAGCAGGGGTGTCGGCAACTCTTCCGCGGCGCATGAGCGACGACGTCCGTCGCAACTGGAATGCGTTACCGTGGGTTGCCTCCCTCGTACCATGAGCGAGAGAGCCCGGGGGCCGCGTGGCGTTGCGTTAGCGATCTTCTACATTTTTCTTTGGGCTTCAGCGTACGTCCCGAGCAAAATCGCATCGGTCGAATCCGACGCTCTCTGGTTTCTCGTCGTCCGTTTCGTGACGGCCGGGATCGTACTCGCCGTCCTCGCGCGCGCCTTCGGTCATGTGTTCCCGCGCACGCGTCGTGCGTGGCTCGTTGCCGGCGGCCTCGGTATCCTCGCAAATGCGATGTATCTCGGGCTGACGTATACGGCGCTGCATCATCTCTCGTCGGGCATGGGCTCGATCATCGCGAGCATGAATCCGCTCGTGCTCGGGCTCGTCGCGCCAAAATTACTTGGCGAGAAATTAACGATTGCGAAGGCGATCGGGCTCGCACTCGGTTTCGGCGGTGTGATCGCGATCGTCGTCGCACGCGGCGGCAGCGCCGCGGCGGCACCGAGCGACGTACTCCTGGCCTTCCTCGGCGTTTGCGCGAGCGTCGCCTCGACGTTGCTTTACAAGCGCGCCGGGACGGGAACGAGCCTTCTTGCGATCAACGCGATCCAACTCGTGGTCGCGGGCCTCGTGCTCGTGCCGGTGGCGTTCCTTACCGTCGGCACGCCGCACGCGCATCTCACACCGGAACTTATCGCATCGTTCGCCTATCTCGTGCTCGTCCTCAGCATCGGTGCATCGCTGATCTGGTTTTGGTTGCTCTCACATGGCGAAGCGAGTCGTGTGAGCGCGTTCTATTACCTCACGCCCATCTTCGGGCTCGCTCTCGCCGCGCTGATCTTGCACGAGCCCGTGCATGCAAGCGATCTCGTCGGTCTCGCCGCGATCGCGGGCGGAATCGCGCTCGTCCAGCGCGCATGAACGTGCCCATGCACGCGCGCGTCGCCCTCGTTACCGGTGGCTCACGAGGGATTGGTGCGGACGTTGTCCGCGCGCTCGCTCGCGATGGCACGCGCGTTTTTTTTACGTTTGCAAACGCCGCTGCCGCCGCGCATGCGCTCGTCGATGAACTCGGGGGCGCGACGGTCGCGTGCGCGCAGAGCGACGTCGGCGATCCCACCGCGCACGAACCGCTCGTCGCGCAGACGATCGCGCGCTTCGGTCGCATCGATACGCTCGTGAACAATGCCGGCATTTTCGCTGAGAATCTTTTCGACGGCGACGATTTCGCTGCGTGGCGCGCGGGCTGGAAGCGCACCTTCGACGTCAATCTCTTCGGCGCAGTCGATCTCGCGTACGTGGCGATGCGGCAAATGCGCGTGCAAGACGTCGTCGCACGCGGTGTGCGCGGTCGCGTGATCAATATCGCATCGCGGGCCGCGCATCGCGGCGAGATGACGTTTGCCGACTACGGCGCGAGCAAAGCCGCGCTCGTGAACTTCACGAAATCGATCGCTCGCGGGTGCGCACGCGATGGTATCGTCGCTTTCGCCGTCGCCCCCGGCTACATCGAAACGGACATGGCCACGGAATCGCTCGTCGAGGACGGCGCGGCGATTCGTGGCGATATTCCCTCCGGTCGCGTCGGTGGACCCGATGAAGTCGCGAGCATCGTCGCGTTCCTCGCATCGGGCGGTGCCGATTACGCGACGGGCACGACGATCGACGTCAACGGCGCCTCGTACGTGCGGTAACAGGGTCGCTCGCGACCTACGCGAACGATGTGCGACCGTGCCCTGGTGGCGGAATTGGTAGACGCGCTGGTTTCAGGTATCAGTAATCGCAAGGTTGTGGGGGTTCGAGTCCCTTCCTGGGCATGACGACTGAAAAAGCCCCGTGCACGACACGGGGCTTTGCATTTTGCGGATTGCGCCCGCGTTACTTCACGATGATCTTGGCGTGCATGTAGCGATGATACGCGCAGTAATACTCATAGGTTCCCGGCTTTTCGAACGTGTGGGCGAAGGTCGAACCCGTCGGCATGTCACCCGAATCGTAGCTCTTATCATCGGCTGCGACCGTGTGAGCGACCGAATCGGAATTTTTGAAGAGCACGGTGTCGCCCGCTTTGATAGTCACGGGGTCGGGTGCAAACGCAAAATCTTTCGTATCGACGATGGCTGCGGGCGTTGCCGTCGGGGCCGGGCTTGGGGAGGCGATAACGGCGCTCGCCGTTACGGGTTCTGCGACGCTACGATGTGGTGTGGCTGCCGAGATGGCGGCGAAAACGAGGCCAGCGGCGAGGGCAAACGTGACGGGCAACATGGGCGGGCCTCCAAGCGAGGGAGTAATTTCGCTGCGCGAACGCGGGAGCAGACGTTCCGTTTTGGACCGACGAAAAGCGGAGGCGGGTTCCGTCGCGCGCCTTAGAATTGAAACGGTCGTGCTAAGAGAAATGTCGCTCCGTGCCTGAAGCGCTCGTTCGAGTCGTTTTGCCCGAAATGGGCGAATCTGTGACGGAAGGCTCGATCGTGGAATGGCGAGTCAAGGTCGGCACGTGGATCGATGCCGGTGCGACGCTCGTCGATGTGACGACCGATAAGGTCGACGTCGAGGTCCCAGCACCCGCGGCCGGCCTCGTAACGAAGCTCGCCGCCGAAGAAGGCGCGACGGTCAACGTCGGTGCGTTGCTCGCGGAGATCGATACGTCGGCCGCACGCCCCGGTGGAGGCACGGCGGCTAACGCTCCGGCTGCGGCCGCATCGGCGCCCGCGGCTGCGGCCGCACCGGTTCCCGCGGCTCCGGCCGCAACCGCAACGGCGCCCGCGGCTCCGGCCGCACCGGTTCCCGCGGCGACCTCGGCAAGTGCGCTCACCTCGACCACGACCAACGGCGCTCCCGCACGCGGCACGGCGTCGCACCGCGCGCAACGGCTCGCGGAACGCCGTCACCTCGATCTCAAAAACGTCGTCGGTTCGGGACCAGGCGGCATGATTCTTTACGCCGACGCCATCTCGGCGCCGGTCGCCTCGAACGGCCACGCGGCTTCCGCGGCAACGCCGCCGCTCCCGGCCCTCGCCGTCGGTGCGACCGCAACGCCGATCAAGGGACCCGCGAACGCACTCGTCGGCGCGATGGAACAGTCCTTAACGATTCCGACGGCAACGAGTTTTCGCACGTTGCAGGTCGGCACGCTCGAAGCGCGCCGCGCCGAGTTCAATACGGCGCTCAAAACCGCAGGCCGCTCCGAGAAGATCTCGTTCACGCATCTCATCGCTTTCGCGCTCGTGCGCGCGGCACACGAGTTTCCGGCGATCGTTACGAGCTTTCGCCGCGAAAACGGCGTCGCGACGCGCGTCGATAATGGAATCCACATCGGCATCGCGGTCGACACGTCGCGCAAAGACGGCTCGCGCTTTCTCGTGGTGCCCGTCATCAAAAACGCGGATGCCCTCGATTTCATCGGTTTCCGAAGCGCCTACGAAGCGCTGATCGCGAAGGCTCGCGATGGAAAACTCGGTGCCGACGATCTTTCAGGCGCATCGTTCACGCTCACCAATCCCGGCGGTATCGGCACGGTCGCATCGGTTCCGCGCCTCACGGCGGGCCAAGGTGCGATTCTCGCGGCGGGGGCGATCGCGCTTCCGCCCGGTTTCGTCAACGCCGATCCCACCGCACTCAAAGCACTCGGCGTCGAGAAGATCATGACGCTCACCAGCACCTACGATCATCGCGTGATCCAAGGCGCGCAATCGGGTGAGTATCTCAAGCGCGTGGATGAATTACTCGCTGGCAAAGACGGTTTTTACGAAAGCGTCTTCGCTAGCGCGGGTCTCGCAGCACCGCGTCCCGCGGCGGCCGCGAGCGCCGTTGCGACGAGTGCCGCGCCCGCGCGTGCGAATCTCGCGCAATCACCGGTCGTTGCGACGGCCGTGACCGATCAACACGCGACGCCGCCGCGCGAGATCGAGCCGTACTCGGAAGAACTCTTGCGCGCGGTCGCCGCGGGCATGGCGATCCTCTCATCGTATCGCCGCCACGGTCATCTCGCGGCCACGCTCGACCCACTGGGCACGCCACCACAAGGCGATCCTGCTCTCGACTGGCACAATTACGCGTTAACGCCGAGCGTGATGTCGGCGATTCCCGCCGCGATTCTGCGTACGAAAGTTGCGGGCAGTACGCTCGCCGACGTCGTCGCCGAATTACGCAAAACGTATAGCTCGACGATCGCCTACGAAGTCGAGCATATCGCGAACATCGAGCAGCGCGAATGGCTGCGCGATTACATCGAGACAGGGATGCACTTCGTGCAACTCGCGCCCGATCGGGCACGAAACGTGCTCGAGCGACTCACGAAAGTCGAATCGTTCGAACGCTTTCTGCGCAAGACGTACATCGGGGCAAAGACGTTTTCGATCGAGGGTCTCGATGCGATGGTGCCGATGCTCGAAGAACTCGTCACGTTGCTCGCAGCCGACGGCGTGGAAACCGCCGTCCTCGGCATGGCGCACCGCGGACGTCTCGCGACGATCGCGCACGTCGTCAATCGGCCCTACGAAGAGTTGCTCGCGGAATTCGAAGCGGCGACGCAACGCGGCGAAGGCATCACGGATGACATCACGGGCGACGTGAAATATCATCACGGTGCCGTCGGCACGTATGCATCCGCGCACGGCCCGATCGCCGTCGCGCTCGCGAACAACCCGAGCCATCTCGAAGCCGTCGATGGTGTCGTCGAAGGCCGGACGCGCGCGCTCCAAACCGATCGCACGTCGTCGGCGGCGAAGCTCGAAACGGGCCGTGCGGCGCCGATTCTCATTCATGGCGATGCGGCGTTTTCAGCACAGGGTGTCGTTGCGGAAGTCCTCAACCTCCAGGCGCTCGCGGGCTACGCCACGGGCGGCACCGTCCACATCATCAGCAACAATCAAGTCGGGTTTACGACCGATCCGCGCGACGCGCGCTCGACCTTCTACGCATCCGATCTCGCCAAAGGCTTCGACGTCCCGATCGTTCACGTTAATGCCGACGACGTCGATGCGTGTATCGCAGCCGTACATCTCGCGGTCGACTTCCGACGCAAGTTCGGGCACGACGTCATCATCGACCTCATCGGGTACCGTCGCTTCGGACACAACGAAACAGACGAACCCGCCTACACGCAACCCGATATGTACGAGCGGATCAAATCGCATCCGACGGTGCGCGAACTCTACGCCCAAAAACTCATCGCACAGGGTATCGTCACCGCCGACGACGTCAACATGTTGCTCGCGAATGCGACCGCGCGTCTAACGGCCGCCCACGTAAGCGTCAGGAGCGGCACATGGACGGGCGAGATCGGGCCGCACGTGGCGCACGGCGACGACGCATCGGTGCACGACGAAACGTCGGTCGATCGCGCGCAACTCATGGCCTGGAGCGATGCACTCATTGCAGTACCCGGCAGCTTCACCGTGCATCCCAAACTCGTGCGGCAACTCGAACGGCGCAGGGCGACCTTTGCGACCGAAGGTGAAGTGGATTTCGGCCTTGGTGAAGCGCTCGCATTCGCATCGTTGCTCGCCGAAGGCACGCCGATTCGCCTGACGGGTCAAGACGTGCAGCGCGGCACGTTTTCGCATCGGCATCTCGTGTATCACGACGCAAAGACCAACGCCACGTACGCGCCGATCCAACATCTCGCCGATGCGCAGGCGAGTATCGAGATCTACAACAGCCCGCTCTCCGAGTACGCGTGCCTCGGATTCGAATATGGGTATGCGGTCGAAGCTCCGAACGCGCTCGTCCTTTGGGAAGCGCAATTCGGCGACTTCAACAACGGCGCGCAGATTATTATCGATCAATTCATCGCTGCGGGCCAGGCGAAGTGGGGCGAAACGTCGCGCCTCGTCATGCTTTTGCCACACGGCTACGA
>JAYTXC010000162.1:0-3588 GCA_043743145.1 Rhodospirillales bacterium
AATTATGAGAAGTCCAAGAAAATGGAACTTGCCAGAAAAAACGTTCTTGTAGCTCACGTTTGCTTTTGGGTGTTTTTTGCGATTGCAGTCGTCATACTCTTGTTCGTTTTCAGTGCGTCGCCGGACAAAAAGGCGGATGTTGCCATCGCTTTCGGTGCTGGCGCGTTTGCCATCCTAGCCGGCATCCTTGCCGTGATTCAGGTTGAGATGGCTTACTTTCAAATGCTTTGAGCCCAGAATGATTCTACTTCGACAACTTAAAGTAAAAAAGAGCCGATTTGAAAGTTCTTCGTAAAAGAACTAAAACCCGGAAACCGATGAAACAAGAATTGATGCCAAACGTTGTTCGTTTAAGTCGAAGTTCAGCAACCGCTTTCTATCGTGAACGATGACCACGGCTACCTTCGGTAACCGCGAATAACGTAAAGGTCGGGGCGAATCCCATTCCACTGTCGCGACAGTCGACAAATCGTTCGTGACGAATCGGAGTTTTCGGCTTGGCGCTTTAGGCTCGCGCGATCCAAGCAATAATGTACCTTAAAATGTACCTTACGGTACGGAAATAGCAGAATTACTGGAGGGTCAGAGAGCCCATTGACCAGAGAATCGTCACCGCCCTCGTGACTGCTCCGAAGGCTGAGACCGGGGGTTCGAATCCCTCCGTGCGCATGATTTACCAAGAAAAAGCGGCTTGCCAGCCGCTTTTTCTCTGTCCCGCGTCCCTCGAGGCGTCTTTACCGCGCGATGCTGGCTGCGAAGGCGTGCCAGGTGGGCGTCATCCCGATCGGTACGCGAATTTGTTGCGTGACGATAATAGCGATCGTCGCGATGATCGTGACGCGATGAACGCGTCCGATTGAGAAAATGTCGTACGCGGCGAGGGCGGCAAGGAATGCGTAACACGCGAGGTCCGCAAGCCAATGGCCCTGGTGGACGAAGGCAAACGGCCAGCGCGCGATCGCCGCGTCGAGAATCGCGATCGTGGCGACGATCACCCAGCGTTTGTGCGTGGCGGGAACGCGTCGCGTGCGATTGGCGAGCAGAATAAAAATCGCGAATAAGACAATATCGGTGAGCGGAATAATGTAAAAGGTGAGCACGTCGATGCCGGGCGGCGAAAAGCCGCGTCGCAGCGAGTCCGTGGCAGCGAGAATTCCCAGAACGATCATCGCCGCCGCAAGTGCGAATCCGGCGAGGCCGAGGCGTCGATGGAGCGCGATGCGGCCAGTGGAGACGAACCCGATCTGGACAACGAGGAGGATCATAAACGCGCTGAAAGCGGCTGCGTGAATTTGGACGATCGCGCTTGGGAGCGGCGCGCGCACGAGTCCCGCAAGATAGTACGTGCGCGCGTAGCCGACGAAAACGGCGCTGAGGATCGCGACAACCATTGTCGCGAAAAAGATACGATCGTACTTGCGATCGAAGCGATGCGAAAAGGCAGTCACCATTATGACCTCCTCGAAGCTCGGAACTGCGCTCATGGTACGCTTCTGCCGAGCAACCGTCCATCCCATGATGGAATCGGCATCGATCGCCGTCTGGTACCGTGCGGCTACACCGAGACGGCGGCCGCGCAGTCAGCGTGACGGGCAAAACCCGCGCGTTCGAAACAATAGGCCGGCACGTCGGCCTTCGTGTCGATGATGCGATACTCGACATCGCCATCGCCGCCGTAGGCGAACGGGCCGAAGCGCAACGCGCCGGCAGTCGTAATGCGCGAGATCAGCCAGGCGTTGCCAACCGGAGCGAACTGCGCATCGAGCATGAACGTGCCGTGTGCGGGGCCGACCGTATATGGCGCCTCGTTGACGACACGCCACGTGACGAAGCTCTGCGTATCGACGAACATCGTGCGCACGCTATTGGTCCGCGGATCGAACAGCGGCGTGAGTTTGAGCTCGTAGACCGGGCGTTCGCGATACGTTCGCTCGCCCACGAGTTCCACCGCGTACCGCTTCACACGCGCGACCACATGCGTGATTGTCCGCATCGCTCCGGGCGCTGCAGACTCGTCGATATCATCACGCGAGCGCGCCACGAGTCGAAACGTCGCGTCGGGATCGAAGCGGGGCCGCTCGATCGCCACCGCAGCGACGCGTTCCGTTCCGTCGCGATCGACGCTAAGTTTTGCAACGATCGCCGTTCGATCGGCCGTGCGCAGCACGATCCGCTCGCGCTCTTCGCGGACGTGGCCTTTGTGCATCAATTTCGCATCGACGCGATAGCTCAACACCGCAGGCGTCGGCTGCGCGGACCACGTCGTGAGGGCACGCGCGTAAATGTCGTCACCAGAGAGCGTCGCCGTCTGTGCGAACACGGGCGAGGAGCAAACGGAACTCGCGGTCAGGGCAAGCGCAACAAAGCATGAAGAAACAGACGGGGCAAGACGCATACCACGACCCTTCGGCAAAAGATCGCATCCACCTGAGCCGCAGGCTGGCACGAGCGCCGACCGGAAGCGCGAGGGCATGGCCTCCGACTTCCGCTTTAACGTCTACGACGCGTTCGATCGCGTGCACGAACTCGTCGATTCCGCCGACATGGACGATGCCGACGGTGGTACCGCGATGGACCGTGCCGAGTATCAAATCCAAATCAATAAGCTCGTCGAAGGGCTCGTCGAAATCTTGCAACACGCGGCCCGGCACTCGCTGCTGAGCCTCGATGCGGGCGATTACGACCACGACCTCGAGGTCGAAGAGATCGGCGTGTATCGCGACGAGGAAGACGAACCTGCTGCGAATCACCACGTCGCGATCCGCATCCCCGATTATCTCTTGCCCGATGAAGACGATGCCGTCTCGACCGCCATCAAAAGCTTCGATCTCGGCACCGTGGAGACCACGGCCGACGTCGCGCTCGCGGCATATGCCCGCGCAGCCGTGCTCTCAAATAGCAACCCCGATCTTACCGAGCGCCTTGCCGAAGCATGGGAACAGGTTGCCGAACGCCTCATTCCGCGCGTCGCTCCCGCCGTGCAGCGACTCGAATCGGCCGGACTCATCAAAGTGTACGATGCGCGGACGAAGCGCACGTACGATCCCGTCTCCGTCGCCGCCGACGAAGCGAACTCGACGATCGAGCTCACGATCGCATCCGACGCACCCGAGGGCGCGCGCCCCGCGTGATGGACGAAGCCGCGATGCGCCGCGCCATGGCGCTTGCGGACGAAGCCGCGCAACACGGCGACGTTCCCATCGGCGCGATCTTGCACGCGGGCGATCGCACGTTCTTCGCCTGCAACGAAAAAGAGCGCCGTCCCGATCCGACCGCACACGCCGAAATCCTCGCACTTCGCAGTGCGGCCGCGACGCTCGGGCGCTGGCGGCTCACGGGCGCCGTCCTTTACGTCACGAAAGAACCGTGCGCCATGTGTGCCGGCGCGATCGTCGCGGCACGCATTGCGCGGGTCGTGTACGGGTGTCGCGACCCAAAGGGTGGCGCGGCGGGCAGCGTGATCGACGTTTTCACCTCGGAAGCCGCGAACCATCGGGTCGAGGTCGTGGCGGGTGTGCTCGAAGCGGAGACGGCGGCGCAACTCCGTGCGTTCTTCGCGAAACGTCGCGCTGTGGGCGAGCGCGCGCT
>JAYTXC010000163.1:0-20798 GCA_043743145.1 Rhodospirillales bacterium
TTCGTGATCTTCGAGCGCGTCGAGAAATGCGACGATCGCTCGGAGTTCATCGCCAATCGGGGCGACGTGTTGTTTCGCTTCGACCCCGAGCACCATCGACGTCACGCGAATCCCCTTTGCGACGAGTGCGCCGCGTACCGCGGCAAGTGCACCGGGTTCGGTCGAGACGATCGATCGCCCCTCATCACTGCCATCGTCGTAGCGCACGTCAACGACGCCATCCACGAGCGCGGCTTCCGTGAGTGCGTCTTCATCGAGACGACCGTGTTCGACTTCGATGAGGCCGCGTGGCTCGAAGATCCAGGCGACCGAGCCCGTTTCGCCGAGCGCGCCGCCATGACGGCTGAAAAGAAAGCGCAGCTCGGAAGCCGTGCGATTGCGATTATCCGTCGCGGCGTCGATGACGATCGCGACGTGGCTCGGACCGTGGCCCTCGTAGCGAATCTCTTCGATCGCCTTCTCACCATCGGTGCCCGACGCTCGCGCGATCGCGCGCTTGATATTCTCTTGCGGGACGTTACTCTCGCGCGCTTTTTCAACCGCCATTTTCAAGCGATAATTCGCCTCGGGATCGGACGAGCCGCCCTTCGCCGCGAGGATGATTTCTTTGGAAAGTTTCGTGAAGAGCGCGCCGCGTTTGCCGTCGACCTTGCCCTTCTTGAGTTTGATATTATGCCATTTCGAATGTCCCGACATCGCCTACACCCACTGATTATTCATGAGCCAATGCCACATCCGCGCATCCCAAACATTCCACGGAACGTGCAAGCCAGCGAGAATCGGAAAGAAAAAGACGAAGAGCCCCACGACGAGCGCGAGGTAGCTCCCGACGACGACACGCGGCCACGCGAAGCGCCCCGCCGATGCTGCGGCGAGCTTCCAGATGCGCTGCAACACAATTGCATTTGCAAGACAGATGATCGCGAGATTCGGGAAAAAATGATACTCGAACGATACGCGCGGCGACGTGGCCCACGGTAGCCATTGGAAGAGATACGCGACGACGAGCAAGACGTAGCCCTTGTTCCGCTCCCGCCACCCGAGCCACGCGACGATCGGAATCGAGACGAGCCCGAACCACCACACCGCCGGATTTGGAATGGCGATGATCTCGGCCACGCAACACGCGAGTGGATTATCGTGGGCGGCACCGACGCGGAAATCGTGATAGAAGTACGAGATCGGCCGTAAGAGCAGCGGCCACTGCCACCATGACGATCCGTACGGATGCGTCGCGCGCAGATCGTAGTGATAGCCGAACATCTGCTGTTGGAGGTTGATGAGATCCGCGAGATTGTGTCCGAGCTGGAAGTACGGAATGTACGAGAGCGTGTAGATCGTCGCGCTCACGAAGAGCAGCGTCGCGACGACGAGATCGAGGGAAAACCCGAACGGGTTGCCCCACAGCGCCGGCCCCGCGAGACTTCTGGTGCCGATCGCGCGTGCGAAAGGCGCGGCGTATCGTTGTGCCGCAACCGCAAACGCGAGCGCCCCAATCACGAAGAAATCGAAGAGTCCGTTCCACTTACACGCCGCGAGCGCACCCGCGCAGAGCGCGAGAATCCAGAGCCAACGCACGCCGTCGCGCGCACCGTCGATGGTCGCGCCGTCGACGCGCATGGTGCCGTCGGGGGCAAACGTCGCTTCGCCATCTGCGGTCACATAACGACCCGCACCGCCGCGCGCGTAGGTTACCGACATGCCGTCCGTTTCGTAGACGAGCTCGTTCCTGACGGCGCGTGTCACTTCGCCCGCAACGATCGTGCCCGTCGCCCCGATGCGACCATCATCGAGGGTCGTCGTCGCGCCGTTCGCAACGCGCGTGCCGTCGGGATACGACGTGACGAGCGACGCTTTCGTAACGAGCGGAACGACGAATCGTATCGCGACGTACGCACCGCACGCCGCATAGAGAAACGCAACGACGTGCGCGGTCGTATTCTGGCCTTTCGCGACGAGCATCGCAAAAACGGCTGCGAGCGCGAGTCCGGCCGCGAGCGCGCCGCCATGTACGGGAAGCTGACGGCGCGAAAAACGCGCGACCAGCCGAACTTGACTCGCGATCCAAAAGCGATAGAACGCATAGATGGTGAGGAGCGAGAAAAAGGCAACCGTGATTTCCGGCGTCGCGATGCGCGACTGCACGTAATGGAATCCGTCGAAGAGTAAGAGACCGGCGGCAATCGTTGCGAAGACGGTCGAACTCGTGAGGCGCTTCGCGAAAACGTACAGGACCAGCACCATCAACGCGCCGATGACGAGGTTGAGGAAACGCCAACCCGCCGCCGTATCGCCGAGGCCATGCATGCCTCCGAAGAGCGTCATCGAGAGCGTGATCCACAGCTTCGTGAGCGGTGGGTGGGTGAATTCAAAAATCTCTTTGTGCGTCAAGTATTCTTCGCCCGCACGTGCGTAATAGATCTCGTCGAAGATCTTCTCCGATGGCCACGTGTAATCGACGAACGTCAGCACGAACGACGAAATCGTAAGTCCGATTCCGATCATCCAATCTCGTGCGACCATCGCCGCGATGCCTTCGCGTGGTGAGAACCAACCCCGCACGCCAGAGGTCACGCGCGCGGAGAGCGCGCCGAAATCAAACGTTTCGATCGGATCGTCGCCCGCGCCGAGATAGACGTACCCGAGATAGAAAAATGTCGTGACGTTGAGGATGGCAGCCGACCGGCTCAAAACCGGCATCAGATCGGTCGGATCGACGCCCGCGATTTTCGCATCGAGCACGTGCAGATATTGCAGCGAATAGGCGAGATTGGCGAAGAGCGTGAGCGACATCGCGATCGTCGCGAAGAGATAGCGCTTCCGTAAAAAGATGAGTGGCGTGGCGAGCAACACCGCGTTGAAGATATACCGCTCGTGCATCCGTGTCGAAAGCACGAAGTAGCCGAGTGAAAGAATCATCGCCGCTTCCAAAAGCGCGACGGGTTCGCGCCGCTGCACGTATCGCGAGACCACGAGCGCCGTTCCCGCAACAAAGATGAGGATGCCCCAAATGTATTGCGGCAGGCCGAACGCGTGACCACCGACATTCCAACCGGGGATGATCGCGCCATCAGATTGCCAGAAGTGGCTGCTCGGCGACATAACGTAGAGGTTGAATGCGTTGACGGAATTATACGGGTAGACGCCTGACGCGTAGGCGTATCGCGAGAGCAACCACGCGAACTGCCCGATCGGGTTGATACCGGGATGAAAGGCGAGCGCAGCGACGTACGCGAGCGCGAAACCCGCGACCACGCCGATGAGCGTAGCCACGATGCGCCGCGTTCGCACGAGCGCATCGGCCGTTGCGAAGGCATAGGCGAGATAGAGCGGCGCCACGACGACGGCCGGCGGTTTGATGAGCACGCTCGAGGCGAGCACGAGCCACGCGCCGACGATCGTCAGCGTCTGCGCGCGACCGACGCGCTTCTCCGCATCGAGCATGAGCAGGAGCGAACCGAGCGTGAGGCCTGCCGCGACGGAATCGACTTGACCCCAATACGCCGAGATAAAGATCATCGCGGGATTGAGCGCAAAGAGGGCGGCGGCGCCGAAGGCCCACGCGACGGATGCGAAGCGGCGCACGATTGCGTAGATCAGCAGCGCATCGACGAGATCCATGAGAATCGCCGGAAGTTTGACGGCGATTTTGAGCGCGCCATAGGTCGGATCGGCGTGGACGAGCCCCTTGTACAGATGCCCGACGATCCACAGCACGAAAAAATACCCCGGCGGATAATCCGCGAACCCGGCCTTTGCAAAAAACTCACGCGTCGGGTGCTCGGCGAGCGTCAGCGACCAGCTTTCGAACGTCGAGATGTCGCCTTTGAAGCCGTCGGAATTAATGAAGAGCAATCGCACGAGCAGCGCGAGTGTGAAGAGGCCGAGGAGCGCAAACGACGTCGACGAGATGCCGAAAAACGGCGCTCGGACGGCGCCCGCGGGCGTCTCGCGAATCGCACTACGCAACGCGACGAGCTCCCTCGGCGAGGAAGTTTCGTATCGTTCGATTGACGTCGATCGCCGATTCACTCGCCACGCGGTCGGCGTCGTCGAGCGCACGATCGTGCGCGTCGTCGGCGGCATCGCGCGCACCGAGACGCTCGAGCGCCGCGATCACGGCGACCACACGATCGGGCGCCAGCGGAGCACCCGCGGCATACGCGCGCTCGACGATGCTGCGATCTTCCGACGGGGAAAGACCCAGCGCCCACACCACGGGAAAGCCCCATTTACGACGCGCGATATCGGCGCCACTCGGCTTGCCCGTTACCACGGTTGCGCCCCACGTGCCGAGCACGTCGTCGCGAATTTGAAACGCGAGCCCGTACGCGCGTCCGAGCGCGCCGTACCGCTCCGCACGCGTTTTCTCGGCACCGGCGGCGAGCGCTCCGAGTTGACATGACGCGGCGAAGAGCGCGCCCGTCTTTCCAGCGATCATCTCAAGGTATTGCGGCATCGAGACGAGCGATTTTTTTTCGAATTCGATATCGAGTCCTTGCCCCTCGCACATCCGCAGGTTCGCTTCGTGTAAGACGTGGAGCATTTCGACGACGCGGCCCGGCGGCGCGACCGCCTCCTCGTGCAAGAGCGTCAGGTAACTGAGCGCGCACAGGCCGTCGCCCGCGTTGATGCCGTGGGCGATTCCATATCGCGCCCAAATCGTCGTCCGACCGTGGCGGAGTTCGTCGCCATCTTCGATATCGTCGTGCACGAGTGAGTAGTTGTGGAGGATCTCGATTGCAACCGCGGCGTCGATCGCGCAGTCGATTCGGCCGCCTTCCTCGAGCGCGGTTCGCAAGAGCAATTGCGGTCGCAGGCGCTTCCCCACTTTCTCACTCGCGGGGGCGTCGTATCCGAAGTGGTAGCGGATCATCTCATAAATCGGTGACGGGCCGCGATAGCGCTCGACCGTCCGCGCGAGATGTGCCTCGATGGCGCTAACTAGCTCGACGACTCAATGCCTCCATTTGCGCTTCCACCTTATCGACGAGCCACCCCGGCGTCGACGCGCCCGACATGAGACCGGCGGTGCGAATGCCCGCGAACCACTGCGGTTGCAATTCGTCGGGGCCTTCGATGTGGTACGACACCGCGCCGCGCGTCGCCGCGAGATCCGCGAGGTGCTTCGTATTCGCCGACGTCTTACCGCCGACGACGACCATGACTTCCACTTCCGTCGCGAGCTTCTCGGCTTCGGTCTGGCGATTGTGGGTATCGGTGCAGATCGTGTTGACCGCGCGGACGTCGTAGTACTTGGAACTTAACTTGCGAACGATCTCGGTAAAACCCGCGCCCGACCACGTCGACTGCACCACGACCCCGACGCGACTCGCACGCGGTAACGCATCGACGTCTTCGGGGGCCTGCACGATCCAGGCGCCGGGAACGTGCGAGAGCGTGCCTTTGACCTCGGGATGATTCGGATCGCCGACGACGACGATCTTGTAGCCATCGGCGCGCAGCCGTTCGGCCTGGACGTGAATCTTCGTCACCATCGGACAGGTCGCATCGACGATCGTGAGGCCTTTTGCGTTGGCTTTTTCGAAGACCTCGACCGGGAGACCATGCGCGCGCACGAAGAGCGTGCCCGACTCGACGTCGTCGATGGAGTGCGCGTTGATAAGACCTTTTTCTTCGAACGATTGGACCATCTGCGGATTATGGACGATATGGCCGAGCGTGGTGACGGGGCCGCTTGCGGGATCGGCGACCGTCTCCTCCGCTTTTTTCAGCGTGATGGCGACGCCAAAGCAGAAGCCTTGGGTTTTCGCCTTCTTAATTTCCATCGATGTTCTCCCGCAACGCGTAGATCCGGCTCATGAGGTCATCCGTGTACTTCGCCAACGCCTCGCGGCTCGCTTTTCGTGGAAGCGTGTTTTCGATCGGCTTCCCGAAGATGACCGTGATCTGCCGGAACCGCTTCGCATTGATCGTTCCATCGACAAAAGCCGGAATGACCGTCGCCCCGGAGAGGGCGGCGAGGAACGCAACGCCCACTTGGGGCTCGGCCGTGCGTGCGGCGTTACGCGTGCCTTCCGGAAAAATGCCGAGCGCGGCTCCGGTCTGCAAGACACGAAGCGCCGCCTTCATCGCCGCCGTATCGCCACGCTTTCGATCGACCGGAAAGGCGCCGAGCTTGCGAATCAGCGGCCCGAGAAAGGCGATCTCGAAAAGTTCTTTTTTCGCCATGTAAAAGACCGGCCGCGGCGTCATGCAACCGAGCGCCGGCGGATCGAGATACGCAACGTGATTGCACGCGATGATGAGCGGCCCCGTAAGCGGCACGTGCTCACGACCGACCACGTCGATCCGACCGACGAGCGTCATGAAAATGCGAACGAAGCCCTTCGCCGATGCGTAAAAATCGAGATCGAACTCCCCCGGTTTCGCCGTTCTCACGCGCGCACGAGCGCCGCGATGCGCGCGACGACCTCATCGACCGAGAGGCCTGTCGAATCGATCTCGACGGCATCGGCTGCGGCCACCAGCGGCGCGGTCGCGCGCGTCGAATCGCGGTCGTCGCGCGCGACGATTTCGGCGTGGAGGGCCGCGCGATCGACGGTGGTGCCGCGCGCCGCGAGTTCGGCGAGACGGCGATCGACTCGCGCGGCGACGCTCGCGGTGAGGAAAATCTTGATTGGCGCATCGGGCAAGACGATGGTGCCGATATCGCGGCCTGCCATGATGACGGCACGTTCGGCTGCGATCGCACGCTGTCGGTGCACCAGAATCGCGCGGAGTTCGGCATGCGCGGCAACGACCGAGACGACGCGACTCACGTCGTTTGCGTAGAGCTCTTCTCCGAATTCGCGCGTGCCGACGAAAATGCGAAAGCCGTGTTCGGCCGTTCGATCCGGTTCCGCACGGACCGGTTCGGCCCGGGCGAGCGCGGCGACGGCCGCGCCATCGTTGGGGTCGATCTGCGCGTGGAGCGTCGCGAGGGCGACGGCTCGATACATCGCGCCCGTATCGAGATAGAGGATGCCGAGGTCGCGCGCGAGCGCGTGCGCGACGGTTGTTTTTCCGCTCCCAGCGGGCCCGTCGATCGCGACGTGTGCGAAGCCACCCATGCCGAGGCGCGAGCGTTCGCGCACACCGCTCGCCTCCCTCCGCCCCTCGGCGGCGTTATCGTTGCCCGATACGCAGAGCGTCTTCGAAGAAAGGGTAGCGTACCGTGTTGCGATCGGCGAGCGCGCCCGTGCGCGCGTACGCAGCGCTAAATTGGAAATAGCGCAGACCGATGGCGTAGCGCGCGGCGCCTCGATCGAGCGCCATGCGCAGCGTCGTGTCGAACGCGGAGCCGCGTTCTTCATCTTCTCGGGTTGCCACGAGCCCGTTTGCGGAGGGCCGCATGGCGAAGGCTTTTATCGTCCCACCGAGCCGCGGCACGACCGCAGCTTCGAACTCGAGGCTTTCGCCGTATCGTGCGTAGGGTCGCACGATAACCGCGTATCGTCCACCCGAAATGCGTGATTGTTCCACCTCGCGTTGGAGCGGATACGTGGTCGATTGATTCACGACGGCTTCACCGATTCCGATTGCGACCGTGTGGTTGACGTGAAAACGGACGCTGGCATCGACGAGACTGATCTTCGTAATGAGATCGTTGCCGAATCGTTGCGGCCCAACGGGCGGGAGCGATTCGACGACCACGTCGAGGGCAGAACCGCCCGATGTGAGCTTGAGGAAGGGTAAGATCGTCCCGATCGATTCCGACGCCGTCACGCCCGGCGCAACCGATACCGTATGCGTCCCGATGATCGGACCGAGTGTGACGTCGACAACCGCTGCGGCGCGCGCGAGCGACGTCATCGAAAGCACCGCAAGGAAGCACGCAACATCCCGCCACACATGCGCGCGGCTGTCGAATTTCCGTTCGCATGACGCCAGGACGTTGGCACTCGCACACGCTACGCTTGCGTGCGATGGCAAAAACGCGCGCGGTCTTCTTCTGTTCCGGCTGCGGTCACGAATCGATGCGTTGGCTTGGGCGATGCCCTGCCTGTGATGCCTGGAACACGTTCGCCGAAGCGCCACAAGCCGCGCCGAAATCGCGCATGGGATCCGCCACGCGGCTCGCGGGTGGGAGTTCGCTCGTGCGCGCCCCGATTCGATTGGGCGACGTGCCCAGCGGCTCGATCGCCCGCATCCCGAGCGGGATGCCCGAATTCGACACGCTCCTCGGCGGCGGCATCGTTCCCGGCAGTCTCGTGCTCTTGGGCGGCCCGCCCGGCGCGGGCAAATCGACGCTGCTCCTGCAACTCGCCGCAAATCTCGCGCGAAGCGGCGGCCCCGTTGTCTACGTCTGCGGCGAAGAATCGGCGGCCCAAACGAAGCTCCGCGCGGAGCGCCTCCACGCGAGCGACGATCTGTTGCTCTTCGCGGAGACCGATCTTCGCGCGATTCTCGATGCGCTCGAGCGCATCAAGCCGCGTGCGCTCATCGTCGACTCGATCCAGACGATGGCGCTTCCGGAGGTGGAGTCGTTTGCGGGCAGCGTCGCGCAGGTGCGCGATTGCGCGACGGCACTCATGGAATTCGCGAAGCGCACCGATTGCGCGACGTTCGTCGTCGGGCACGTCACCAAAGACGGCTCGATCGCGGGACCGCGTCTGCTCGAACATCTCGTCGATACGGTGCTGTACTTCGAGGGTGAGAACGGCGCCGAATATCGCATCGTCCGCGCGCACAAAAATCGCTTCGGGAGTGCCGACGAAATCTGCGTCTTCCTCATGGACGGGCGCGGTCTTCACGAAGTCGCCAATCCATCGGAACTTTTTCTCGGAATCGGCGGCAACGCATCGCGGCCGAGTGGTTCGTGTATCGTCGCGAGCATCGTCGGTTCGCGGCCGGTGCTCGTCGAAATCCAAGCGCTCGTCGGCGAGACGAGTTACGGTACGCCGCAGCGCCTCGCGGCAAACGTCGACCGCGCGCGACTCGCCATGATCCTTGCGGTGCTCGAACGCCGCGCGGGCATGCATCTCGGCGCGCACGACGTCTACGCCTCCGTTGCCGGTGGCTTGCGCATCAACGAACCTGCAGCCGACCTCGGCATCGCCCTCGCCGTCGCGTCGGCGTTTCGCGGCGTCGCGTTACCAGCGGGAACGGTCGCCTTCGGCGAACTCGGACTTTCGGGCGAAGTCCGAGCCGTCTCGCAGCGCGCACGCCGCGCGGGCGAAGCGCGCAAGCTCGGCTTTCACTCGATCGTCGCGCCGCCGGGGCCGCCGCGATCGGGCGACGACGGGACGCTCGTCGCACGCGACATCGCGAGTGCCGTCGCGAACGTTCTCGGCTAACGATGCACGTCTTCGAATGCGTACCCAACGTCGCGGACGGTCGTAACCTCGAAGTCATCGACGCATGTGCCGATGCCATCGACGCAGCAGGCGTCGCGCTCGCACATCGCACGAGCGATGCGATTCACGATCGCAGCGTTTTCACGTTCTTCGGGTCGCGCGACCGCGTGCGCGCCGCGATCGTCGCCCTCGCGAACGTCACGACGACGCGGATCGACCTGCGCGCGCGGCGTGGCGCCCATCCGCGCATCGGTGCGCTCGATGTCGTGCCGATCGTTCCATTCGGGACGGCGACGCTCGCCGACGCGCGCGACCTCG
Organism: Rhodospirillales bacterium; assembly: GCA_043743145.1. Lineage (GTDB taxonomy): Bacteria > Vulcanimicrobiota > Vulcanimicrobiia > Vulcanimicrobiales > Vulcanimicrobiaceae > JANYGA01. The sequence goes on from JAYTXC010000163.1 coordinate 9,618, forward strand.
CACATGACGTCGGTCGTGTTCTCTGGGAGACGTATTCGTTGCCGAGCGTTTTCTACGGTGCTGCGGCGACGCGTCCGCAACGACACCTCCTCGCTGACGTTCGCGCGGGCGAGTTCGAAGCGCTCGTCACGCGCGGCCATCGCTTTGGCGAACCCGATTGCGGCACCGCCGCCGTGCACCCGAGCGCGGGCGCCGTGGCGATCGGCGCACGCGAGCCGCTCGTCGCGTTCAACGTCATCCTCGCGACGGGCGACCTCGCGCTCGCCCGCGCGATCGCCCGCGATCTGCGCGAACGCGGTGGCGGTTTGCGCACGTTGCGTGTTCTGGGGATCGCACTGGAAGCCGGGCGCGTCCAGGTTTCCTGCAATATTACCGACGCCGATGCCACGCCGTTGCATCGGGTCCTCGGCACGATCATCGCATTCGCGCGCGCACATGGTGTCGCCGTCGTTCGAAGCGAACTCATCGGTCTCGTGGGGCGGCGCGCACTCACGAGCGTCGTTGCCCAGAACTTCGGTATCGAGGGTCTCGCGGAGACGTTGCAGTAGAGCCCTTGCGATGTTCCCTCGCTCGCTCGCCCGCGTCGCGCGTACTTTTGCCGCGTCCGTGGCGATTGCGCTCGTCGCTCTTCCCGTCGGCCGCCTCGATGCGGCGCCCGCGCCCGGGCCGCACATCACGACGCTTGCCAATGGGATGCGCATCATCACCGTCGTCGATCGTGCCGCACCCGCTGTGCAAACCTCGATCTGGTACCGCTTTGGCGCGAGTGACGAAACTGCCGGTAAGACCGGCCTCGCTCACGCCCTCGCGCACATGATGTATCGTGGAACGGCGGCGCTTTCGGGAAGCGGCCTCGACGATGTCTTCACGCGACTCGGCGCGCAAGAGACCGCGACGACAACCAACGATACGACGCGCTTCACGTTTCTCGTACCGGCGCAGGATCTCGACCTCGTCCTCTACGTCGAGGCCGATCGTATGCAACATCTCCCGCTCGACGAAGCGACCTGGCAGAACGAACGCGCGGCCGTCATCGCTGACAACGATGCCGTGCTCGCGCAACCGCTCACGCGACTCTACGACCGCGTCTGCCGCGCAGCCGCACGCGCGCGCGTCTGCGCGCTCGCCCCGCTCGGCGACCGCGGCGATCTCGCGCGAGTAACGACGGCCGACCTGCGAACCGCATACCAGACATATTATACGCCGAGCAATGCGACGCTCACGATCGTCGGCGATATCGACGAAGATGCCGCGCTCGCAACGGCGCGCCTCGCATTTGAAGGTATCGCGCGACGCGACATTCCCGAACGCCCGGTCGACACGCCGTTCTTCGCGAGCGGCGCGAACGTCGATCTCCCGGGCGACCTCCCCTACGAGATCGTCGATTTGGCCTACCCGGCGCCCGGCTCGAGCGATCCCGACGCGCGCACGCTCGACGTCATCGATTCAATCGTCAACAGTCCGCGTTCGGATTTTCACAAGGGCCTCGTTCGAAGCGGCTACACGCTGGGCTACTCCACACAATTCGATCGCAACGCTCGCGACGGACTCTATCACGTGTTCATCGTCGTCGCACCCGGGCACTCGAGCGCGCAAGCACGTAACGCCTTCGTCGACATTCTCGCAACGATGGTCGGTACGGGCTTCGCACCCGACCTCGTGGCCGCCGCGAAACGCAACGCCGAACGCGACGCGCTCTTCGCACGCGATTCGATGTCGGGGATCGGCGATCGTCTCGGGTATGCGATCGCGAGCGGCGACGCCGTGCCACACGACGACGATCGCGTTGCGCTCGTCTCGCCGGGCGAACTCGTTCGCGTCGCGCGAAAATATCTCGGAGTGCCCGCCGTGACGGGCCTTCTCACGCCCGCGCCCGGCGCCGCGGGAATCGCACCGAACCCGCCCGCAACGAGTGTCAGCGACGATTTCACGCGCCGCGCGCCGAGCGGTCCGATCGTTGAAGCGCGATGGGTTCGCGCCGCGATCCCACCCGTCGCGCCGATCGTCTCGCGCGTGCGCCCCGCGTCGTTCGTCTTGCCGAGTGGCCTGCGCGTCGTCGTCGCGACGGTACGCGGGAATCCGACCGTGTATGTCACGGGCGCGATCGACACTTCGCCTCGCCTCGATCCTCCGGCGAAAACCGGGCTCGGCGCGATCGTCGCGCAACTCGTCGCACGCGGCAGCGCGCGATACGATTTCGATGCCGCACGAAAAGTCGCGGACGACCTCGGCGCCTCGCTCGACCTCGGCACGTCGTTTGCCGCACGCGGCCGCGCGACGGATCTCGGTGCACTCTTGGACGTGATCGCCGATGACCTCGCCCACCCCACGTTGACGATGCCGGCACTCGCGAACGTACGCGCGCAGACACTGCTCGCCATTCGCGAACGCGACGGCGACGTCGCGTATCGAGCGAACCACGAATTCGAAGAGCAGCTCTTCGCGCCGGGCGATGCGAGCGTGCGCGAACCAACGCGGACGACGATTGCGAGCATCGGCCTCGCCGACGTACGCGCGTACGCGCGCGCGAATCTGCGACCCGATCTCACGACGATCGCGATCGTTGGCGACGTCGATCTCGAGAGCGTCCGCTCACTCGTTGCCGCGCGCTTCGGCGCGTGGCAATCGCGCGGGCCGCGCCCCGCAACCGCAAGCGAGGCACTCCCCGGTGCCCATGCCGCCTCGCGGTATATCGTCGCCGACCGCCGGAGTGTCGCCGTGCACCTCGGCCTTCCCGCGGTCGCTCGCACGCACGCCGATTATGACGATCTCGCCGTGCTTTCCGAATTGCTCGGCGGTGGCGGCGCGTACGATACACGCATGGTCCATCACTTGCGCTCCGAGCGATCGCTCGTATTCGCGGCCGCAAGTTCGCTCGTTGCCGACCGCGATCGCGGCTGGCTCGATATCCGGCTTACCGCGACGCCCAGAACCGCACGCGATGCCGTTGCGGGAGTGCGCCACGAACTCGAACGCTTCAAACGCGATCCCGTTGGGACGTTCGAACTCGAGCGCGCGCGTTCGAAAATCGTGGCGCGCACGCTTCTCGCCGAACAGGCGACCGCGACGATTGCCGAGCGCGTCGGACGGATCGCACGCGACGGCGTGCCACTCGACGACGATGCGACGCTCGGCGCGCGATTTGCCGCCATCGACGGGGCACGTTTGCTCCGTGCTGCGAACCGCTATTTCCACCCCGACCAATTGATCGAAATCGACGAAGGACCACGACCGTGAACGCAACCACGCATACCGCCACCATCACGACGATCGACCCCGCGACGGGAGCATCTCTCGCGACGTACGACGTTCACGGTAAGGCGACCATCGATACGACGCTCGACCGCGCCGTTGCGACGCAACGAAAATGGCGCGACATGCCCGTCCTCGAGCGCGCCGCGCTCGTGCGCGAAGCCGCGCGCGTGCTGCGCGCGCACAAGTCCGAACTCGCCACGCTCGCAACGCGCGAGATGGGAAAAACGCTGATCGAGGCCGAGGCCGAAGTCGAAAAGTGCGCGATCGGTTGCGAGCATTATGCGAGCGAGGGCCCGCGCTATCTCGCCGATTCACCCGCCGCGTCGTCGGCGACGAAAAGCTATATCGCGTATCGTCCGCTCGGCACGTTGCTCGCGATCATGCCGTGGAATTTTCCGTACTGGCAAGTCTTCCGCGCCGCCGCCCCCGCACTCGTCGCTGGGAACGTCGTCGTGCTCAAGCACGCCGCGAACGTCACGGGGTGCGCGTTCGCAATCGAAAAGATCTTTACCGACGCGGGCTTCCCCGCGGGATGCTTCGCAACGCTCGTCGTCGCGGGCAAAGATATGGCTTCAATCGTTGCCGACAAACGCGTCGCGTGCGTGACGCTCACCGGGAGCGAAGCGGCGGGTTCGTCGGTCGCTTCGGTTGCGGGAAAGCACCTCAAGAAAACGGTGCTCGAACTCGGCGGGTCCGATGCGTTCATCGTGCTCGCAGACGCCGATATCGATGCGGCCGCGAAGATGGCCGTGCGCGCACGTTTTCAAAACAACGGGCAGAGCTGTATCGCAGCCAAACGCTTCATCGTCGAAGCGCCGGTTTACGACGCGTTTCTCGAAGCTTTCGTGCGCTATACGCGCGCGATCGTCATCGGCAATCCCCTCGATCGCGCGACCACGCTCGGTCCGCTGGCGCGCGCCGATCTTCGCGACGATCTCGATCGTCAGGTGCGCGCCACGATTGCCGAGGGTGCGACGCTCGCGACGGGCGGACGCGCGATCGATGGTCCCGGTCATTTCTACGAGCCGACGATCGTTGCGGGCGTCACCCGCGACATGACGATGTTCCGCGAAGAGACGTTCGGCCCGGCCGCTGCCGTCATCTGGGCGACCGATGCCGATGATGCCGTCGATCTCGCCAATGCATCGCAATACGGACTCGGTGGCAATCTGTGGACGCGCGATATCGCGCGTGCTGAGCACCTCGCAGCGCGCCTCGAGTCTGGCGGAGTCTTCATTAACGGCATGACCGCCTCCGATCCACGCCTACCGTTCGGTGGCGTCAAGCTCAGCGGCTACGGCCGCGAGCTATCGTCGTTCGGCATTCACGAATTCGTCAACATCCAAACCGTTTGGATCGGACCGACGAACGACGCTCACGCACACCTCGACGTTACGCCAAGCGAATAAGGGGTAAAGCCAACTCGCTTGGTTCGCAACGGACCGGAATGGAGTCTCCCTTGAATAACAATACCGAGAGCGGATCGAATAATACCGCGATGATCGCGATCGTCGCGATCGTCATCATCGCCGCGATCGCCCTCTTCGTTTGGCAGCCGTGGAATGCACAACCGACATCCACCACGACCGTGATCACGCAACCCGGTGCACCCGGCGCACCCGGCCCCGCAGGCGCTCCTGGCGCCAACGGCGCCAACGGCGCCAACGGTCAGAATGCCGCTCCGGCAGCAGCACCCGCTCCCGCCAAGAGCTAGGCGCCTGGGCGAAACTCGCGAGCCTCGGATCAGCGTCTGAGGCTCGCGAGCGCTCCACGGTCGGCTGCAAAGTTCGCGATGCGTCCGTAGGCGTCGGCGATCGCCGCGAGATCGCCGACGAAACTCGTGCGCAACCATCCGGCCATCATCGGCGAGAAAATATCGCCCGGAATCGCGACGACGTCGCACACGTCGATGAGTGCCTCGGCAAAAGCGAGCATGTCCATCGACGTCTCGCCGACACGCACGCACGCATAGAATCCACCATCGGGTCGAACGAATTCGAGGCCCGATGCATCGAGCGCCTCGAGCACGCCCGCGCGCTGCGTCTCGTACCACGGGAGGTGCGCGCCGAGATCGTCCGCGCGAAAAACTTCCATCGCGACGCGCATTGCGAAGGTACTCGCGCACGACGTGAGCCAGCCGTGCATCTTCACGAATTGCGGCATGATCTCGAGCGGCGCCATCATCCAGCCCAATCGAAGGCCCGTAAGGGCGTTTGATTTCGAGAGGGAGTTGATCGAGATCGTATAGGGGTAAACGAATCCAAACTCCCCGACGTCGTCCGTGTACACGAGTTCGCGATAGATCTCGTCGTGCAAGACGTAGACGGGCTCGCCACCGCGTGCGAGAAGACCATCGGCGATGCGCTTCACCGTCGCCCGCGTGATGATGCGTCCCGTCGGATTGCACGGCGAACAGATCACGATGAGTCGCGTCGCGGGCGTGATCGCTGCCAGAATCGTCTCCGCATCGAAGGCATCGTTCGCTTGCGGATCGATCGCAACGCGATTGCAACGCACGCCTTCGATCTGCGCGATCTTCACGTAGACCGGAAACGCGGGTTCGACGACGAGCACCTCGTCGACGGCGGGATCGAGCAGCGTTCGCATCGTGACGTAGACGGCTTCTTGCGAGCCCGTCGTGATGCAGACGTTATCGGCATGGGCGAGTGTCGGATAGGCGTACTTCGCAGCGATCGCCGCGCGCAGATCCGCGTCGCCGATATTGGTGGAGTAGCGACAGCCGTTTTCGGCGATCCAACGCGTCGCCGCTTCGAAGTGCGCGATGTTCGGCCGCAAGGTCGGCTCGCCGATGCCGAGATTGATCGACGTCGGGCGACGCTTCGCGTGGAGCGCGCGAATCGTCGAACCCGTCACCGCGGCGATCGCGGGATTCATACCGCGACCCCATAGTCGCGCAACACGTTTTCGAGCGAAGTTTTGCGATCGGTCGAAGCCGTGCGCTCGCCGATCACGAGCGCGCATGGCACGCCATAGCTGCCTGCAGGAAACGACTTTGGCATCGAGCCCGGGATGACGACCGAGCGCGGTTCGATACGGCCGCGCGTGATGACGGGTTCGCTTCCGCGAACGTCGACGATCGGGGTGCTCGCCGTAAGCACGACGCCCGCGCCGAGCACGGCTTCCCGCCCCACAAAAACTCCCTCGACCACGATGCAGCGCGAGCCGATGAAGGCGCCGTCTTCGATGACGACGGGCTGTGCTTGCGGCGGCTCGAGCACGCCGCCGATGCCGACGCCGCCCGAGAGATGCACGTTCTTTCCAATCTGCGCGCACGACCCGACCGTCGCCCAGGTATCGACCATGGAGCCTTCGTCGACGTACGCACCGATATTGATGTACCCCGGCATCAGGATCGAGCCGCGTCCCATGAACGCACCGTAGCGCGCGACGCCGGGCGGCACGCAACGCGCGCCGAGTGCGGCGTAATTACGCTTGGTCGGGAGTTTATCGAAAAACGCGGGCGGCATATGGACGAGTGCGGGCGCGGTGCCGGGCGTCGCACCGACTTCGACGCTATCGTAACGCCGAAAATACAGCAGAATCGCCTTCTTGATCCAGGCGTTCGTCCTCCAGGTGCCGTCGGGTGAGGGTTCGCAGACCCGCAACGCACCGACGTCGAGCAAATCGATGACGGCATCGACAACGGCGCCTTCGCTCGATCGAACGTTTGAGGGATCGGCGTCGAGCGCTTCGATTGTGGTCTGCATTGCGGCGACGTTCATACGCGAGCGTGTAGGGTTTCCAGGACGCATTTCCCTTGGGCTCGTGCACGGGTTCGTCGCGGGGAATGGGTGCGCGTGCGGCCGAACGGACAGCGACCCGCACGTGAGCGAACGCCCAAGGAGATTTTTGGTGCCGAATACCCCAGACGATCAGCAACGGATCAACGCGATCCGCGCGCTCTCCATCGATGCGATCCAAAAAGCAAACTCGGGTCATCCCGGTTTGCCACTGGGTGCGGCCGCGATGGCCTACACGCTCTGGACGCGTCATCTCAAATTCAACGCAGGCGATAGCGCCTGGTTCGATCGCGATCGTTTCGTTTTGAGTGCGGGCCACGGGTCCATGCTCATCTACGCGCTGTTGCATCTCGCAGGCTATCCGCTCTCGCTCGACGATCTCAAAAATTTCCGCCAACTCGGAAGCAAGACGCCCGGGCATCCCGAGCTCCACCATACCGAGGGTGTCGAAGTGACCACCGGTCCGCTCGGACAAGGCGTCGGAAATGCGGTCGGGCTCGCACTCGCCGAAGCCCATCTTGCCGCGACGTACAATCGAGCCGAGACGATCGTCAACCACTATACCTATTGTATCGCGGGCGATGGCGATCTCATGGAGGGCGTCTCCAGCGAAGCGAGTTCGCTCGCGGGGCACTTGAGCTTGGGGAAGCTCATCATGCTCTACGACGACAATAAAATTTCGCTCGCAGCACCGACGGATATTACGTTCACCGAAGACGTGTGCAAGCGTTACGAATCGTACGGGTGGCACGTGCAGCTCGTCACGGCCGACGATGGCAACGACGTCGCGGCGATCGACGCGGCGATCAACGCCGCGAAGGCCGATCCGCGGCCCTCGCTCATCGCGATTCGCACCATCATCGGATTCGGTTCGCCGCGTGCCAACACGTCGGGAGCTCACGGCGAACCGCTCGGTGCGGAGAACGTGAAGAAAACGAAAGAAGCACTCGGGTGGCCGACGGAACCCGCGTTCTTCGTTCCGGACGACGTGGCCGCATGGTGGCGCGCGTCAGGTGCACGCGGAGCCGCGACGCAAGATGCGTGGAACGCGACGCTCGCAACATGGTCGGCGAATAACCCCGAACTCGCGACGCAACTCGCACGCGTGCGCGCGGAAACGCTGCCGACCGAGATCACGTGGCCGACGTTTACCGCCGAAAACGGCAGCGTCGCGACGCGCGAAGCGGGCGGCACCGTCCTCAATGCAATCGCGAAATGCTTCCCCGAACTCGTCGGCGGCTCGGCCGACCTCGATCCGTCAACGAAGACGTACATGAAGGGTTTGGGCGACGTGAAGCCCGGCGATTATGCGGGCCGTAACGTGCATTACGGCGTGCGCGAACACGCGATGGGCGCGATCGCGAACGGCCTCGCCGTACATAGCGGCATCGTGCCGTTTACGGCAACCTTCTTCAATTTTTACGATTATATGAAGCCCGCCGTTCGTCTCGCGGCGCTCAACAAAACGCGCGAAGTGTACGTCTATACGCACGACTCCGTTTTCCTCGGCGAAGACGGCCCGACACATCAGCCGATCGAACAGCTCGCGGCGATGCGCGCCACACCGAACCTCACGACGATTCGTCCGGCCGACTCCCTCGAGACGCTCGAAGCATGGAAGTTTGCGCTCGCGCACAACGGGCCAACCGCGATCGTGCTCTCGCGCCAAAAAGTGCCCTTCTTGGGCGAGCGCGACGCGCGTGTGAGCCACGGCGCCTACGTCGTGCACGGCGGCGACGCGCGTCCCGACGTCATCCTCATCGCGACGGGCTCGGAGGTATCGCTCGCGATCGACGCCGCCAAATTACTCGAAGCGAAGGGCACGAAGACGCGCGTCGTTTCGATGCCCTCGTTCGAACTCTTCGCGGCAGCCGATGCCGCTTATCGGGAGAGCGTGTTGCCCGCGGACGTTCGTGCGCGTGTCTCGATCGAAGCGGCGGCGACCTTCGGTTGGCATCGTTGGGTTGGGGATCTCGGCACGACGATCGGGATCGACCACTTCGGAATGTCGGCACCGGCGACCGAGATCGCAAAAAAAATCGGATTCACGCCGGAACACATCGCAGACGTGGCAACCGGCATGCTCGCAAACGTGTAGGGGGTCTTCGTGGGATCGCAACTGAACGAACTCGTAAATGTCGGCCAGAGCATCTGGCTCGACAACATCCGCCGCAGTATGTTTGCCTCGGGCGAGCTCCGTCGGCTCATTGACGGCGGCCTGCGCGGCATGACGTCGAATCCCACGATCTTCGAAAAAGCGATCGATAGCGGCAACGATTACGACGACCAGTTGCGGTCGATTCCCGAAAGCGAACGCGATCCGAACGGGCTCTTCGAAGCGCTCGCCATCGACGATATTCGGCACGCGTGCGATGAATTTCGCGCGCTCTACGATTCGACGCATGCCGGCGACGGATTCGTCAGCCTCGAAGTCTCGCCGCTTTTGGCCCACGATACGAACGGAACGATCGACGCGGCGCGACGGCTGTGGGATCTCGTCGCGCGTCCCAACGTGATGATCAAAATTCCGGCCACACCCGCATGTTTACCCGCGATCACCGAGACGATCGCGGCGGGCATCAACGTGAACGTCACGCTGATTTTTTCAATCGACACCTACGAAGCCGTCGCGAATGCCTACGTGGCGGGGCTCGAGAAGCGCGTCGCCACGGGAGCGACGCTCGAGAAGATCGGTTCGGTCGCGAGCGTCTTCGTGAGCCGTATCGACAGCGCGATCGACACGCTCCTCGATGCAAAGATCGCAAAGAACCAGCCGCACCTCGCGAGCCTCAAAGGGAAGACGGGGCTCGCAAATCTCAAACTCATCTATGCACGCTACCGCGCGATCTTCGAGAGCCCACGCTTTCTCGCGCTTGCGGCACGTGGCGCACGCGTGCAACGCCCCCTCTGGGCGAGCACGGGAACGAAAAATCCGGCGTATCCCGATCTGCTCTACATCGAAAATCTCGTCGGCCCCAACACGGTCAACACGGTGCCACCCGCAACGCTCGATGCGCTGCTCGATCACGGTATCGTGCGCGCGAATTCCGTCGAGGAAGGTCTCGACGACGCACGCGCGACCGTCGAAGCGCTCAAAGCCGCGCAAATCTCGCTCTTCGACGTCACGCAGAAGTTGCAGGACGATGGCGTCGCCTCGTTCGCGCAATCGTACAACGAGATGCTCGCCGCGATCGCTGCGAAACGGGCGTTACTCGCGGCCGGCGGCGAGCGCGTCGCGATCCGATTGGGTTCGGCAAAAATCGATCTCGACGCGACGATCGCCTCGCTCGAATCGATCGATTTTCTCGCGAAGCTGTGGCAGCGCGATCCCACGCCATGGTCGGCCGACCCGCATCACGCGACGATCATCGAAAACGCACTCGGCTGGCTCGAATTTCCAAAGATCGTTCACGGACACGCAACCGACCTCGGAACCTTTGCGGCAACGATGGCCAAAAAATACACACACGTCGTCGTTTTGGGCATGGGCGGCAGTTCGCTCGCGCCCGACGTGCTGCGCGAGACATTCGGTACGGTACCGAACTATCCGCAGCTCCACGTCCTCGACTCGAGCGAACCCGAGCAGATTGCGACGCTCGAGGCGGCACTCGATCTCCCACACACGCTCTTCATCGTTGCGAGTAAGAGCGGCACGACGACCGAACCCGAAGCTTTCTTTCGGTATTTTTACGGACGCGTGCAGAAAACCGTCGGTTCGACGCTCGCGGGCGAGCATTTTATCGCGATAACCGATCCCGATACGCAACTCGCGACCGAAGCGAAAGATGCGGGCTTTGCGCGCATTTTCGTCAACGATCCCACGATCGGTGGGCGCTACTCCGCGCTTTCTTATTTCGGCATGGTCCCAGCCGCGCTCGCCGGATACAACGTCACGACGATCCTTGATCGTGGCATCGGGGCGCTCGAAGCGAACGGTCGTGCGACGAAGGTTTCGAGCGCCGCCGGCGTTCGTTTCGGGGCGGCACTCGGCGCGCTCGCGCGCATCGGACGCGACAAACTGACGATCGTCACGCACCCGGAGATCGCGGCCTTCGGCACGTGGGCGGAACAACTCGTCGCCGAGTCGACCGGGAAGAGCGGCACCGGCATCGTGCCCGTCGAGGGCGAGCCCCTGGGCATGCCGCACGAGTACGGAAACGATCGT
>JAYTXC010000164.1:0-9580 GCA_043743145.1 Rhodospirillales bacterium
GGAAGCGCGGAAAGTGCGGGTGAATCGGCCTACGCGGCCTCGTACAATCATGCAGGCGTCGCCATTACGGCGAGCTCCGGCGATAGCGGCTTCGGCGCACAGTCGCCGGCGTCGTACAACACGGTCATCGCGACGGGCGGCACGAGCCTTACCGTCAGCGGAACTAGCTACGGCAGCGAAACGGCGTGGAGTGGAGCCGGAAGCGGTTGCAGTGCCTATGAGTTGCAATCCTCGTGGCAAGCGGGAGCACCCGCCGCTTCTTGCTCAAAACGTGTCATCGCTGACGTCGCTTACGTCGCCGACCCGAACACGGGCGTCGCGGTGTACGACACGTTCGCGTACCGCCGCCAAAGTGGCTGGCTCGTCTTCGGTGGCACGAGCGTTGCCTCACCCGCGATTGCGGCCATCTATGCACGAGGCGGCAACCTTGCCGGCTATCCCGCACAATACACGTACGCGCACACGGCGGGCCTGCGCGATGTCGTCGGCGGCTCGAATGGCACGTGCGCAGCCACGTATCTCTGCAATGCCGTCGCGGGGTACGACGGCCCGACGGGACTCGGATCGCCGAACGGCGTGAGCGCCTTCTAAGCGAGGGCCGAGAAAGCAAAACACTGGCCGCAGTTGCGATGACTGCGGCCGGTGTTTTTTTTTCGTTTTTCCTTAAAGAAGCCGCTGTTGCGCGGCGAACTCCGGCGGCATCGCCATCGCGAGATGCTCGTATGCGAGCGACGTAACTTTCCGGCCACTCGCCGTACGCACGACGAATCCGATCTTGAGTAAGAACGGCTCGACAACGTCTTCGAGCGTTTCGGTATCTTCCGTCAGCGTCGCCGCGATCGCGCCAATGCCCACGGGGCCGCCGCGGTATTGATCGGCAATCGTGCGTAAAAATGCGCGATCGAGCCGATCGAGTCCGCGCGCGTCGACACCTTCTCGGCGCAGCGCTTCGTCGGCAACGTCGCGCGTGATGCGACCATCGGCGCGCACTTCGGCATAATCGCGCACGCGGCGCAACAAGCGATTGGCGATGCGCGGCGTTCCGCGACTGCGTCGTGCGATCGTCGCCGCGCCCTCGGGCTCGATTGGGATATCGAGCACGCTAGCACTACGCGTCACGATCTGTTGTAATTCATCATCGCTATAGTAATCGAGATGATAGACGAGGCCGAACCGCTCGCGTAGCGGTGCTGAAAGCATCCCCGCGCGTGTCGTCGCCCCGACGAGCGTGAAGCGATCGACGGGGATTTTGTACGTCTTTGCATACGCACCGCTATCCATCACGATATCGACGCGAAAATCTTCCATCGCAGGATAGAGAAATTCTTCGACGACGCCACCGAGCCGATGGATCTCATCAATGAAGAGCACGTCGCCCGTTGCAAGCGACGTGAGGATCCCAACGAGATCCTTCGGTTTATCGAGCGTCGGACCCGACGTTAAACGCGGCGAGCGGCCCATATCGCGCGCGATGAGCGTCGCGAGGGTCGTCTTGCCGAGCCCGGGCGGGCCGTAGAAGAGCACGTGTTCGAGCGATTCGCCGCGGCGTTTGGCCGCATCGATCGCGATCTTGAGATTGTCGACGACGGCGAGTTGGCCGACGTATTCATCGAACGACCGCGGACGCAGTGTCGCGCCGAGCGCTTCTTCTTCGGGCGTTTCGTCGGGAACGACGATGCGTTCCGACGCCGCGTCTTGCGGCCCGAGAACGACGCGGCGTTTGCGCGCGGCCGGCGGCGTCGACTCGTCGCTCACGCGCTCGCCGCACGCGCGACGTCACGCCGATTCTTGAGCCGATACACTTCAGCGAGCAACGTCTCGGCATCGACGATCGCGGGCATCGCTGCGAGCGTGTCGGCGATCATCGCTTCGGCTTCGCCACGCTTGTATTCGAGTTGCAAGAGCACGAGCAACGCCTCATCGGCGAAGCCCGCGGCCGCGGGTTCGGCCCGCGCGTCGGCATCGCGAATGAGCAAGAATTTCGTAACTTTCCCCTGCAACTTCGCGACGATGTCGCGTGCCTTCTGCTGACCGATACCCGGCAACTTGACGAGAAACGCGTGGTCTCCCGCGTCGATCGCCCGCGCGATACGCCCCATCGGTTGCGCGAACGCGCGCGCCGCGGTCTTCGGACCGATGCTCGCAACAGAGACGAGGGCTTCGAAAAAATCGCGCTCGATCGTATTGGTGAAGCCGAAGAACGTGAACTTCCCGCTGTTCCCCTCGAGCGTAAACGTCGGATAGATTTCGAGCGTCACCCGCTCGCCGAGTTGCGTCGGCAATTTCTCTGCGACGCATGCGGGCAAGAGAATATCGTAGGCGAGCCCCGCGACATCGAGAAGCACGGCAGAGTCGCCGCGTTCCACGATCGCACCCGTGATGCGCGAGAACACTACGCCGTCACCGCGCGCGCGAGCGTGCGCTCCGTCCGTTCGATATTCGCAAGTGCGAGGGCGAGCGCGAGCGCATCGGAGACGTCGTCGGGTTCGGGTGTGGTCACGAGGTCGAGTTGGAGCATCACGATGCGCTTCACTTGTTCTTTGCGCGCGGCACCTGAGCCCGTCAGCGCGCGCTTGACGAGTGAATGCACGAGATGCCGCACCCGAACGCCATGCTCGTGCGCCGCGAGACAGAGCACGCCGCGGGCGTGCCCCATGAGCACGGCCGTCGTTGGATTTTTGTACGCCGTCCACAATTCTTCGACGACCATCACGTCGGGCTGCGTCGCCGCGAGCACCGCGCGGAGTTCCACGTGGAGATCGCCGAGGCGTCGCTCGAGCGGTGCTCGGACGTCGGGCGTGATAATGCCGGCCTCGACCAAACGTGCCCCGTTGGGTGTCACGTCGATCGCGCCGTACCCCGTGATGCGCAAGCCCGGATCGATGCCGAGAATCCGCATCGTTATTGCGGCGCCGTCGGCGTGCCGCTCACGTAGAGCGTTACCGTCTCACCCGGCCGCAACGACGACCCAGCACTGGGTTCCGTGCGCACGACGCTCCCTTCGGTACCCTCTTGCACGAACGCGTTGTTGCCGATCTTGTACCCGGAGCTTTCCAGGAGTGCGCGCGCGTCGCCCGGGCTTTGGCCCGAAACGTCGGGTACGTTACCGGGCACGGCTATGGCGAGCGTCACGGCCGAGCCCTTGCGAACCGCCGTGTTGGGTTCGGGTGTTTGCTTGAGCACCGTACCAGTCGCGGCACTGGGGTCGACCACGTACTCGATCGTTGCGGCGATACCGAGCGCACCGAGCGTACCGACGGCATCCGAGGCGGGTTTCCCACCGACGTAGGGCACGGTGATCTGCGGCGCTCCGCCACTGATGACGACGGTGATCGTCCCGTCGCGTTCGATCTGCGACCCCGCGGCCGGGTTTTGCGACGTCACCACGTCGGCGGGAATACTCTCACTCGTCTCGCGTTCGCCGACGACGAGTTTGAGATGCCGCTCGGCAGCGGCCGCACGCGCGTCGGCGAGCGTCATCGAAACGAGAGCGGGAGCCGCAACGGGGCGCATCCCGAGCGAGACGACGAGCGTCACGGTCGAACGAATCGGCACGCTCGTTCCCGCCGTTGGCTTTTGCGAAAGGACCGTACCTTTTGGCGATGCGTCGAACACGGTCGAAAGTCTCGGCACGAGTTTCGCCGTCTTGAGATAACGCTGGGCGTCGTCGCTCGAGAACTGACGCACGTCGAGCAGCGTAATCGTCGGCGGTCCCGCGCTCACCGTGAGCGTCACGATCGTTCCCGGTGCGAGCGCACCGTTCGGTGCGGGCGACTGCTTCATTACGCGATGCGCCGCGACGCGTTCGCTCGCAATCGTCTCGATCTTCGTCGTGAAGCCCGCGTCGGAAAGCGCACGCTCGGCGTCCTCGGCGCGCGTGCCAACGACGTTTGCTAGCGCGACGGTCCGCGGACCGCCGAAGAGCCCTCCCGGCCGACTCGTCACGAAATACCCGAGCGCGACCGCCGCCATGAGCGCGAAGACCGCGACGAACGAAACCCACAGTACGCGATTGGAACGCGCACGCTTGTCGTCGACCGCGGCGACATCGTCCGCGACGATCGTCGCACGATGGTCGGGATGCGGCGAGGGTCGTGGTTTGGGCTTGGGAATCGCGCGCGCGGTATCGGGGCTCGCGTTCGTTGCCGCGGCGCGGACGTCGAAGGGCGTCGTGATCAGCGGATTCTCACGCGCTTGCCGGAGCGCACGCGCCACGTCGCTCGCCGACCCAAAACGATCGCTCGGCGTTTTCTGTAAGAGCTTGCGCACGATCGCAGCGAGCGCGGGGGCGATCGCGATCGTCTCGAGATCGAGTTCGGGCACGGGGCTGGAAACGTGCTTGAGCGCGATCGTGATCGGCGATTCACCCGTATACGGTAATGCCCCGGAAAGCATCTGGTAGAGCACGACGCCGAAACTGTAGAGATCGCTCGTCGCCGCGAGTTCGTGCCCTTGCGCTTGTTCGGGGGACATGTAGTAGACGCTGCCCATGACCATGCCGGGCTGCGTCATCGAAACGGTCTGCGACGTCACCGCGCGGGCGATGCCGAAATCGGAGAGTTTGACGACGTCGTCTTTGGTGACGAGAATATTCGCAGGCTTGATATCGCGATGCAACAGTCCTTGACGATGCGCGTACGAAAGCCCGTTACAAATCTGCGCGCCGAAATCGATCGCGACGCCTTCGGGAAGGCGCGTACCGTTTTCGAGCATCTCGCCGAGCGTCGCGCCATCGACGAGTTCCATCACGATGTAATACGACTCGCCTTCACGGCCGACGTCGTAAATGCTCACGATATTGGGATGCGAGAGCTTCGCTGCATGTTGCGCTTCACTGTAGAAACGCGCGACGAAATCTGCGTCGGCCGCGAGATGATCGCGGAGCACTTTGATCGCGACGCGACGGCGTAAGACCATGTCCATCCCGGCGTACACGAGTGCCATGCCACCTTGGCCGATGCGACCCTCGAGGCGGTACCGTTCGGAAAGCGTTCGCTCGGTCACGCGCGCTTAGCCCCGGTCGGGCGCAAGCGCCGTTGCGATGACGCGACGCGCGATCGGCGCGGCATACGTGCCACCGTAGCCGACGTTTTCAACGACGATCGCCACGACGATACGAGGATGCGCTGCCGGCGCGAACGCGACGAACCATGCATGCGACCTTCCCGCCGCGTTGGTCGCGGTCCCCGTCTTTCCCGCGACGACGACATCGGGAAGTGCGGCCGCCGTCCCCGTCCCGCGACGCACGGTCGCGATCATGAGATCGCGAACGACACCTGCGACCTCGGGGGTGATCGGCGACGCGAGCGTTTCGGGTGCGGCGAGGGTTATCCGGCGACCGTCTCGCCGAATCGCTTCCACGAGATAGGGCCGCGGCGTCTTCCCACCACTCGCGATCGTCGCGGTCACCAGCGCCATGCGTAGCGGCGTCACGAGAAGATCCGCCTGGCCGAAACCGAGTTGGGCGAGCACGCCCGGCGAGACACTCGTTCGCGTTGGTATGCGGTCGCGCGCAGCCGGCAACGTAAAGTCGACCGGGCGACCGAATTGCCATTTCCCGACCGCATCGAACCAACGGTCCACGCCGAGTTGCAGCGCGATCTCCGCAAAATCGACGTTACTCGAGAGCGCGAAAGCACCGGCGAGATCTTGCGTGCCCGTGGCCTCGCCCTCGTTATCGTGGATCGTAAAATTCCCGACCGCGAGCGTCCCTTGGTCGGCGAACGTCGATTGCGGCGTGACCACACCCGCTTCCAATGCGGCTGCGGCAGTAAAGATTTTAAAGGTCGAGCCCGGCGGATAGAGCCCGTCGAGACTGCGATCGAGCAACGGGCTCCGCGTGTCGCGCACGAGCGTCGCAAAATCCGCATCGATCGTTGCGGGATCGTAACTGGGCACGCTGGCGAGACCGAGGACCGCACCCGTCCGCGGATCGAGCGCGACGCCGGCCGCGCGCGGATAGGCCGCGAGCGCGCGTGCGAGCGTCGCTTGGATTGCCGGATCGATCGTCGTAATAACGGTCGCTCCCGCGACCGCGACGGCCGGTGGGCGCGCACCAATGAGTTGACGGATTTGATCGATCGGATCTGCCGCGACCGGGCGCGCGCGCAGATCGCGATCGTACGCTTCTTCGAGACCCGTCGTACCGTAGCGCGCCGAGGCGTATCCGAGGGCATGTGCGAGCGAACGCCCCAGCGGATAGATACGACCGTGCGCGGTCGAATGCGCGAGCATGGTTCCATCGCGTGCGACGATGTCGCCACGATAGCGTGCGAGCGCGGCGATGCGCGGATTGTGGACGTTCGTCGCGAGACGTGGTCCCGCAACGAGCTGCACGTACGCCTGTCGAAGGACCAGGAGCGCGTACGCGATCGCAAAGAGACGAGCGAGACGTCCGATCGCGCCGTTGACGTTCATTTAGCCCGCGGGCGTCGCGCGCTCGCGCAAGAGCGTGAGGCCGTCGTCGGTTCGCACGGCAAGATACGCGCCGTCTTTCTCGGTGCCGATCGCTGTGTTGATGAGGTTGCGCATCCGATCTTCGGGCAAGCCGGCAACCGCGAGCACGGGTTCGACTGCGACGTCGTGCAGCAAACCCGGCGCGACGTATGCGGCGCGCGGCAACGTATCGAAGAAGCGCTCTTCATACGGTTCTTCGCGCCACGGTCCGCGCTTGCTGAAGACCGTCGCGTGATAGTCCCACGCGCAGAGTTGGCGCTCGTTCCACACGAAATCATCGCGCACGCACATGCGGCGGCAAACCGCGCACTGCGTGAGCGCCGCGAGTGGGTGATCGAGCCCATCGAGCACGTCTTCGGGAACGTCTTCCGGATTGACGAGCATCGATTCGGCGAGCGTCTGCGGTACCTCGGCATGCCATCCGACACGCAACAACATCTCGAGATCCCGCAGTGGTGTGACGAACGAGTGCTCGTCTTCAGGCGGAAACGTCTGATCGACCCAACCGCCCATATTGTCGGCGGCAATGCTCACGCGTTGCCATCCATCGCCGAGCGTGACGCCCACCGGCGTCCACGCAATCGGCACGAGCCACGCCGTTGTCTGCCCCTTCTCGGCGCGGAGCGACGATACGAAAGCAAGCGTGCTCGCGTTACCGCCCAACACGTAGACGCGGCCATCACGAACGGGGGCCGATTTGGTTTGAGAACGTTCCATCGCGCGGTCAATTAGCCGGGCGAGGTCGGCGAAGCCTACTGCGGTGGCGTTCGTATCGCTGCCATGAGCGGGACACGAGCGGTGGCGAGGGGGACCGTCATGGCATTCTCGTGGCCATCGTCGCCATCTTGGGCGTCCGCGCGTACTCGGTGACCCCACAGACGGCGATCTGCCACCGCCGTCATCGTCACTCCCAAGAGCGAGCCCGAGCTCTCATTCGCACTCACGTCGAATGATCGCTCACCGGCAGCCCTCGGCGACGGGCGGACCGACGACGGAACTCCACGTCACGCGCGATCGCGCGAAGCTCGCCGCGCTGGTCTTCGTCCGCGACGATCATCTAAACATCGGCGAATCGGGCTTCACCCGACGCGAAGTTGCGGTGCGCGCGAGCGATGCGAACGACGTCACGCTTTCGAGGGGCCTGAGAGCGGGTGAGCAGATTGCGGCGAATAGCGCCTATGCACTGCTCGCGTCCACCGGAGGATAATGCTTGTACGTTCCACCGCATTTCGCCGTCGACGATCCCGATTTGATGCACGAGACGATCGCGCACCATTCGCTCGCGACGCTCGTTACGTGCGGCGAACGTGGGCTCATGGCAAATCACGTTCCGCTCACGTTCGTTGCGGGCGGGCGCGGCGGCGCATTGCACGGTCATCTTTCGCGCGCGAACGAGCAATGGCGCGAGATCGCGAGCGGCACCGAGGTGCTCGCGATCTTCAGCGGACCCGATGCGTACGTCTCGCCATCGGCATACGAAACGAAGATCGAGACGGGCAAAGTCGTTCCAACATGGGATTACGTCGTCGTGCATGCCTACGGAACGGGCACGACGTTCGACGATCCCGCACGATTGCACGCGCTCGTGAGCGCACTTACCGACCAACACGAACGACCGCGCGACGAGCCTTGGCGTGTGACGGATGCGCCCGAAATGTATATCGACGGTCAACTCCGCGGCATCGTCGGTATCGAAATCGCCCTGACGCGAATGATCGGCAAATGGAAAATCAGCCAGAACCGATCGAAAGCCGATCGCGATGGCGCGATCGAGGATCTCGCACGCTCAGAACGCGCAGACGCACGCGATCTCGCGGCACTCATGGCGCGCGCCGAGCGCGCACGCGCGACATGAGCGAGGCGCTATGGGACGAAAAGTATCGCTCGCGCGACGCGCTCTGGAGCGATGAACCCAACGCAACGCTCGCCGACGAAATCTCGCGTCTCGAACCCGCAAGCGCGGTCGACGTCGGTTGTGGTGAAGGCGCCGATGCGATCTGGCTCGCGAAGCGCGGTTGGCGCGTGACCGGTCTCGATATCTCGGGTGTCGCACTCGCACGCGCCGCAATCGCGGAAGAACGATATCGCAGCGAGATCGCCACGCCGATCGTCTGGCAACGAACGGATTTGCTCGCGTGGACTCCTGGAGCGATGCGCTTCGATCTCGTCACCGCACACTTCGTGCAATTTCGCGCGAACGATCGTGTCCGGTTGTTTGCGACGCTCGCCGCATGTGTCGCTCCGGGCGGGACGTTGCTCGTCGTCGGTCACGATCCGTCGGACCTCGCAACGAACGTCCGCCGGCCACCCGATCCGGAAGTGTTCTACACGGCAAGCGATATCGCAGGTGCGCTCGACCCGCTCGCGTGGCAGATCGACGTTTGCGAAGCACGACCGCGTCCGGCACGCGATCGCGACGATCGACCCGCTACCGTTCACGACGCGATCGTCCGCGCAACATCGCTCGCGCGAAGGAAGCATCCATGAAAAGCCCGGCTGAGATTCTGCGCATGGCGGGCGCACGCTACGGCGCGAAGCCCGCACTCGTGACGACGACGCGAACGTTATCGTTTCACGAACTCGATACGCTCTCCGATCGCGTGGCCGCAGGGTTACGCGATCTCGGCGTGATGCCCGGAGATCGCGTATCGTTGCTCGGCCAAAACCGCTGGGAATACATCGTCGCATATCACGCGGTTCTGCGGGCGGGGGGGATCGTCAATCCGCTCAACGTGATGCTCACCGATCCCGAAGTTGCCTATGTCGAAAACGATTGCGGAGCCGTCGCGCTGTTCTGCGAAGCCGCGCGTGCGCCCGCGATGATGGCGCTTCGCGCGAGCATTCCCACCCTCGCAAACGTCATGTGCTTTGATGGGCCGATCTCGGGTGCGCTCCCCCTTTCGACACTTGCGGAAAACGATGGTGCGCCGCCCGTGCTCGAGGTCGATTGGTTGCAGACATGCACGATCGGCTACACGTCGGGAACGACCGGTCATCCCAAAGGTGCGATGCAATCGCATCGTGCCGTCCTCCTCAATTGCGCGCTCACCGCGACGATGCATGGCCGGACCGACCGCGATATCGTCGTAACCGCACTGCCCGCACCGCACGTGTACGGAAACGT
>JAYTXC010000165.1:0-3532 GCA_043743145.1 Rhodospirillales bacterium
CCGTGCAAGCAAAGAGCAAAGTGAATGCGAGCGTGATGCGAGAGGTAAGCATATCGACCGTCTTCGACGTCGGAATACGAAAAACGAGCACCGATTCCGGCACTCGTTCGTCTCTGTGGATGGCTCGCGGTTATGCGGGCAGATCTTTCGGGCGGTCCGCGTAGATCAACGTCGGCTGTTCTTTCTTCTCGATGACTTCTTTGTTGATGACGCACTTTTTGACGCCAACGAGCGACGGCAGATCGTACATGACGTCGAGCATGACTTCTTCGAGAATCGAGCGCAAGCCGCGGGCACCGGTCTTGCGGCCCTGGGCGCGCGTGGCGATCGCGACGAGTGCTTCTTTCGTGAACGTTAGATCGACGCCATCCATGCCGAGAATCTTCTGGAATTGACGCACGAGGGCGTTGCGCGGTTCGACCAAAATACGGCGCAGCGCGAGTTCGTCGAGTGCGTCGAGCGTCACGACGATCGGCAAGCGACCGATGAATTCGGGGATGAGCCCAAACCTGAGCAAATCCTCGGGCATCAGCTGCTGCAAGAGCTTACCGGCCTTCGCGTCCTTTTTCGATTCGGGCACGCTGCGGAAGCCGAGTGAATTCGAGGCAACGCGCGATTCGATAATCTTTTCGAGACCGTCGAAGGCGCCGCCGCAGATGAAGAGCACGTTGGTCGTGTCGATCTGGATAAACTCTTGGTGCGGATGTTTACGGCCACCCTGGGGCGGTACGTTCGCAGTCGTGCCTTCGAGAATCTTAAGGAGCGCCTGTTGCACGCCCTCGCCCGAGACGTCACGCGTGATCGAGGGGTTCTCGCTCTTGCGGGCGATCTTGTCGATCTCGTCGATGTAGACGATGCCCTTTTCAGCGCGCTTGACGTCGTAGTCGGCGGCCTGAATGAGCTTGAGGAGAATGTTCTCGACGTCTTCGCCCACGTAGCCAGCCTCGGTGAGCGAGGTGGCATCGGCCATGGCGAGGGGAACGTCGAGAATCTTCGCAAGCGTTTGCGCGAGATACGTTTTCCCCGAACCCGTCGGGCCGACGAGCAGAATATTCGATTTCTGCAGTTCGACGTCGTCGGAAGCGGTGCCGGCGTTGACGCGTTTGTAGTGGTTGTAGACAGCGACGGCGAGCGCTTTCTTGGCCCGCTCCTGACCGATCACATATTGATTGAGAATGTGATTGATCTCTTTGGGCTTTGGAATATTCCGCAGCCGCACGTTCTCGTCGACGTTTTTGTAGAGCTCTTCTTCGATAATCTCGTTGCAAAGCTCGATGCACTCATCGCAAATGTACACGCCCGGGCCCGCGATCAATTTGCGCACCTGCTCCTGCGATTTACCGCAGAAGCTGCACTTCAATTGACCTTTTTCATCACCGAATCGGAACAACGGGCGAGTCCTTTGCTTATACCGGAGCCGGAGTGGCGCCGCGCATCTCTTTGCTGAAGATCGAATCGATCAAACCGTACGCCCGCGCGTCTTCCGACGTCATGTAATAATCGCGGTCGATATCGCGCAGAATCTGGTCGATGGGATGATTCGTCGTGGTCTCATAGATGCCCGCAAGCATCCGGCGCGTGGCGATGAGATCGCGCGCGGCGATCTCGACATCGGTCGCTTGCCCGCCGATCTGCTGAACCCACGGTTGGTGGATCAAAATCTTGGCGTGCGGCAACGCGAAGCGCTTTCCCGGCTCGCCGCCCGTGAGCAAGATCGAGCCCATCGAAGCCGCCATGCCCGCGCAAATCGTCGCGACATTGGGCCGTACGAGCTGCATCGTGTCGTAGATCGCAAGGCCGGCGGTAACGCTGCCACCGGGGCTGTTGATGTACATATCGATATCTTTGTCGGGATCTTCGCGTTCGAGAAAGAGGAGCTGGGCGATTACAAGATTCGCAAGGCCGTCATCGATGCCGCCGCCCACGAAAATGATCCGCTCTTTGAGCAACCGCGAGTAGATGTCGAACGCACGCTCGCCGCGCGCGCTCTGCTCCACGACCATGGGGACGAGATGGCCCATCGAAAACTCCTGACAACCTGTAGTAGCGCGATGATGCGCCGTGTGTGGGGACGGTGATGTGACTACGCAGGCGAAGCGTTCGTTGCTTCAACTTCCGTGATCGTCGCGTGGTCGAGAAGCCATTCTACCGTCTTCGTCCGGACGATGCCATCGACGAGCGCGTTAAAATTCGCGCGCAACATCTCGAGGATCGCTTCGCGCGGCTGCTGGTACTGGCGGCTGAGTTGCGCGATCTCGGCTTCGATATCGGCGTTGGTCGCCGAGATCGATTCGGCTTTGGCGACGGCTTCCACGAGCAGCGAACCCTTGACGCGTTTCTCGCCTTCCACGCGGTACTCAGCCGTGAGGTCGTCCTGCGATTTGCTCTGCTTTTCGAGGTACGACTCCCACGTAAGACCCGCGCGCTCGATGTAACTCCGGGCCTCGGTCGCAAGATTCTCCGCTTCGCGATCGACGAGGACGCTCGGAAGCGCGAAATCGTGCGTCGCCATGAGTTTCTCGAGCATCACGCCCGTGAGCGCGCGACGTTGATTTTGCTTCTTCTGCATTTCCAAGCGCACGCGGAGTTCGGCGCGGAGCGTCTCGAGCGTGCCATCTTCGCGTCCGAAACGTTTGGCGAACTCGTCATCGAGTTCGGGCAACTCCGTCGCTTTATTCTCGTGAACTTTGATCGTGAAGATCGCCGTCTTGCCCGCGAGCTGTGGCGCGTTGTACTCCTCGGGGAAGTGCGCCTCGATATCCTTGGTTTCGCCCGCGGTCATGCCGACGATGCCCGATGCGAAGCCCGGAATAAAGCCCGCTTCGGTAATATTCGTCGGCTGCTGCTCCGCCGCGCCGCCATCGAAGGGGACGCCGTCGATCTTTCCGAGATAGTCGAGCGTCGGCGTATCGCCCAGAGCCACCGGGCGCTCGACCGGCACGAGCGTGCCCTGGTCGGCGCGCAGATGTTGCATCGCGCTTTCGAGTTCGTCGTCGCTCACCGCGGAGGACGCGCCTTCAAGAGCAATACCTTTGTAATCTTTAAGCTCGAACTGAGGCCGCACAAAGACGGTCGCACGGACGCGCAAGGGCTGGCCTTCTTCTTCAGGCATCAGCTCCATTTGCGGCTGATCGACCGGGTCGAGATCGTTCTCTTGCAGCGCCCGCGTGTAGGCGGTCGGCACGACGGCATCCATCGCTCGCTCTTCAATCGCCTGCGTCCCGTACTGCGCCTCAAAAAACTTGCGCGGCGCCTTCCCGGGACGGAAGCCCGGTATCCGTACGTTTTTGACGAGTGCTTTGAACGCACGCTCGCGAGCGACACCGAGTTCTTCTTCGGAGATCGGAATCTCGAGTTCGACTTGCGTGGGATCGAGGTACTTGACGATGGCAGCAGTCGACACGGTGATGGGCAGGCCTTTCTAGCGTAAAGCCGCGGCACGAGGCACCGCGGCTACGAAACTGGAGCGGAAGACGAGATTCGAACTCGCGACCCTCGCCTTGGCAAGGCGATGCTCTACCACTGAGCTACT
>JAYTXC010000166.1:0-3260 GCA_043743145.1 Rhodospirillales bacterium
ACCGTTGGCGCGCTCCAACCGATCGTCCACGAAGATTTCGACCTCCGTTGCCACCGGAAATGCTTCGGAAGCTCGGCGGCTCGAAGGAGCTTCTCGATACGAATGCGCTTTCAAACTGGCTCCCCGGCTCCAAACGAATCGACCTGACGCTACAAAAACACCGCACCGATGTTACGCCGTGCGCGCGAGACGCGAGTAAGGCCCGTTACACGCAGGCTTCGAACATCGTGGTATCGTTCGGCGATGATCGATGTCGGACGTGAAGCATTCGGAGATGCCGGCAGCGCCGAGGCGCGCGAGTGGCTCGCAACCAACGGGATCGGCGGTTATGCCTCGGCGACGATCGCGGGATCGTCGACGCGACGGTATCACGGCCTGCTCGTCGCCGCGCTCGAGCCGCCGGTGAAACGCACGTTGCTCGTGACGAAGATCGACGAAAGAGTAACGTATCGGGAGAACGCCTTCGATCTTGCGACCAATCGTTGGGCGAGCGGCGCGATCGCACCGCAGGGGTACCGCAACATCGAACGCTTTCGTCTCGAGGGCACGACGCCCGTGTGGACGTTCGCGATCGACGACGCGTTGCTCGAAAAACGCATATGGATGGAGCACGGCCGCAACGTGACCTACGTTGAGTATCGCGTCGTGCGCGCGAACGCGCATCTCGAACTCGAGCTGCGCGTGTTCGTCAACTATCGCGATTTTCACGGCTCGACGCACGCGGGCACATGGCAGATGCAAACGCGCGCGGATGGCGCTCGCGTTCGCGTCGATGCCTACGATGGCGCGATACCGATCTGGATCGTCACCGATCGCGGAACCGCCGTAGCCGAGCACACCTGGTATCACGATTTCGCCTTGCCGCGCGAAGCCGAACGCGGGCTCGAGAGCGTCGAGGATCATCTGCTCGCCGCGTCGCTTGCCCTCGACTTCGATGCCGAACACGATCGCGTGACGATCGCGCTTGCGGGCGGCGGCGAAGCGCCGACGATCGACGCGCACGCGCGCGAACGGCGCGTGACGCGCGAGCGCACGCTCGTCGAAGCGGCACGTCCGACGCTCGGAGCGGCGGGCCCCGTGCCGGCGTGGATCGAGCAGCTCGTACTCGCGGCGGATCAATTCGTCGTCGCGCGCCCGCTCGCAAAAGATCCGAGCGCGATGTCGGTCGTCGCGGGTTATCACTGGTTCGGCGACTGGGGTCGCGACACGATGATCGCGCTCCCGGGGATCGCACTCGCGACGGGGCGACCAGAGATCGCGGCGACGATCTTGCGCACCTTCGCGCGTTACGTCGACCGTGGTATGCTCCCGAACTATTTTCCCGACGCGGGCTCGCCGCCGGAATATAACACCGTCGATGCGGCGCTGTGGTTCATCGAAGCCGTGCGCGCCTACGACGTGTCGACGAACGATCTCACACTCGTGCGCGATCTCGCGCCGACGCTCGCGGGGATCGTCGACGCCTATGAGACCGGCACGCGCTTCCACATCGGCGTCGATCCCAGCGACGGCCTCGTCTTCGCAGGCGAACCCGGCGTGCAGTTGACGTGGATGGACGCCAAAGTCGGCGATTGGGTCGTTACGCCGCGCATCGGCAAGACGATCGAAGTGAACGCACTCTGGTACAACGCACTCCGCGTTCTCGCATCGTTCGCGACGCGCGCGAGCGATGCGGCCTCGGCGCGTCGCTTCGGCGCGCTCGCCGACCGCGCGGAAGCTGGTTTCGCGCGCTTTTGGGATGCGCAGCACACGCGCTGTTTCGACGTGATCGATGGTCCCGCAGGCAACGATGCGACGATGCGCCCCAATCAGCTCTTCGCGGCGTCGCTGCCGTATTCGCCATTTTCACTCGGCCTGCGGCGCGCGATCGTCGGTGCGTGCGGTGCGCAACTCGTCACATCGTACGGATTGCGCAGCCTCGATCGCGACGATCCCGCGTATCGCGGCCGCTATGGCGGCGACGTGGTTGCGCGCGATGGCGCGTATCACCAAGGCACGGTCTGGGGTTGGCTCATCGGTCCGTGGGTCGAGGCGCTCTTGCGATGCGGCGTGTCGCGCGAGATCGCGCGCTCGTATCTCGAACCGTATCGCCATCATCTCGATCGCTACGGCGTCGGTACCCTCGCGGAGATCGCCGATGGCGATGCGCCCTTCGCGCCGCGTGGCGCGATCGCGCAAGCGTGGACGGTCGCGAATGTGCTCGAAGCGTGGCGCGCCACGATGCCGTGAGCGCACGCCAGGCGAACGATCTCATCGAAGCCGGGGCCTCGGCACGTTGATGCTCGTCACAGGAACGTTCGCCGTGGTGCTCGCGCGCGGCTCCGTCGGGTGACATCGCCAAAACGGCGCTTCCCATCGATGTTCGCGACGAAGCGTCGAGGACGGCGGTTGCCCGAACGCCGATCGACTCCGTCGTCGAGCTGAGCGCTGCGGCCGCCGCCTTGCTCGGTCCGCATCGCATCCCGGCCGACGATCGCACGATCGAAGCGCACGGACGCATGGGGCCGCGCCGATCCCGCACGCCTCGGCTGCTGCTCGCGGCACTCGGCGCTCGGCGCTCGGCGATCGGCACTCGGAGATCGGCGAGGGGTTACCCTCCGTCGACCAGTGCAAGGCCAACGCAACAGGCTTCGCGGGGACGATCGTTCACGTCGCACCCTTCGCGGGCGATCCGGGCGCTTTATGAGGCTTCGACGACATCGCTCATCCGCTACGTCTGGCAATCGAAGGTGTATGGTTTGTGGGCATTGATCTCGCGCGCCAGATCGGACCCGCGGTCGCCGCCGGGATGCGCACGATCTGGATCGATCGCTCGGGCATGGACCGCGTGTCGTTTGCAGCGATCCTCGTGATGTGACGCGAGCTGTATCCGCGCGGCCTGCTCGCGTTGCGCTACATTATGCGCACGTCACGCGACTGGCGCCCAGGCAAGTCTCTCGGCGTCCGCGACGATTTCGAGAGCGACGAGGCACCCGAGTCACGCGTGCGGAGTCGTCCGCTTACCACATGAGATTGCATATGCGACAATCCGGCATGATCGCACGCACAAGTCATCGCCGAGATCTTTGCTTTTAGCTATATCGGAACACGCCGACAAACGGAACGCCCCGCTTCACTGAAAAGCGGGGCGCTTCCGTCAACGCGATGTTCGCGCGTACTTACCGGTTCGAGGACGATTTCGTGGCGAAGCAGTCGCGGCAATAGACGGGCTTATCGCCACGCGGTTGGAACGGCACTTCCGCCGTCTGACCACACTGGCT